>JBBQCI010000091.1:0-14431 GCA_038318565.1 Planctomycetota bacterium
ATCTTTGTACGGGGTCGAGCCCCTTGCCCGAAGGCGTGCTATCCGTCAGCGAGTGCCACCCTGGTCACCCCTCCCGGTATGCCTACCAGAAAGGCCAGCGGCGACGATTTAGCTCTTACCAGCCCGTGGGGGCAGTCCCGCCCCGGGCCGTGGGGGCGCAGTCCAGCGCCCAGCGCTGTCGGGCGCCGAGCAGCCTTGGCGGCATAGAATCGGCGCAGCCGATGCCGCCACGATTTTGGAGCCTGCGACAAAATCGAGCTGCGACAAAGCCCGTGGGGGCAGGCCCGCCCCGGGCCGTGGGGGCAAAGCCCCCAACAAAAAGCGACCCCGCCGAGATTCGAACACGGGACCTGCTGTTTAGGAAACAGCCGCTCTATCCAGCTGAGCTACGGGGTCGTATGCGTGGTTTCTACCTGGCACCTCGGTGCGCGCCAGCGGCCATCGGTCAGCAGCGGATCAGCGTTCGCGGACGCCCAGGTTCGACGCGATCTCGGCCTTGAGGGCGGTCTCCAGCTGACCCAGCAACAGGCGACGCTGGTCGTCGGCCAGGCCCTTCAGCGAGACGGTGACAAGCGCGCCGTCGAAATCCCACAACTCGATGGTGCCGCCGTGAATCTGCGCCTGCGGCTGCATCTTTTCGCCGACCAGGCGCTGGATGCGCATGAGGGTGGGAATGCGTCCGCTGGGGCCAGCTTTGCGCGGTTCGGGTGGCTTGACGGCGCCATCCTTGTCGGCCAGCAGGCGCGGGATGTCACTGCGGCAGCTGCCGCAACCAGTCCCGGCGCCAGTTGCGTCGATCACGCCCTGGACCTCGGTCAGGCCCATCACGGCGATCGACTGGCGGACCGTCTCCTCGGGGATGCCATGACAGCGGCACAAGATCGGGTCGAGGTCCTCGTCGGTCTCGGGCAGTTCGCCACGATGCACGGCGATGGCGGCACGCAGGCCTTCCAGGCCCCAGACCTGGATGGGCAAGTCGTTGGGATCAAGGCCACCCAGGTGGTGGCACACGTCGGTCGGTCGCAGCGCCATCGCTTCGTCGAGAGTCTTGCCGATGGCCAGTTCGGTGACGGCCGAAGCGGTGGCAACCTGATCGCCGGCGTTGAACACCTGGAAGCGGGCCTGGCTGATGCGACCCTCTTCGACCTTCAGGTAGAAGCGGAGGGCGTCGCCTGCCACGATCGAGCCGATGTCGCCGCTGACGCTGGCATTAAGCAGCTTGCCGAGGTTGCGCGGCTTGCGGTGGTGGTCGTCGAGCTGTTCGGCTGGGGTCACGGGGCGCACGGTCTGGTCACGCAGCGGCTTGGCAAGGCGCCGTTGAGGCATGCTGTACGACTGCGCAGCGGTCTGGAGCTCTGCTGATCATCCACCCAGGACAGGCCATGGCGGGTGGCTGGCGGCGGCGCTACGGTGAGGTCATGTCCCGTCTGGTCGTGCTCTGCCTGTGTGCCGCCATGCTGGCCAGCGGCGAATTGCCCGTGCCAGGCTGGCCCGTGCCGCTAGCCAAGGTTGAGCTGCCCCCAGCGACGTGGACCCGGGCCGCTGGTGAATTGCGCGCGTTGCTGCCAGATGGGACGGTGCGTTGGCGACGCGTACTGCCACCCGGAGCGCAACTGTGGCCTGGTGTCGGTGGCGTGCTGCTGGCTGATGATCAAGGCGTGCGTTGGTTGGATGATGCCGGCACTGAACGGCGGCTGCCGCCTCTGCCGAGCGACGTGGTGCCTCTAGGCGTCGATGGTGCGGTCGCCTTTTTCGCCCAGGACCGAGTCGGCTGGCGCCTGAATGGGGTACCGGCGCAAGTAGCTCTACCCGGCGAACCATTGGGTTCGCCGCTAGCTGCTGGCCACACCAGTCTATGGCTGACTCAGTATCGGCTGGTGTGGTGGGACGGCATGACGGTAGTCGCCCACCGTCATGGTTTGGCTGCCGGCCGTGGCTGGCGTCTGGCCCGTGACCGCAGCGCGGCGCCGGTGGTAATGGCTCCGGATGGCCGGGGCTGGTCTATTCCGGCTCATGTCCTAGGGATGGATGATGAGCGATTGGGCCTGCCGGTGGTGGTGCCGGCCAAGGCCGAGCGAGCCGTCCGAGTACGTCTAGCACTAGCCAAGGACGATTGGGCGGCCGCGCGCCGCGATGCGATTGGCACGGCCGAGTTGGCCGCGCTCGCTCTTTATGCCGGTAGCGATCCGTTACCTGGCAGCGCCGACCTCGCCCCCTTGCCGCGCGATCCCGCCGAGCTGGCCCTGCCCGAAGCGGCCTGGAGTGGTGGTGTCGCGCCGCGGGCGCGGCCATTCGTGCGCATAGCTATGCCGCCGTCCGGGCGGGTGCGTGATCGTCCGCTGAGCGATGATTCCGTACCGTACCGCATTGCCGAGCAGCAGGCGTTGCGGACGCGCGACGGCCTGGTGGTCGACCAGCGTTCGTGGACGCTGGATAGTGATGGCGAGCGTACCGTCGCGTCCTGTCGCGACGATGGTCGGATGCGTTGGTTCACCCGTTGGCTGGCCGAATCGCCCCTCGCCACACCGGGCCGCAGCCTGGTGCTCTACGACGGGCGCCTGCTGATTGCCGATGGCGATGCGCGGCTGCTGATGCTCGACGCCGGGACTGGCGCGATCGAACTGGATGTGCGGCCGCGGCGGCTTCCGCTGCTGCCTGGACGGACCTGGCCGGTGCCCGGTGGGGTCGTGGTGCTGCACCCACCAGGACGTGATGATCGGCTTGGCCGGCTTGGTGTCGACGGTAGCGAATCGGATGAGTTTCTGCCTGGCCCGGCGCGCTGGATCCTGGTCCTGCCCGACGGCGAGATCTGGTTGGGCCTGGCCGACGGACGGACCTTGGCCGCGGATCGACCGGGTGCTTGGCGTGCGATCACGCTGCCTGCCGATCTGGTCGCCGGAAGCGAACAGCGCGTGGTGGATATTGGCGTAGTCAACGGCGAGCAATGCTGGACGTGGCGCTCCCGGCCATGATGCCTGAACCGTCCATGGATCAGCCCTCGGCAGCATCCCCAGTCGAAGGCCGATCGCATATCCGCCGGATCGGCTGGCTGCACTTCGCCAACGATTTCACCCTCGATTTCCTCACCCCGCTACTGCCGGCTGGCGTGGGTGTAGCCTGGCTGGGCGTCATGGAGGGCGCGGCCGATGCGATCGGCCAAGTGTTAAAGCTATTCACCGGCCGGGCCAGTGACCGCAGTGGTGTGCGCACGCCGTTCGTGCGTTGGGGCTATCTGGTCAACGCGGTTGCCCGGCCGCTGACCGCGATCGGCCTGTTCGCCAGCCTGCCGTGGTGGATCATCGCCTGCCGCCTTACCGATCGCGTCGGCAAGGGTATCCGCGGCAGCGCCACTGACGCCCTGGTCGCAGACTGGACCTCAGGCGATGAGCGCGACCGCGCGTACAATCAGATGCGCGCCATGGACCATCTGGGTGCAGCGGTGGGTGGACTGGCTGCTGCAGGCGTGGCCTGGTTGCTCGCGCCGGATCAGCTGTGGATGGCGGTTGCCGCCCTCGTCGTCGTCACCGCCTGGGTGGCTTGGCTGACGCGTGGTCTGCGCGACCGGCCGCGCGAGGTCGCCGCGCCAGCGGCGCCGGCCGCGCCGGCCGCAGGTGGCGGTTGGTGGCCGAGCGATCCTTCGGTGCAGCGCCCGCTGGCAGCTATCGGCATCGCTGCTGTGGCGACCAAGCTCAGCCCGCTGCTGGTGCTGGTACAGGTGGCCGGACTGCCGGCTGAAGGATCGTCGGCCAGCTGGCCGTTGTGGCAGATCTGCCTGGGCTGGGCAGCTCTGGGCGTCGTCCAGGCTGTCGCAGCCAGCGCGGCAGGTGCGGTTTCGTCCCGAGTCGGAGCGGTCTGGCTGCTGCGCTGCGGCTGGCTGGCAACTACCGTGGTGTTCGTCGGGCTGGCCCTGACCAGCGGTCCGTGGCTGATCGCCTGCGGACTGGGTTACGGCATCGTTGCCGGACTGCTGGAGGGTTCCGAGAAGGTGCTGGTCGCGAATCGGGTCGAACGCGGCAGCCGTGGCATCGCGTTCGGTGCCTTGGCGCTACTCTCAGCGATCGCCGGATTGGCCGGCAATGCAGTGTGCGGCGCCCTGCTTGCTCATTGGAGCGCGCTGGTGTTCCTGGTCCTGGCGGCCATGCCGCTGTTGGGGCTGGTGATTCTCGGCCGCGGACGCAGCCAGACCTCAGGTTGAGCCGCAAGGCCGCGGACCTATACACGTGTCCGAGGCAGCGACATGGCGGACCTGATCACCATCGGACAACTCAGTACCCTGATCGAAGATCAATACCGCCTGCTCAGCTGGTTCGAAGACCACGCGGCCGAGGTGCCGGCCTACGACGCCATCTTCAGCGAGTGCAACCACATCGGTGTCGAGATCGCCGGCGACCCTTGGTCGATCACGGTCACGCACAGCGGCTGGGAATGCTGCCATCGCCAGGCTGGCAGGACCGTCGTGCTAGAGCGCAATCATCCATCGCCGTTCGACTTCCACCCGGGCACACTGCTGCGCTTCGTGCAATCGGTGGACAGCGCCTCGCGCATCACCGACATCGTGGTCGACAATTGGATCCTCAAATTCGTCCGCGCGGGCCGGCTGTCGACGTCACGCCACCGGCCTGGCTACTACACGTTCGGCTAAACTGGCGGCGAGTTTACACCGGGTCGCGCCACTTGCCGCTTTCCTTGATCAGGTCGATCAGTTGATCGCGGCCGGACTCGAAGGGGATGTTGCGGCGCACGACCTCCTTGCCGCGATACAGATCGACCTTGCCCGGACCGCTGCCGACGAAGCCGAAGTCAGCATCGGCCATCTCGCCGGGACCGTTGACGATGCAGCCCATAATCGCGATCGCCACGCCGTCGAGGTGGGCAGTGCGTTCACGGATGTGTGCGGTGACCTCGAAGAGATCGAACTGAGTGCGGCCGCAGCTGGGGCAGGCGACGTAGTCGGCGCGGGTGGTGCGTGCCTTCACAGCTTGCAGCAGAGTGAAGGCTAGGCCACGCGGATCGCGCGCTGCCGGCAGGTAGAGGCAGTCGCCGATGCCATCGATCATCAGGCCACCGGCCACCGCGGCGATAGCCAGGTCGTCGGCGATGAACGGCAGGGCGATGCAGATCGGCTGGCGCTGGCCGGCCCCCGTGCTGCGCGCCTCGTTGGTGCGGAAATCATCCTCAATGACGGCTGCCAGCAGGCGGTAGGCCCGGGTCTCGCCGAGTGCGCCGGGTTCGGCGATGCCGACCACAACGTTGTCGGGCAGTACGGCGAGGCAGCGACGGATGCCGCCGGCTGGGTCCTGGTCGTCGATGCCAAGCAGGACGATGCTGCGTTCGGGAACGTAGGGCGAGGCCATGTCGCCACGGAGGTGAACGACGACTGGTTCGCCGGTGGCGGCGCGTACCGCTGAACGGACGCCGCTGCTGCCTTCGTTGCTGGTAGGCAGGCCGGCGAAGCCGGGCACCTGGCGGGACGCGGCCGGCCACAGATTGGGATCGGACACCACGACGTCGGCCGGCGGCTTGCCTGTGGCCGTGCCAGGGATGACGAGCACGCGCGGCAGCTGGCCGCCGCCGATGGCGATCTCGCCCAGGCGGATGATCTCGGCATTGCGGCGGCGGAACTGGAAGGGATCGATCGTCTCGTCCGGGCAGCCGGCCGGCTTCGCCCGCGCACGCCACGGGGCATAGCGCGCGACCAGGGCCTGGGCCACCGGGATCTCGAACTCGGGTGGTTCGGTCAGCGAGACGCGAATGGTGTCGCCGATGCCGTCTTCAAGTAGTGCGCCGATGCCGGCGGCGCTCTTGACGCGACCGTCCTCGCCGTCGCCTGCCTCAGTGACGCCGAGATGCAGCGGATACTCGCAACCGTGCTCCTTCAGACGTGCAACCAACAGGCGGTAGGCGGCGACCATCACCTTGGGATTGCTCGCCTTCATCGAGATGCAGATGTCGCGGAAATCTTCAGTCTCGGCGAAGCGGACGAATTCCATCGCGCTTTCGACCATACCGGCCGGCGAATCGCCGAATCGGTTCATGATGCGGTCCGACAGCGAACCGTGGTTGGTGCCGATGCGCAAAGCACGGCCGAGCTGCTTGGCGCGGCGGACCAGCGGGCGGAAACGTTCGGCCACGCGCTCGACCTCGGCGGCGTATTCGGCGTCGCTGTACTCGGTGACGGCGAAGCGCTTCTTGTCGGCGTAGTTACCTGGATTGATGCGTACCTTCTCAACATGCTCGACCGCTTCGAGGGCGGCATTGGGCATGAAGTGGATGTCGGCAACGAGCGGCACATCACGGAACCCGGCCGCGTCCAAACCGGCCCGAATGGCCTTCAGGGCCTGCGCATCCTTTACCCCTGGGGCGGTGACCCGGACAATCTGGCATCCGACTTCAGCCAACTTGATCGACTGCGCCACGGTGGCCGCGACATCCTGGGTCGGCGTCGTACACATGCTCTGCACGACCACGGGTGCATCCCCACCCACCGGCACTCGCCCAACCATGACCTGACGTGACACCCGGCGGGCGTAGGCGAGACGATGCGGAACGTAAGGGCCAGGAGCGGACATGCCCGCATGGTACGCCCGGACACGGGCCGGGAAGTCTTGAGGCCCCTGTCTGGCCGTTTGCCATCGTCAGCGTCATGGGGCGCGGTCTTGGACGAAACGAAGGTGCTCGGTGCTCGGTGCTCGGCGTGTTGTGCCACGGTCAGTGAGCGCCGAAGCATGCCGCGCCTGGCCCGTCCTGGCGAGTTGTTCCTGTGCGGCTATCCCCCACGGTCAGTGAGCGCCGAAGCATGCCGCGCCTGTCCCGTCCTGGCCCGTCCTGGCCCGTCCTCGCGAGTTGTTCCCGTGCGGCTATCCCCCACGGTCAGTGAGCGCCGAAGCATGCCGCGCCTGGCCCGTCCTCGCGAGTTGTTCCCGTGCGGCATGCGCCCAGCGAGCCACCCCGGAGTGCGTGGTCCCAATCGGCGAACGTCAGTGAGCCGGGCTCGGCAGGGGTTCCGGGCGGCGGCAGCCCCCGGCGGGGCGAGGGGCAGAGCCCCTCAAGCGGAAAGCTTAATAAACTCGCGCAGCTTAGGTTCCGGCTGGAAGCCCATGACCTGACCGGCCGGCTTGCCGTTCTTGAACAGGATCATGGTCGGGATGCTCATCACACCGTACTGCTGCGCGGTCTGCGGATTGTCGTCGACATTGAGCTTGCCGATCAAAACGGTGGCCTCGAGTTCTTTCGAGAGCTTCTCGATAACCGGGCCGATCATCTTGCATGGGCCGCACCAGGGGGCCCAGAAGTCGACGAGAACGGGCTTGGACGAGGCAAGCACGTCGGTGGCGAAATTGGCGTCAGTGAACTCGTGGGCCATGGCTGAACTCCTGGTTGGCTGCCAGACGCTAGGGCCGGCCCGCTTGGCCGCAATGGGACCAAGCTCCAGGCCTCGTCAGACCATCGAGCGGGAGTGCGCGGCCAAGGCTGCGGCCGGCAGCACGGCGGCGACCTTGTGTATACCATTGCGGAGCATGCCGACGCCGTGCGACTTGGCGTAACGGGCCATCCAGCGGATCATCGGCGGATTGAAGGCGGCGGCATGCTTGAGCAGCGAGGCATGCGGCACTTCACCGCCGTCGCGATCGTAGATCCAGTGTACTTCGACCTTCGGGAAGACCTTGCAGGCGAAGTCAGGACGGCACAGCCGACTGGTCCCCGGCCCATTCATGTCGAGGGTCTGGCGTTCCTTGCTGCCCCACAGGATCAGCGTTGGCGCGTCGCACAGCGGGCCCTTGGTGCCGGCCAAGCCGCGAAACCGGGTGATGGCGAGCACGCGTTGCACCGAACCCTCGGGCGGTAAGCGTTCCAGGGTGCGCTGGATGCGCGTCGACAGGCGTCGTTCGGTCCACGCCGCATAACCCTGCGGGGTGAACAGGCCGAGTGGTCCCAGCCAGCGCAGGGCATCGCGCGAACCGTCGACCTGCTCGGTCGCCCTGGTGACCAGGGTCTTGAACAGCTGGCGTCCACGTTCCAGGGCGAGGTACGGCGTGCCGTTTTCCTTCTGGCTCTCGGCGATGATCGGCAGGGTCAGACGCGACAACATCGACGACAGGTCGTCGGTGTGGGTCATTGGCGAGATCAGGATCAGTCCGCGCAGCGGCAGGGGGCGGCCGGATTCCTGGCCCCGGCGCAGCATCTCGATGACGATGCCGCCGCCCACGCTGAGGCCGACCAGGACCGGGGCGAGGCCGGCGCTGTGGGCACGATCAAGTTCCTCGCGTACGCCGGCGATCACCGCATCGAGATCGAAGCTCTCGTACGGGTAGGTGACGATGGCGACGCTGCCCCTGCTGCGCAGTAGCTTCAGTTGGCGCGCGTAGGTTTCCGGGCCGTCTGGAACGAGTCCGGGCAAGCAGACGAAGTGGAACGGTTTTCCACCCGGGTGGCGCAACATGAGGAGGTCGGAGCGGCAGAGCATGCGTTGGATCAGTCAGTGGATCGTGGCGTGCTGGGTCAAGACGCCCGTAACCTCAGATGAATTTCTGGTGAAGCAAGCTTTTCGCGGGCCTTATGTGGGACTGCAGCCCAGTTGAAGGCATGACCGTCCACTCCTCCACATCCTACTTACCAGAAAGGCTTTACGGCATACGGTGGCGGCGTCGGTAAGCCGCAGGCGGCAGGCCGTAGGCGCGAGCGAACAGACGGTAGAAATAGCTTGGGCTGCTAAAGCCGAGGCCAAATCCGATGTCGAGCACGGCGCGATTGCTGCGCGCCAGTTCCAGGGCAGCCAGTTGCAGCCGCACCTGATTGAGATGCTGGCTCGGCGAAATGCCGAGATAGCGGCGGAAGGTGCGGGACAGATGGGCCTGACTGACCCCGGCGTGCCGGTGCAGGTCGCTGACGGTCAGGCCCTGGCAGACACCGTCCTCCATGCGGCGCAGCAGAGGCGACAGCCAGGCCGGACCATCGCCGGGAGCGGCCCCGTCGGGACGACCGAGGAAGGCTGGCAGCCAGCGGAGCAGAAAGCGCGCCAGCACCGTGCGTGAGCCTGGAGACCCTTGCCGGGCGATCAGTTCGGCGAGATCACCGAGGATGCGCTGTTGCTCGGCCATGGCGAAGCGGGCCCGCGGCGCCTGAGCGGCATCGGAGAGGTCGGCGATCGGCAGATCTGTATCAACATAAGATGCAAGCCGCTGCCATTCGCTGGTCAGCACGTTGAGGTTATGGAAGCGGAACCCTTCGCCCCACAGGGCGTGGGTGTCGCTAGGCCGGATGAGCACCGCATCGCCGGCGCGCAGGACAATCTCCTCACTGTTGATGCGTTGACGGATCTGGCCGCGTTCGACGACCAGCAGGTCGCCGAAGCCACGATGGGTGTGTTCGGGATAGCTCCAGGCCCCAGCCGACTCCTGGATGTGCAGGGTGTAGGAATGGCCAGGATCGAAGAGCGATTCAGCCGTCAGGACGGGCATGCCAGAGATCAAAGGAGTTCAATCGGGAGTCAACCCCGGGGAAGCGCGCGACGGCGCCGCGACATGCTTCCGCCCATGCATCCCGCCAGCCAACCCTCCCGCTCCGCCATCCTTGATCTCGCCGGCACCTGGCAGCTGCGCGACGCTGAAGGCGGCAACGCCTGTCCGCTCGCCCTGCCCGGCGACGTGCACAGCGCGCTGCTCGCTGCCGGACTCATCCCCGACCCGTTCGTCGGGCTCAATGAGGAGCAGGTGCAGTGGGTCGGCGAACGTGACTGGGTGGCGACCCGCACTGTGCAGGTCGACGCTGCGATGCTGGATGCGCCGTCGATCTACCTCAACGCGGACACCGTTGACACGTTCTGCACCATCGTCATCAACGGCCAGCAAGCCGGGGTGTGCGGCAACCACTTCCGGCGCTGGCGCTTTGAGGTGCGACCGCTGCTCAAAGCCGGCCTGAACAGCATCGAGCTACGCTTCCGTTCCAGCCGCACCGAGATGAAGGAGCGCGCCGCCCGCCTCGGTTACCCGATCCCATGCAACCACAACGCCTACGGGCCGAAGTTCCCGCACTACAATCTGGTGCGCAAGCCGATGTGCCACGCCGGCTGGGACTGGGGCATCCCGATCCAGAGTCTCGGCGTCCTCGGCGACTTCAGCTTGCACGCGGTGGCCGCGGCGCGGATCGACTACGTCACCACGGTGCAGGACCACAGCCCCGGCCGCGTGCGCCTGCACGTCACCGCCGAGCTGACCGCGCATGCCGCCGGCGCCGGCGAGCTGAGTATCGAGATCGCCGGGCAGCGCGTGGCCGTTCCGCTGCAGCTGGCCGCCGGCGCCAACAGCGCCACCGCGACGGTCGAGATCGCCGATCCGCAGCTGTGGTGGCCCAACGGCCATGGCGCCCAGCCGCTCTACGACCTCGCAGTCAGCGCTGGCGGAGAGACGGTGCGCAAGCGCCTCGGTCTGCGCCGCCTCGAGGTGGTCAACCAGCCCGACGCCATCGGTCGACCGCTGACCGTGCGGGTCAACGGCGTCGATATCTTCTGCAAGGGCGCCAACTGGATCCCTACCGACGCCCTGCCGGCGCGCCAGGAGGGCCGCTACGAGCAGCTCATCCTCAGCGCCAAGACCGCGAACATGAACATGATCCGCGTGTGGGGCGGCGGCCAGTTTGAGGCCGACCGCTTCTACGAGCTATGCGACGAGCACGGCATCCTGCTGTGGCACGACTTCATGTTCAGCTGCGCGCTGTACCCGGCCGATGCGGAGTTCCTCGCCGAGATCGCCGCTGAGACCACGCATCAGGTCAAGCGCCTGCGCGACCATGCCTGCATCGCGCTGTGGTGCGGCGACAACGAGTGCGTCGGCGCGCTGACCTGGTTCAAGGAATCGCGCGACAGCCGCGACCGCTACCTGGTCGACTGGGTGCGCCTCGACGACACCCGCGGCGGGGCCGCGCGCGCCGCCGATCCGACCCGCACTTACTGGCCGAGCAGCCCCTGCGCCGGGCCCGGCGATTTCAGCGACACCTGGCACAAGGACGGCTCGGGCGACATGCACTACTGGTCGGTGTGGCACGAGGGCAAGAGCTTCGACGCCTACTACGCTGTGAAGCCGCGCTTCTGCAGCGAGTTCGGCTACCAGTCGTTCAACAGCCTGGAATCGGTGCGCACCTACTGCCCGCCCGAGGACTTCAACATCACTGCTCCGACCATGGAGTACCACCAGCGCAACGACGGCGGCAACCGGCGCATCAACGAGATGTTCTCGCGCTACTTCCGCATGCCCAAGGGCTTCGCCGAGACGCTGTACCTCTCGCAGGTGCAGCAGTCGCTGGCGATCAAGACCGCGGTCGAGTACTGGCGCAGCCTGCGCCCGCAGTGCATGGGCACGCTGTTCTGGCAGCTCAACGACATCTGGCCGGTCGCCAGCTGGGCCAGCGTCGAGTACGGCGGCCGCTGGAAGCAGTTGCAGCACCACGCCCGCCGCTTCTTCCAGCCGGTGGCCGCGGTCATCCACCAGCGCGTCGACGGCGAGGCAGGTGAGATCGTCGAGGCCTGGGCGATCAACGACACGGCCCACGAGGCCGACCTCGCGGTCGAACTCGCCCTGTGGGGCTTCGACGGCGCGCCGGGCGCGGCCGAGACTCTACGGGCGCGCGTCGCCGCCGGCTCGGCCCTGCGCCTCGGCCGCTGGAGCGCGACGCACTTCTGCGTCGACGACGCGGCACGCCAGAACCGCTTCCTTCACGTCACGCTCAGTGGCACCTGCGGCGGCCAAGCCGTCACCCACGCCAACACCCACGTTTTCACCGAGTACAAGCGCTGCCGCCTGGCCGACGCGCAGGTCGTGGCGAAGGTCGATGGCGCGACGCTGACCCTAAGCAGTGACAAGCCGGCCTTCTACGTCATGGCCTCGGCCCAGACTGGCGGCGAGTTCTGCGACAACAGCCTCACCCTGCTGCCCGGCCGGCCGCGCACCCTGATCATGCGCGACCAGCACGGCACGGCCACGCCGGTCGGCGACGTGGCGGTGATGCACCTACGTCAGACCTACTAAGGCGCAGGACCGGGGCTTCAGCCCGCGTCGAAATCCAAGCGGTGCGACGTTCCGCGCTGGCGTCCGCCCAGCGTGACGCGCCACAGGCCTGCTCCGGCGCTGGCGACCTCGGCCCGGCAGCCTTCAGCTCGGACCAGTCGCAGACGACCACACCACGCCACCCACAGCGAACCGTTGCGAGCGCCTGCGTCGTGCAGGACGATGCGCAGTCCAGTGGACCTCGCAGCAACCTCGGCCAACTCGGCCGCGCCGCAGCCGAGATGCAGATCGCTGCCAATGACCGCCGGCACCTCGGCCTCGACCGGCGTCAACCGGAGGACCGCCGAGCCATGCGGCGCAAGGCCGCGGACCGTGAAGCGGTTGCGCTGCACACCGTGATAGACCCCATCCCAGAACGACCAAACATGGCAGGGCCGGCCGAGCAGAGCCTCGATATCTACATCGATGTCAGCCGGCTGCGCCTGCGGATTCCACACCTGCACCACCGCGCTGTCGCCCCACGGGCGGCGGGCGGTGAAGCCGAAGCGGCGGTGCTCGGGATCGCGACCGTCGAGACTGATCGCGCGCTCCGGGCAGGGCGGCGTGATCAGCTCGTAGTTGCGATCGGTGCCTTTCCAACCGCGCATGGCCAAGTCGCGCCGCACCGCCGATCCGCGCGTAACCTGGCCATAGCCGGCGATCCCCTCCCACGGCGCCAGGGTGCCGAAGGCGGTGAAGTTGGAGCGCGACATCGCCGGGACGCTACGCCCGGGTACCGCGGCGACCTTGACCTCGCAGCGAATCCCGGCGGTATTCGCCACCAGGCCGAGGTGGACCAGCGGAACCGACACGGTCATGGTCCAGCCGTCCTCAACCAGCGCGCTGGCTACGGTGAAGGCGCCGTCCTCGACCAGCGCCGGGCCGTCGCGACGCAGCGCCCGCGCCGGCCGGCCGGCCAGGGCGGGTTGCAGCCAGAACTGGCGCACCGCCCCGTCGACCTCGACGAAGAGGTCGGCGCTTGAACCAAACCACGGCGGATCGGCCAGGACCTGCTCCTGATCGGTGACGCGCAGGTTGAGCTCCAGGCGTTCGCCGGCGATGGCGAACCTGGCCTCGCCGCAGATCTGATCGTCTATCCACAACGGCTCCGAGATCAGCGACAGCCCACCGAGCAGTCCGACGAAGCCGTGCCAGGTGCGCAGCTCCACCTCGCTCAGGCCACCACGGACCTTAGTGTAGCTGACATCCGGATCGTTCGCGAAGAGGATACCGTTAGCCTGGGCATTCTGGCCGACCGCGCGGATGCATTCGTGGATGCAGCAGGGATGCGCGGCCTGCCACCTCGGCGCCGAATCCGGCCCGATGCGCGCCGCGTCGGCGTGGCCGACCACGGCGCGGTTGAAGCCGAGGCAGGCGAGCAGATAGCTGTCCTCGCCCATCTCCTCGCGGTAGAGGCGGTAGAGGTCGCGTAGGGCCTGGAAGGCGGTGCGTGTGCGGTCGTGCAGCCGCGGCCCTTTGGGCGCAGCGCAGCTGACCCCGGGCACGGTGTTGAAGTCGATCTTGAAATAGCGGAAGCCCTGCTCGCGGTGCTCACGAATGAGCTGGCGGATCCAAGCCGCGGCCCCGGGATGGGTCGGATCGAGCCAGCGCGAGCGCGGTCCCCAGTTGTTGGCCTCGCCGGCGATGGCGCCGTCGACATCGCGCTGCAACCACTCGGGATGCTCGCGGAACAGCGCCGTCGACTCGTGTATCGCCAGTGGCGCCAGCCACACGCCGGGCACGCTGCCGGCGGCGCGGATGCGCTCGATGACCGGCGCCCAGCCGGCGGCGAAGCGCGCATTGCAGGCCCAATCACCGACCTGCCGCTGGAAGCCGTCGTCGATCTGGATCACCGGCATGGGCAGGCCGCTGGCGCGGACGTGGTCGGCGATGGACCTGGCGTCCGACGCGGCCACCCCGGCGCCATGGTGATACCACGAGCACCAGCCCGCAGCCGCGCCGCGGTGGGTGCGCGCCCCGTGCGTAGCCGCGACCCAGCGCAGCAGCCGCTCGCCGGCCTCCGCCTGTACCCCGCCCAGCACCGCCAGCTCCTGGCCGTGGCGCCAAGCGCCAGGCGCGACCTCCACATCGCTCATCTCGCTGGCGATGACCAGCGAATTGAGCGCGCCCTCGACGAGCACATCAATGCGCAGCGTGGCCTCGGGATCGCCCACCGCGCCGAGGGCCAGCGCGCCCTGCGCTCCGCTGCAGATGGCATAGTCCTGGAAGCTGCGCCAGCGTCCGTCCTCGGCCGTCTCGACCGCCGGCAGGTCGTAGGGCACCGGCAGGCCGAAGCCGGCCCATACCCGGCGCTCGTCCTCGTTGGACGAGATCAGTTGCTCGGCCAGGGTTCCGACCCGGCGCGAGTAGGCGAAGGTGGTCAGCAGCCAGTC
>JBBQCI010000092.1:0-14306 GCA_038318565.1 Planctomycetota bacterium
ATGGCGCTGTTGACGGTGTCTCCTGGGATAACTGCTGGACCCTCTTCATTGTCAGCAAGCAGGCTTTCAAAGGAGTCGACCTTGAGACCTCCTTTGCGCTTGCCGCCGCCATGGCATTCATGGCAGTGTTCGACCAAGACGGGTCTAATTTTTGATTCGAAAAATGCTACAGCAGACGGGTTCGGCCCAACCCTGATGGCCCCTGGAACTTTGACAGGAGGGAGTGTGACGACCGGCTTGACTTCCTCGGCTGCGTTGACCGCGCAGACGGCGACGAGCAGCAGGAGACAGAAGCGCATGACGCGATCATTACGCCGTGATGGCGAGGGCCAGCGTCACCATGCGCCGCTGCCGGGCAGCGGGGTGCCGGCCGCGGGATGGCCCTGTTTGCCGTACTTGGCGAAATAGCGCTCTAGTACGCGCTTGGCCACCGGCACGCAGGCTTTGCCGCCAAATGTGCCGCTATGGATGAACACGGCGAAGGCGACGGTTGGACTATCCGCCGGGGCATAGCCGATCAGCCAGGCATGATCTGGGGTGCGGCCGGCAGCGCGGCTGTCGGGACTGCCCCATTCGGCTGTGCCTGTTTTCGCTGCCACCTTGATGCCGGCCGCTTCGCCTTCTAACTGAAGGCGCTTGGCCGTGGCACCTGGTAGGTTGCTCGTGACGTTTTCCATGCCGGTGCGCACATCATCGAGGTAGGCCGCCTTGATCGACAGGTCAGTGACGACCGGACCGGTGTCGGGTCGGACCAGGAATGGCCGTACGACATGACCACCATTGGCCACTGCCGCCGCGATCGGCACGACGTTCAGCGGTGAGGCCTGACAATTCTGGCCGATGCCCATGCGCCAGGTGTCGCTGGGGTACCAGTTCGGCTCCTTGGGCCTGATCACCGACAGATTCTCCGGCGTCGGCAGAGCCAGCGGGCCGACCCGCTGGCTGGATACGTCCAGCGCATTGACCCAGCCGATGCCGACTCTGCGGGCATATTCAGGCAGAACGGCCTGACCAAGGCGTTTGCCGATGCGGTCGGCCATGATCGCGAAATAAACATTCGACGAGATCTGGATTGCCTCGGCGAGATCATAGGTGCCGGCCGGGGCGTGGTCGCGCAGTACGGGCTTGCCGTGCGACATCGCCATGTAGCCCTGGCACCAGACGTTTTCCCCAGGCACCATCAGGCCGTTCTCCAGGGCGCATAATGCGGTGAGTATTTTGAACGACGAGCCTGGTGGCTGCTCGGCGACAGCGGCATGATCGATCAGCGGTTGGCGCGGATCCTTTAGCAGTTCGGCGTAGTGGTTCGCAATGCCAGCCAGTTCGAAGGTCGGGTTGGAGGCCAGAGCGATGATGCCCCCGGTCCGGCAATCGATCATGCAGAATCCAGCCCGTCCTTTGCCAACGGCGAAGGCTGCCTGCATCTTCTCGGTATTGCCATCGGGATCCAACGCTCCGGCCAGTTCGATGTAGCGTTCGAGACTGTCCTCGGCCAGCATCTGCATCTCCATGTCGATCTCGGTAAGCAGATCGGTGCCAGGCAACGGATCAGTGTCGCGCAGGGTGACGAATCCGTCTGGGGTGCGAGCGCGTATGCGGCCTCCCGGAGAGCCACGCAGGATCGCGTCGTAGCGTGCCTCCAGCCCATTGGTTCCGCGCAAGCTGTCCGAGCCGTCGCCCGATCTGGTGAGCATGCCGATGATGTGCGGAGCAGACTTCGGGAAGGGGTAGCTGCGGCCGACATCGGTCGCGATTGTAAGCCCCGGTAGGGCCGCGTCGGCGCCATCATACAGTCGGCGCAGGCTGTCTGGCGGCTGGCCTCCGGTGCCGCACAGCCGTACGGCGAGGGCGTGTGGTACGTCGCGCAGAATCGGGATGGGGTCACGCCGGGTGCGTCCTGACAATTCACGCTCAGCCAGCCGTCGCAGTTCAGCCAGTCGTCGTTCAATCTCGATCGCCGGCATCGGCCGACCCTGGGCCGTGAGCCGGGTTGCCAAGCCATCGATCAGCCTGGAGAGCTTCTCTGGGTCCAGGACCAGATGGTAGATGCGGTGTTCACGACCACTGCCGGCAGGGCCGATGCGCTCGGCATGGTTTTCGATTAGGGCCTGGATCAGGATTGGATCGCGCGTCCCCAGGCTTGCTGCCAAGCGTCGCGAAAGCTGGGTGAGCAGTCCTTCGCTGCCCTGCGGATCGCCCTGGATGATGATGATGCGTTCGCGGGCGCCGACCACATCGGGCAAGTCGATCTCGTCGAGGGCGGCGTCGATCGGCAGCAACGGAGCAACCTGGTCGGCGTCGGCACTCGCGGCATAATAGCGGCTGCCCACAGGCGGCTTGCGGGCGGCCCGGCTAAGCGCGCGATCCAGGCGTTCGCGGATCACCTCGACTTCGCGTCCACTCACCCGGGCGAGGGTAATCTCGGCCTGCTGGCGGCGCTCGGACAGGATCAAGCGTAGGGCTACCGTCTCGTTCCGTCCGTCACCCAGCGGATACGACATCGTGCAGCGGTCGGTAAACGGATCGAGCACGCTGGCGGCGTGGTCGCCGGCCAGATCCAATTCGCGATCGACCTCGTCGCAAGCAGCGATGAATCCCGCCTCTGGCACTGCCTGGGCTTCGATCTGCCAGCGCACATGGATCTCGCGGACCAGGGCGTCGAGCGGCTCTTCGGTCAGCAGATCGCCTTCGACCAGGCGGCGCACCGCATCCTCATCACCCTTGCCGGGGGCGAGCAGAGACCGTTCGACCGCTACCAGTCCGAGTGTGCCGCTCTCGGCGCGCGCCCCGAGGCGGACCGCGGTGCCGGGATGGGCCAGGATGTCGTCGAGTAGGGTGTCCTTCAGACTTTTCGGTCGATTCACCCAGCGCAAACGGGTAGTCAGGTCGCCGACCAGGGCGTCGAAGTGGCGGCGGTCCAGCTGCCACAGGTCCTGCTCGCGACGCGCGCGTCCTTCGATCTCCAGTTCGGCCATCACGACCGACAGGTGGTACATCGGCTTGGTTTCGGCCATCGCCGTGCCGGTGCGGTCAAGGATGCGGCCGCGGCGGGCCGGTAGCGGTTCAACCACGACCAGCGAGCGCTCGACCGCCAGGGCGTGCATGCTGCCCTCCAGCACCTGCAGCTGGAACAGCCGCACCAGGAAGGCGAAGCCGGCCAGGGTGAACAGCAGCGCAAGGAGGACGAGCCGGGACGGCATTCAGGGCAGGCTGGCGTGGGCGAGGATCAGGGCCGGTAGCCGTTCGGATTCTGCTGCTGCCAGTTCCAGCCGTCACGGCACATCGCGTCCATGTTCAAGATGGCCTTCCAGCCGAGGAAGGCCGTGGCGTAGGCCGGATCGGCATACGAGGTAGCGACATCGCCGGCGCGACGAGCAGTGATGGTGTAGGGCACCGGCTGTCCCGAGGCAGTCGACAGCGCCTTGACGACGTCGAGTACCGACGAACCGCGACCGGTGCCGAGGTTGACCTCGACACAGCCATCGACCTGCGGCAGCTTGGCCAGGGCGGCGAGGTGGCCCTGGGCAAGATCGACGACATGGATGTAATCGCGCACCCCGGTGCCGTCAGGCGTCGGCCAGTCGCCGCCGTAGACCGACAGCATCGGACGCTTGCCCACCGCGACCTGCAGGGCGAACGGCATGAGGTTGTTGGGAATTCCTGCCGGGTCTTCACCGATCAAGCCGCTCGGGTGCGAGCCAACCGGATTGAAGTAGCGCAGCGGGATGATGTGCCAGCCGGGTTCTGACCTGGCCACGTCGCGCAGGATCTCTTCGATGAACAGCTTGGTGCGGCCATAGGGGTTGGTCGCGTTGAGGCGCGAGGCCTCGGTGATCGGCACGCGCTCGGGGTCGCCATAGACCGTTGCCGATGAGCTGAACACCAGCTTGCGGCAACCGTTCCGGCGCATCGCCTCAAGCAGGACGATGGTGCCGCCGACGTTGTTGTCGTAATAACGCAGCGGGATCTGCACTGACTCGCCGACTGCCTTCAAGCCGGCGAAGTGAATGACCGCCTCGGGATGCTCAGCGGCAAAGACGCGCTCGACCGCAGCCGCATCGCAGAGATCGACCTGGTGCAGGCGCAGCTTGGTCGTCCCACCGACGATGGAGCGGACGCGGTCCAGGGCGACGGCCGACGAGTTCGCGAGATTGTCGAGCACCGCGACCTCGTGTCCGGCGAGCAGCAGTTCGACGCAGGTGTGGGATCCGATGTAGCCGGCGCCGCCGGTGACGAGGATGGTCATGGCCTCATCGTGACCAGCATTGGGGGGCGTCCAGCGGCGAGCGGACCGCGACCCGGCAGATCAAGCTCGGTGTTCGGCGCGGAATGCCGTGGGTGGAACCCCGGCGACGCGGCGGAACAGCTTGTTGAAGTGGTGCGCGTCGGGCAGGCCAATCCGCCTGCCGATCTCGCCGACCGACAGCTCGGTGCACGCGAGCAGGGCTTGGGCTGAACCAATGCGTTGGGCCAGTTGGAAACGTGCCAAGGTCGAGCCATAGCGCTGGCGGAACCGACGGGCGAGGTAGGCCGGACTGACCCCGACAGTGCGCGCCAAGTGCGGCACCCGCCACCCCCGAGCGGGATCTTCGCGCAGCAAGGAGGCGGCGCGCTCGACCGCCCGATCGCCGCGCTGCTGTGGCCCATCAGGCAACCGGTCGGCCAGCCAGGCGACCAGTTCCAGCACCGCTGCGCCGGCCGCGGTCGAGGATGCCAAGGCCTCGTGCCGTCCGCGCCCACGGCGCTGATACGCGGTAATGCGGGCCAGGCGTTCGCGGGCAATCGTGGCGTCGCTGCCCAGGCGGATGTGCAGGGGCAGCCGAAGGGGGGTGCCGATAGTTGCAGGCAAGACATGAACGCACCAATGCCGACCAGCGGCAGGCAGATCGTAGGTGGTAGCCATGCCGACTGGGGTCAGGGTCAGATCACCGGAACGTAATTCGATGGGTCGGCCATCCATACGCACCGTTCCTGCGTAATCGTAGAGATGCATGGCGACGGCCTGAATCTGGTAGATCGTCCGGAAGCCTTTGTCCTTGAGTGGAAAGTAGCCGCTGAGCAGTACCTGGGGCACGCCCCCGGTTGGCCACGAAAGTGTCGGATTCATACCAACAGCATGGAAAGCATCCCACCTTGGCCAGCGCCGGCCAGCCATCATCACGGACGTGGAGGTCAGCATGGATTCACGCACCCGCATCCGCAGCATCATCGGCCGGGGCAATCCCGACCGTTCCGGCTTCTGGCTGGGCAATCCGGATCCGGCAGCATGGCCGATTCTGCATCGACACTTCGGAACCAGCGATGGTGAGGTGCTGCGGCGACGTTTGGGCGACGACTTTCGCTGGATCGCCCCGTGGACCTACCGCGCTCCTGACGGATCGGGCATGTTTGCCGTCGACAAGAAGGCACATGGAGCTGCCGGGCCGCTTGCTCATTGCGAGACGGTTGCCGAAGTCGAGGCGTGGCCGCATTGGCCGCAGGCCTGCTACATGGACTTCACCGGGGCGATAGCTGAACTGCGCGCGGCTGGTCCGCACTACCGCGCCAGTGGCATGTGGACCTGCTTCTACCACAACGTCATGGACCTGTTCGGGTTCGAAGACTACCTCGCGAAGATGCACACGCATCCGGAGGTGGTCGAGGCGGCGACGGAACGGGTGTGCCAGTTCTACCACGAAGCTAATGAACTGTTCTTTCCACAGGTACGCGGAGAAGTGGATGCCTTCTTCTTCGGCAATGACTTCGGCACCCAGCAGGATTGCATCTGTAGTCCCAAGATGTTCGACCGGTTCGTGATGCCGTGGTTCCGCCGCTTCACTGAGCAAGGGCATCGCCACGGTCTGCAGGTCATCCTGCATTCCTGTGGCTCGATCCATCGGGTGATTCCACGCCTGATTGATGCTGGGGTCGATTGTCTGCATCCGCTGCAGGCCAAGGCCAAAGGGATGGATGCCGCCGAGCTGGCGCGGCAGTTTCGCGGCAAGATCGCGTTCCTCGGTGGTATCGATGCGCAGGATCTGCTGCCGAACGGCACGCTGGCGCAGATCCGCGATGAAGTTCGGCGGGTGCGTGATCTGCTGGGGCCGTACGTCATCATCAGCCCAAGCCACGAGGCGGTACTACCCGACGTCCCGCCTGAGAACATTGCGGCGATGGCCGAGGCGGCTGCCGGCTGAACGCGGATCAGCGCGGCGGCCAGCTTGCCGAAGCGCCGCCAGGTACGACGAAGCGGAATCCCAGCCAGGTCTTGAGGTCGCCCGGATCGGCGGCGGCCCTGGCGGCGCTGCGCGCCGAGGCTGGCGGCTGCAGCCAGCTGCCCCCACGAATGACGTTCAGACTGCCGAACTGGCCGAGTGGATCAGCGCGCTGCTGGTCGCCATAGGCGCTTTCGCCATCCCAGCGATCAGCGCACCATTCCGCAAGGTTGCCGTGCATCCCGCTGATGCCCCAGGCATTGATCGCCGCGCCGGTGGTGGCCAGCGGCGCGAACAGCGGGTTGTCGCGGTCGAGCAGCCAAGCGTTCTCGGCAGCGAACAGCCCGCCTTCACGCCAGGCGCTGACCACCGCGGGCACACGGCACGAACGCGGCTGGGCGTCGGTGGCGAACGGGCCAGAGGTACCGGCTCGGCAGGCGTATTCCCATTCCGCTTCGCTCGGCAGGCGGGCTCCCAGGCCGGGGTGCAGGCGGTTCAGCCGCTCGATCCAGGCGACGCACGCGTCGAGGTTCAACTCGCTGACGGGCATGTCGGGAGCGCCGCGCGGCTCGCCAGGAACCAGCGCAGCATAAAGTCCGTTGCTGACTTCGTTACCGAGGATCCAGAAACCTTTGGTCAGCTGCACGGCATGCAGCTCTTCGTTCGCCGTGCGATCAGGTTCCTCGGCAGGGCTGCCCATGACGAAGCGACCTGGCGGACACCAGCGCAGTTCAGCGACTTGGCCGGAAACCGGCAGACGCACCAGGGCGCCATTGCCATCACGCAGCAGCTCTCCGGTCGATCCGGTTCCAATGCCACCGATCGGATTGGGTTCGCTGGGTCGGGACTTGCGTTCCAGCAGCCAGGTGGCGCCGCTGAGCACACCGATGAGCAGTGCGGCCGGCAGACCGAGTCGTAGGATCGGCCCCCACGGAATACCGGAGAACGCGGATCCGGGATTCGACACGTAGGTCCCGTGCGTCCTTTTCGGAGCCGGGCTGCCGCTGACCTCGGCGAAGACCATGCTGGCGGGCGAAGGCAAGCCGGCGCTATGCATCGGCATCTTGCCTTCGCTGAGCCGTTCGAGGTCGAGCAGCAGTTCGCCGACATCGCGGTGGCGCTGCTCGCGCACCTTGCTCATCGCCTTCTCGACCACCGAGACCGCGCCGGCGCTGACGTGGGGGCTGAATCTGCGGATGTCTGGCACCGGCTTCGTCAGCACCTCATGGGTGAGGACGTAGATGGTCGGTCCGTCGAATGGCTTCCGGCCGGTCAGCAGGTTGTAGAGCGTGGCCCCGAGGGCGTAGACATCGACGCGATGGTCGAGATCACCATCACCACGGATCTGCTCGGGGGCCATGAACGCCGGGGTTCCACAGGCGGTGCCGGTCATGGTCATGCGGTCTTCCCCCTCGGTATGCCGGGCCATGCCGAGGTCGCCGATCTTGGGATCCGGCATCGCGCCAGACTTGGTCGGTTGGAGGAAAATGTTCTCGGGCTTAAGGTCGCGATGGATCAATCCGGCGGCATGGATGGCAACCAGGCCGCGGGCGCAGCGTGCGATGATCGCGCAGGCTTCTTTTTCCATTACTGTGCCACGACGCTTGAGGTGTCCGGACAGATCGCCGCCAGCGATATATTCCATCACCAGCCACATCCATCCATCCTGTTCGCCATGGTCGAGCAACTGCACCACATGGGGATGTTTGACGGCAGCCAGCACGGCCGTCTCGCGCAGGAATCGGGCACGGAAGTCGCCTTGGCCAACCAGGCTGGCGTGCATCAGCTTGAGCGCTCCCTGGCGACCATCCTTGGTGGCTAGATGCACCGAACCCATGCCGCCCTGACCGATCTTCTTGCCTACCTCCCAGCCGCCGATCACGGTGGGTGGCTCAGGCAGACGCATGGTCACTGCCGAGGCCAGCTCGGCATCGGGTACGGTGATCCGTCCGGCATCAGGGTCGGGAATGGTTTGCTCGCCGATGGGCACGCATGCAGCCTACCGGCCCACACCAGGGCCGCCAGTAGACGTTGCAATGACCACCGACAGGGCTGGCTGCTGATCCGCTACGCAGATGTCCGGCTAGTGCGACTGTCCGGGCGAGCAACCATGCGATCATGGATCCGTCCAGATTTCGTTTCGCCCTGCGTTGGGCAGGACTCAGTCAAGCGGCCGCCGCACGGGCGGCAGGGTTGCATGCCCAGCGCATCACCGACCACTTGTCTGCCCGTCGACGGCTACAGCCAACCCACATAGCCGCACTTGCAGCGGTGTTACGGGTCGAACCTGCGTGGTTGGCGGGAAAGGGTCTCGTTCACCCACCAGAGCCACAGCCTTCAGCCGTCACCCATCCGGTTGCAGGCATGATGCGACCGCTGCATGCCAACCTCATGTTGGTCACCTGGGGGGAGCTGTTGGTGCTGTGGCGATCACTGAATCGCAGCAAGGACCAGGGTGGTCAACTCGATGGTGAAATCGCGACTGGCCTGCTGCAGCGTCTGTCGGGTGCCACCGGCCTAGACGCTGAGGCCCTTGCCTCGGCCGCCCAGGTGGTCGATCAGGTGGCGCGTATCGGCTAGTTCGCCTTCAGGGTAGCGAGCACGGTGGCGAGATCGCCATGCCGTTCAGTCGGGCCAGTGCCTTCTCCGTGTGATACCAGGACGAAGACTTTGGTGCCGACGGCGAAGATGGTGACCTCGGCATTGCCTGGATCGCCGTCGTCGGCTTCAACGCCGGGTCCCGCCAGGAAACGCGCAGCCTTACCAGCAACGGTCAGATCCTCGCGCTTGTTCGGGGCGAATTCCTTGACCTCCGAGACGATCAGAGCGGAGATGGTCTTTTCCGCATCCGCGACAGTGGTGGCTGCGACCGGCCAGACTTGGATGTGCGGTCGCTTCTGCACTGGCATGATCACCAGCTTGTCGCCGGTGGCGGTCGTCGACCAACCAGCCGGCAGGGCGGAGCTGGCGACCGGCTTGCCGGCGACGACCAGACTCAGGGTGGCCGCTGGTTCAGCCGCGCCTGCCAGAGCGATGGAGAGGATGAGTGCGAAGGACGTGAAGTTCATAAGTTTTCCTGGATGGTGGTTCAAAACTCCCAGCCGAACACGGCGACGGTCTTGGTGACCGGCGACTCGTTGGTCATGCCGTAGAGCTGGGAGAGGTTGATATGCATCTGGGGCAGCGGAAGAAACTGAATGGTTGGGCCGACCAGGACCTCCTTGTCATACTCCCCGCGGTTGTCCTTGGTGTCGATGTAGGCGAACTTGTCCTCGACACCGAAGCTGAAGCGCTCGTCGAATACGGTCCAGCTGACCGCGTTGGTCATCTCCAACGAACGCTCGGCTTCGCCGCCAAGTTCCTGTTCCCAGACAAAGTTGGTTCCCCAATGCCAGCGTGGGGTGAACTCATCGCCCAGCAGGATTTTGCCCTCGGCCTTGTCGTAGCCATCGCTGACGGCTGCCCATTCGCCATACAGCGTCGGGTTACCCGGGATGACACCCCAGTCGGCCACCGCCCATCGCACTTCGAACTTGGTTTCGCTCATCACCTGCGTGCCGGTGCTGTCTTCCTTTTCCCACACTTGATAGAGATCGAGCTGGAAGCGCCAAGGCAGGCCCATCTCGGCTTCGTACACCTGCTTGACGGTCGCTTTCCCTTCGGGGTCGCCCTTCTTGCGGTCTTCGACGATCATCCAGTACTCGAACTCGAACTTGCCTTCGGGCACCACATACACCCGGGTTTCGGCAAATCGGCGTGTCGCTGTCCAGCGTGGCTGACCGTAACTGCCGATGCGGTCTTCTTCACGCAGGCCGGTAGCTTTGCGCCCTTCGACGACGATTGGCGGCGCCGCCCAGCTGGGGGGTAGTCGGGTCCATTCCCCGTCACTAGTGGTCTCGGCGTGATTGCCCGCCTGGATGGCCGGGTTGAGGACGAGATCCTCGGCCGCCAGCGGGAGCATGGCAGCGAAGGCGAACATGGATGGAATGGCGCGATTCAAGGGACCTCCGTGGAGAGATCACCATCTATGCCGTTTGCTGCCCGTCAGTGCTTCAGATTGGCGATGTGCTCGACAATGCGTCCGACTGGTTGCGTTGGTTAGGCGTAACCACGCTGGTAGCCAGCCGCATCGGCGACGAGCAGCCGACCCAACAACGGCAGCCGGGCCAACGCTCCGGCCACACCTTCGGATAGTCGGCGCCGGCTGAGCAGTCCCTGCAACGCCTCACCGATGGCCCGACGTCGGCCGATCGATTGTTGGAAGTCGGCGGCGTAGCCGCTCAGTCCACGATCAGCAGCAACTGCGGTGGCGAAGAGTTCAGCCGAGCGGAGCGCCAGGCTCATACCCTCGCCGGTGAACGGGTCGCAAAAGCCCGAGGCATCTCCAACCAAAGCTGCGCCGTCAGCGGCAACCGTGCGGCAACCCTGGGGCAGGCTGCCGGTGGCCATGACTCGGCCGAGCCGGGCCTGGCGGGTACGTCCCGCCAGGGCGGGGGTGACGGCCAGCGCAGCGCGCAACAGTCGTTCTGGCGTCAGACCGCGTAGCAATCGACGAGCCTCGGGAGCGAGTAGCAGGTTGAGGTTGACCTCGCCACCACCCAGCGGGCACAATCCGATCTGTCCGAGAGGTCCGAGGTGCATTTCTACCGTGGTGCCATGGTCCACGCCGGTTGCTCGGGTGACCAAGGCGAAGCGTTGTCGGGATGGCCGGCGATCCAGGCCACAGGCACGGCGTACGATGCTGTTCCGTCCGTCAGCGCCGACCAGCAGCTTGGTGGCAAGCTGTCGGCCCTGGTGATCGATCAGCTGCCAGCCGGTCGGGAGTCGATCCACGCTGCGGATGCGGCAGTTGCGGCGCAACTCGCAGACGCTACCGGCGTGATCCTGCAGGACCTTGTCGAACCGTTCGCGTCGCACGCCAAGCCCGTGATCAACCGGTGGGTGCAGGCCAAGCACGGGTTTGAACGGTATGGCTGGACCACCGCTCGGTCCACAGAGCGCCACGGCGTCCAGTCGGAACGCCCCGGTCGCGACGACCGCGTCGAGCAGTCCGGCCCGATCGAGCACACCGAGGCCGCCAGGAGCCAGATATTCGCCGCAGGGCCGGTGGCGCGGCTCGGTCTCCGCATCACATAGCACGATGCGGAGATTGGGCCGCGACTGGGCGAGTAGCCAGGCGCTGACCGCCCCGGCTGGCCCGGCCCCGACGATGGCGATGTCGTAGGCATCCATACAGGGTGCCACGGTGGGTGTGCTGGCTGACATGCACGTGTTAGGTGGCAGGGTTGGACTACGCCCATCCTAGGTCATCCCGGAAGTGCTAGTATTTCCCAGGCGGGAGCGAGCCTGTTCGTGGCAACCGCCACCACTTGCATGCCTGTCTGGATTTCGCACCTCGGTCATGCCCTTCCCGGCCCGGCAATCGCCCAGGCCGACTTTGCCAATTGGATGGCGCAGCGTCTGCCTGCGGGGTCCGACCCGTCGCGTCTGTTGCGCTTCGCCAGCCGGACAGGCGTCGATACGCGGCATGCTGTACTCGATCTGCTTGGTCCGGAAGGCGAGATCTTCTACCCCCGCTCGGGCCAGCCAGCGGACGCCCTGGTACGCAGCCAGGCCTACGTCAGGTTGGCTCCGCCGCTCGCTGTCGCAGCGGTGCGCGCCGCCTGCCCGGATGGTGTCGGACGCGTCACGCATCTGGTGGTTGCCACCTGTACCGGTTCAGTGGCACCGGGCCTGGATCTCATGCTGGTGCAGGCGCTCGGATTGTCGCCGTCGGTGCGCCGGACGATGATCGGTTTCATGGGTTGCTACGCCGCGATGCCGGCTCTACGCGTGGCGTGGGATGCGGTTCGTGCCGAACCAACCGCACGCGTGCTGGTGGTTTGTTGTGAACTGTCTTCGCTGCATCTACATACCGGTCCGGATGATGATGCGCTGATCGGGGCCTGCCTGTTCGCCGACGGTGCTTCTGCGGCAGTCGTCGAAGCCTCGCCTGATCCGATCGGCACGCGCCTCCGTCTGATCCGAGACGCCTGCGCCGTGATTCCCGACACCGCCGATGAGATGGCCTGGGTGGCCGCGGCTGATGGTTTCCGGCTGAAGTTGTCCCAGGCGGTTTCCAGCTCGCTGGGTGGTGCGCTTCCTGGACTGACGGATGGCCTTCTGGCTGGTATACCGCGTGACCAGTGCCGCTTTGCCGTGCATCCCGGGGGACCGCGTATTCTCAGCGAAGTCGAGAACGTGCTGGCGCTGGCCCCCGGAGCGCTCTCGGCAAGCCGCGAGGCTCTGCGACACGGAGGCAACCGCAGTAGTGCCACTGTGCTGGCGATCATCGAAGACATGTGCCGGTCGCCGTGGCAGGGTCCATTGGCCGCGTTCGCTTTTGGCCCCGGCCTGACCGCCGAAGGCCTGCTGCTGCACCGGCACACCTGAGATGTCCATGCGACCGATCCACTCCTGCTGCCGGTCGGGCCTACCCGGTATCCACGAACTCCTCACCGATCAGGACGTTGCCAGGCCATGAGCGGGCGGGTACGCAACGATCTCGGCCTGTACGACAGGCATGCCGCTGCCTGGTGGGATGACACCAGTCGGTTCGCGGCATCGTTGCATGGCCTCAACCAACTGCGGCTGCAGCACCTCGCAGCGGTGTATGGTGGTGACATGCGCGGGTTGGCGGTGGTCGATCTGGGTTGTGGTGGCGGACTGATGGCCGAGCCGATCGCCCGCCAGGGTGCAAGCGTGGTCGGCATTGATGCGAGCTCCGCCAGTATTGCAGTGGCCCGGGCGCATGGCGCTGGCCTAAGCGGACTCAGCTATGCGGTGGGCGACGCGCGGGCGCCAGATCTTTCGGATGGAAGCGCGGATCTGGTGTGCTGTGCCGACATACTTGAGCACATCGTCGAGTGGCCCGACGTCGTCGCTGCCGCGGCACGTCTGCTGCGTCCAGGCGGAAGGTTGTACGTCTCGACGCTCAATCGCACCATGGCAACGCGGTTGATTGCCATCCATCTCGCCGAGGGCCTGGGTCTGATTCCACGCGGAACTCACGACCCTGCATGCTGCATCCGACCCGAGGAACTGGCCGCCACCGCCCGGACTCACGGCCTGCAACTCGACGGTCTGCTAGGCGAACGCGTGCGCCTGTTTCAGACCATCCGCCACTGGGCCATCCGACTCGCCCCCGGATCATCGACCGCCATGGGCTACGCAGCGTGGTTCACCCGGACTAACTGATGCGAACTGGAGAGCGGGAGCGTCGGCAGAATCCTCGGATCCGTGGCGCTCTCCGGAAGAGCTCTTCAGTTAAGCAAACCCACGGCGAAAGCCGCGGGTTTGCTTTGGCTCACCAAGCGGGACGAGTGCCGAGTAATTCTCCGCATTCGAAATCTGCATAATCAGTCCATTGTGACTCACTAGACCTCCCTGGAGAGCAGGTCGCGACCACGGTCGGTGAGCCTGTACTGCTGGCGGCTGCTGCAGGGGGCGTCCGGCAATAGCACCTGACTTAACGGACCCCTCAGTCGATCTTCAGGTGCCATTTGCTGCCAACGCGGAAAGCATGGCGTTTTCAGCTCGTCCAGGCCGAATCTGCCACGGACCCCCATCAATGACAATTGCAAGAACCTGTGAAGTCAGAACTTACAGAAATGCGTGCATGTCCTAGAGCATCAGCGTGCAACGCGACAGCACATGATAGGTCCCTTGCGCTCCACTGGGCAGGACGTGTTCGCGGGCCTGGGAAATGCGGGGAGATTCATTGATCGGGCGAGAAGTCAATAGGTTGTGTGTCTACTTTCTATACTTTCATAGGTTGTGTGTCTACTTTCTATACTTACTTTCTATACTTTCTATACTTTCTATATAATACTGTTAGGTTGTGTGTCTACTTTCTATATATACTGTTAGGTTGTGTGTCTACTTTATATATACTTTCTATATACTTTCTATACTGTGTTGGGACTCAGTTGCCGACCGCCGAGTGATTCGGCGACGGCGCTGCCGCCTTTGGCCAAGGCAGCGATCTTGTAGACGCTGCCGATGATGACGACGCTCAATGTTCCCAGGGCGGCATACAGGAAGATCGCGGGATCCCACAGGACAAGTTCAGGT
>JBBQCI010000093.1:0-14000 GCA_038318565.1 Planctomycetota bacterium
GTTGAACCGCCTGAAGCGGCATAAGGCTGCTATCATGACACCACTCACTCCCGCTGAGATCGCCGATGCCCTGTCCCGCTTGCCTGGCTGGAGCCATCGAGACGCGTCGCTGCATAAGACGTTCCGCTTCGGCAGCTTCAAAGCCGCTGTGGATTTTCTGCACCGATGCGTCCCAGCCATCGACCGGCTCAATCACCATCCGGAGTGGACCAACGTCTATGATCGCGTGGTGGTGCGGTTGAACAGCCATGACGCCGGCAATCTGGTCACTAGGCTGGACGTCGAACTGGCCGAGTTGCTCGACGGTTACGCCGACCGCGGCGTGTAGCGGACCAGCGCGGCGACCATCACCGCCCCGATGATACCGGCGCAGATGACCGCCAAGGCTCCCGGTATTCCAGGAACGAGGTAGTTGGCGAGCGGTGCTGCGTAGGCGGTGGCTTGGCCGGCGAAACCCAGCTGTTGAGCAGTGTGTTCGAGCCCGTCCGGCAGCGTGCTGGCGAACGGGGTCAGGGCGCAGGCGATCACAGCTGCGGCGACCGGCCAGCGCACTGAGGTCCGCTCGGGCTGCGCGATCAGCGCAACAACCAGGCCGGTAACCGCACCTTCGCCCAGAGCGATTGGCAGGTGGGCGCCGATCATTGCTGCCAAGGCAGACGACGTCGAGGTGGTTCCGGACAGGCCGAGTTCGACCGCGCATAGAGCAGCAGCGGCCAGAGTCGCAAGCGCGGCCGCGAAGCCGGCACTCAGAGCACGACTGGTCACCGTGGTGCCAGCCCAGGCACGCTGCAGCGCCCAGCCGCCCAGCACCCCGATCACACCCATGTTGAGGACATTGACGCCGAGGGCGTCAAGACCGCCATCGGCGAATAGCACCGCCTGAGTGGCCAGGATCGCAACCATGGCCAGCAGACCACGGAAGGGTCCAGCCAGGATGCCCAGCAGAGCCCCACCGACCACGTGTCCGCTGGATCCGCCGAGCACCGGCACGTTGACCATCTGGGCAACGAACACTGCGGCGGTCAACGCTGCCAAGGCCGGTGATGGCAGCTGCTGTTGCGCTCCACGGCGATCCAGCCACCGGCTGGCGATCAGCGCGCCAACCGACAGGCCGGCGGCGGCCACGCAAACAGATATGGAGCAGAGACCGGATGAGATATGCATGCCGGAAAGCTACCGACGTAGCTTACACCCCGCAAGAAGCAATGCGTACAGCACTTCGTGTTTCCTAGGTCAAATTGTGGCAGGATCGTGCCAACAACCGCCATCGCGGGGAACCATGGCGATGGTCGCCCCCTCCAGATCTGGGCTATGCCGTACCAGTACCCCTTCATCACGATTCTCGCCCCCCACGCCGATCAGCACGACGCCCGCCAACCCCGCCGTGACAGCTGCCATGACCGCGCCTGGCTGACGGGTTGCCAACCAACTGGCTGCAGCACCTGCACCAGCTGCGGTCAGCAAGCTCTTGGGCGTCAGCGACGAAACCAGGACACCTGCCGTGCCGCGCAATTGCAGCCGCTGGAGCAGGGCCGGCAGTCCAGGCTCGCCCGATAGCTCGGGCGCGATCAACAGCACGGCGCTCACCGGATGAATCCGGGAATCGCGTCCTCGTTGACCGTATCAATCTGTTCTTCGCGCAGGAATCGCTTGGCGTAGTCGAGGTAGACCCGTTCACGGACAAAGACATCGAAAATGTCCGGGTCAACGTGACCATCGAGCTTCATCCGGCCGAGGATCGACAGGGCGGTCGACAGATTCATCGCCCGCTTGTACGGACGGTCTCCGGCAGTCAGAGCCTCGAAGATGTCAGCGATGCCCATAATCCGGGCCTGCACACTCATCTGCTCGCGACGCAGCTGCTTCGGGTAGCCCTTGCCGTCCATGCGCTCGTGATGGCCACCGGCGAACTCCGGCACTCGCCTGAGATGGCGAGGAAACGGCAGCGATTCCAGCATCTTGATGGTGGCGACGATGTGGTGGTTGATGACCTCGCGCTCGCGCGGCAGCAGGGTGCCCTTGGCGATGCACAGGTTCTCGACTTCATCCGGAGTCAACAACGGTTGCTGGCTGCCATCCAGTGCGCACCAGCTGTGCGTGGCGATAAGGCGCACCCGCTCCTGATCCTCTTGGCGCATCGATTCGCCGCCGGTGTTGCAGCGACGCAGGAAGACGAGGTCGTTGGCCAGGCAGCCGCCTTGCATCGGATCCTGAGCGGCAGCGGCGGCGAAGCGGGTGGCGATCAGTTCGATGCGGTCGTTGATGCAGCTGAGTTTGGTCGCCTTGTCCATCACCCATTCGGGGGTGGTGATCTTGCCGCAGTCGTGCAGCCACGCCGCGATACGCAGTTCGTAGCGATCGCGCTCATCCATCGCAAACGCGGCGATATCGCCCCGCGGCGCGCGGGCAGTAGCCTCAGCCAGCATCATGGTCAATTCGGGGACGCGCCGGCAATGGCCGCCGGTGTAGGGGCTTTTCTCGTCAATTGCCGTCGCGATCAGCTGGATGAATGACTCGAAGAGTTGTTTCTGATCTTCGATGAGACGATGCTTGGTGCGCGCTGTGGCCGCCTGAGACGCCAGGCTTTCGACCAACGTCTGGTCCTCGGGCGGGAACGGGGCGACCACTCCGAACGGGTCGCGCGCATTAATCAGCTGGAGGGCTCCGGTGATCGCGCCTTCGTGGTCGCGCATCGGCACGACCAGAACCGAGGCGGTGCGGTAACCGGTCTTCTCATCGAAGCGGCGGGTACCTGAAAAATCGAATCCTGGCGCGGTGTAGGCGTCAGGCAGATTGATGGTATTGCCGGTTAGCACGCAGTGCGCTACCACCGAGGCGTGGTTCTCAATGCCGCCATCCAGATGCAGCGGTACATCGGGCAGCGGCACTGGGCGCAGTCCGCTGACCCCGGCATGGATGCCCATCGACTGGTTGTGCATGATCTCGAAGCGTAGCCGGCCATCGGACGCCGCATAGACGGTCCCACCATCTGCCCGGGTGATCTCCATCGCTCCCTGCAGGATCTGTTCGACCAGCAGTCGCGGATTGGTCTCGATCGAGAGCGCTTGGCCGACGCGGTTGAGGATCTCGATCCGGCGGCGAAGATCGGTAAGTGGGTCCACGGCGGCAGCGTAAGCGGGCGGCAGCGGCAGGCCAGATGAGAGGGATTCCGCGCTTGCGGGCGCATCAGCACGCCAAGCCTCCCAGCGTGCCGCCCATCCTCCGTCTCATCGCCCGTCAGACCCACCGCTGCCTGACCGGACACCCCTGGGTGTTTCGCAGTGAAGTGTCCGCCGCGGACCTGGCGGCAGCAATCGATGGTGACGTCGTCGAGGTGCGCGATGGCCACGACCGGCTGGTCGGTCGCGGGTTCTACTCGGCCCACAGCCAGATCGCCGTGCGTCTAGCCACTCGCGAGGCCCGCGAACTCGACGACGCATTCCTGCGCCTTCGCCTGCAGGCCGCCATCGCCCATCGCGTTGCCGTCCTGCCGCATCGCCAAGCCCTGCGCCTGGTCTCCAGCGAAGGCGATCTGCTACCGGGCCTGATCGTTGACCGTTTCGGCGATCGCCTAGTCATCCAAGCCCTGACCACGGGCATCGATCAACGTATCGACAGCATCTCCGGCATTCTGCGCGAGCTGATGGCGCCAGCCCAGATCATCGAACGTAGCGATGGTCACGGGCGCAGCCTGGAAGGCCTAGAGCCGCGCATCCGCGTGCTGCACGGACCAGCCGACGCACATGTGCGCGTCGCCCTGGGCGCCATCGAACTGGATGTTGATCTGCTCGATCCGCATAAGACCGGCGCCTACCTCGACCAGTGCGAGTCCCATCAACAGTTGGCGACCTGGGTGCCTCGCGGAGGCCGAGTGGCCGACGTCTTCGCCCATCGTGGCGGTTTTGCCCTGCATCTGCTACAGGCCGGGGCGGCCGAGGCGGTAGCGGTGGACCAGGCCGAGGCTGGACTGGCCGACGCCCTCGCCGCTGCCAGTCGCCTGGGCTTCGCAGGCCGGCTGAGCACCGCCACGGCCGACGCCTTCCAGTGGCTGCGTCAGCAGGGTGCCGCCGGGGCCACCTACGACCTCGTCATCCTCGATCCGCCGGCGTTCGCACGCACCCGCTCGGCCCTGCCAGGCGCAATGCGCGGCTACCGCGACCTGCACCAGCAGGCCCTGCGCCTGCTTCGTCCCGGTGGCCGGCTGGCCTCGTGGTCATGCTCCTCGCATGTCGACGAAGCGATGTTCCTGGAAAATGTGGTCGAAGCAGCTGCCCATCTTGGGAGAACCTTGCGCTTCGACTCGGCATTCGGCCAGCCGGCCGACCATCCCTGGCTGCCAGCCGCACCTGAGACACGCTATCTGAAGGGATTCCTGGTTAGCGTACTGGAATGACGGCTGGAGCACCGAACCGCTGCAGTGCTCGCCTAGCGCAGCGGACGCGAAACCTGCTCGTTCGGAGCCAGATTCAGGTCACGACCCGGAGCCGGCACCAACGGGGCGAGCGCCGGCGGAGGTGGTGCAATCCACTGCCAACGCGGAGTCCCGGAGGTCGGCGGAGGGCCGAGCCAGCAGTAGCCAAGTGTGAGCAGGACCGTTACCACGGTATGCAGGCTAGCGGAAACCGTAGAGCTGCCAACCGGCATTTGCGTCAGACCGCCCTGGTCCAGCATATCAGCCCATGTCGCAACGAACCACCGCCGTCATTCTCGCCGCTGGCAAGGGTACCCGAATGGGCTCCGACCTCGCCAAGGTCCTCCATCCGCTCGCTGGACGCCCCTTGGTCGCCCATGTCATCGACGCCTGCAACGCGGCAGGCATCACCGACTGCGTCTGCGTGGTCGGTTGGCAGCGCGAGGCCGTAGCCGCCGCAGTTGAACCGCTGGGTGCACGTTGCGTCCTGCAGGACCGCCAGCTGGGCACCGGCCACGCCGTGCTCTGTGCCGAGCCAGCCGTCACCGGCGACGAGGTACTGGTCCTATGCGGTGACGCCCCACTGGTCGATGCCGCACTCCTTCGGCGCGTCGTCGCCACCCACCGCCGCACAGGAGCCGCCTGCACCGCCGTCGCAGCCCGCATGGCAGATCCCACCGGATATGGTCGCATGATCACCGGTGACGACGGCCGGCTTGCCAGAATCGTCGAACACAAGGACGCGACCCCAGAGCAACGTGCGATCAATCTGGTCAACAGCGGCTTATACTGTTTCCGCCGCACCGACCTGTTCGAGCGGCTCCGCCAGGTCAAACCGACGAATGCCCAGGGCGAATACTATCTGACCGACGTCGTCGGCATGCTCGCTCGCGACCAGGCGGGGGTTGAACTCGAGATCTGCGATGATCCGGGCAGCGTCCTGGGCGTGAACACTCCGGCCGATCTCGCCACGGCGGCCCGGCTGTTCGCCGGCCGGACGTCTTAACCGAAGCTTCACGATCAACTCACTGGTGATTCATGATAGTCGGCACGGTGTCTGACCTCAGGAGCACCCCGTCCCATGATCCGCCGCACCGCCCTTGTCCTCGCCGCTGCAGCCGCCGCCATCTCCATTGGCTCCGGCTGCTCGACGCCCCGCACCTCTGACCTACCCGGCGCCTACTCCGAAGGCGGCTTCGGGTCGAAGTTCTACGCCGAGGTCCCTCATGCAAAGAAGGAAGGGGACAAGCCGCGCATCTACCTGTTCGGCAAGATCGCCGACTACAACAAGTTCCTTGAGACCAAGGACGTCCCTGAGAACGCCCACAAGAAGTTTATCGGTAAAGGTGCTAATCGTGAGACCGTGGTAGTCCAGGACCTGACCGGCTTCGAGTTGAAGGACAATCCTGGCTACACCAACGCTCTGCTCGCCAAGTACCAGGCCAGGCATGGTATGGGTGGCGCTAGTGCCGCTCCGGCACCAATGGCCGCTCCGGCACCAATGGCCGCTCCGGCACCAACTGCTGAGTCGACACCAATGGCCGCTCCGGCACCAACTGCTGAGTCGACACCTGTCGCCACCCCGGAGCCTGCCGCCAAGTAATTCTCAGTTCATCGCTTGAGCCAGCACCCCACGACGTGGTCGTGGGGTGCTTCGTTTCGTTTCGTCATTCCAAGCAGGCCCACCCAGCACGGCGGGATCAGGCAAACGAGTCAGGACCCGTGCGAAATCTTGGGTTTCACTGGGAACGGGATCACTGCAGTCCCTAGTCCGAGGATGGTGCGGACGCGCTTGATCACGCCTGCACGGTCCAAGCCATGCGCAGCCAGTTGCTGCTCTCGGCTGGCATGCGGGACCAATTCGTCCCGGATACCGGCCCGGTGCACTCTTAGACGCAGTCCACGATCGGCCACCGCCTCGGCGACCACCGAACCGAAGCCGCCAGGCAGGGTGTGATCCTCGACCGTCAAGACCTCGGCATGATCAAGTGACAGGTCGGTCAGCAGCTCGATGTCGAATGGCTTGGCGAAGCGCGCATCGACCAGAGTGATGCCACGGCCATCCTCGCCCATCTCGACGATGGCGTCGTGACAGGTCTTTACCGCCGAGCCATAGGCCCAGATCATCAGGGGTCCGTCGCCTTGCCGCAGGATCTCGGCCTTGCCCAGCGCCACCGGAGCAGCCGCGACACCCCAGTCGGTCTGCGGCACCTCGTCCTTGGGATAGCGGATGCAGTAGCCAGCCGGGCGATCGGCACCCGCTCGGTGCAGGTGCGACCAGCGCATCATCGCCGCCAGAGCCTGGCCATCACGCGGTGCCATCAGCACCAGACCAGGCAGGCAACGGGCCCAGGCAATGTCATAGATGCCATGGTGGGTCTCACCATCCTCACCGACCAGACCGGCACGATCGAGGGTGATAATGACCCCGAGATCTCGACTGAGACAGATCTCCTGGAACAGCTGGTCGTAACCACGCTGGGCGAACGTGCTGTAGTGGGCCAGGAACGGCTTGTTGCCGGCGATCGCCAAACCCTGGGCGAAGGCGAAGCTGTGCTGTTCGCAAATGCCGACGTCGTACATCCGTTCCGGGAAGCGAACGGCGAACTGACGCAGCGCGGTGCCGCTGGGCATAGCCGCGGTGATTGCCACCACCGCTGAATCGGCAACCGCCAGCTCGGTCAGCACCTCGGCGAAGACCGTCGAGTAGGTGCGCGCCGCCGCCTTTGGCGAGAACACTCCGCTCGACACGTCGAAGCCTTTTGGCCCGTGGAATTTCAACGGATCGGCAGCCGAGGGATCCCAACCGCCCCCCTTCTTGGTCATCACATGCAGCAGGATCGGACCACGCAGCTTGGCAACGTTGAGCAGCGCTTCCTCGGTCAGGGCTAGGTCATGGCCATCTACCGGGCCGAAGTAGCGGAAACCGAGGTCTTCAAAGATGTAGCCGGGCGAGATAGCCTTGTGCGCGGCCAGTTCCAACTGCTCGGCAAGCTTCTCGATGTAGGGGCCGGACGGCAGTTTCTTGAGCGTATCCAGGAAGCGCTGGCGCAGGTGCTGGTACATCGAACCGGTACGGATCCGGTCGAGGTGGTGGTGCAGCGAACCGGTCGGCGCATCGATGAACTGGCCGTTGTCATTGAGGACCACGATGAGGTCGCTCTTGAGCTGACCGGCGTTGATCAGGCCTTCGTAGGCCATGCCACCGGTCAGGGCGCCATCGCCAATCACCACGACGGTGGCGCGACGATGCTCGCTACGCCGATAACCCTCGGAAACACCGACACCAGTCGAGATCGCGGTGCTACTGTGCCCGACCTTGGCGAGATCGAAGGGACTCTCCTTTGGATCGGGAAATCCGCTGATACCGCCCTGCTGGCGGTTGGTGTGAAAACGCGCCGCACGGCCGGTCAGCAACTTATGCGGATAGGCCTGGTGGCCAACGTCCCACAGCAGGCGATCGCTGCTGAAGTCGAACACCCGGTGCAAGGCGATGGTCAGTTCGACGGTGCCGAGATTACTGGCCAGGTGGCCGCCGTGCGCGCTGACCACTTCCTTCATGCGCAGGCGCATCTCACTGGCGAGCGCTGCCAGTTCATCACGGGTCAACTTGCGCAGATCAGCCGGGCTGATCAGGGCATCGAGCAAGGGCGCAGGGGTTACCGACATATCGTTGATGCTTATCCTAACGCAGCGGCCGTCTCCGGAAGCGGAGACGGCCGCGGGTTGTGCAGACCTAGTCCCGAAGCATCACTCCAGGACGATCTCGCCGGCACTGGTCTGAATGGTGAAGCTTTCGGCAGCTACAACCTCACCGACATTGCCGGCCGCATCGACCGCCGTCACCTTGACGCGGGCGCCCTTGGTTTCAGGTGCGTCGGTCGGGATCTGGAAGCGGAACGCCTGGTCGACCGGCAGACCCTTGCCCAGCTCGACCCACGGCTTGGTCGCATCGGTCTGCCACAGTACGCTGACCGAGTTCGCCACCAGGTTCGCATCCTTGGCGGTGAAGACGACCTGGACGCGGTCGCCTGGCTTGAAGTCGCGGCGCTGGCCGGCTCCAGCGACGGCGGCATCGGAGATGCCGATGGCAGCGGCAAGCAGCACGGTGGGTGCGGCGCTGTCGACGGCGAGCATGTCGCCGACCTTGCCCTGGGGAGCGACCGAGACGTTGAGGGCACCATCGGTGGCGACCACGTAAAGGCGGAAGCGGCCGTCCTGCGGCGCCTTCCACGAGACGGTCTTGAACGGCGCCTCGATCGCCGGCCCCTCGGTCCAGCTGACCCCATCGTCCTGACTGATCCACAGGCGGGCGGCGGTCAGGCCGGCCGGGCCGGTGTCGGTGACCTCAAGATCAAGAGCGGTCTCGGCCTTGGCACTGATCGACGGTCCGCTGACCCGACCCTTGGGCTTGATCGAGTCGACCAGGAGCCCGGTGCTCTCGCCTGAACCCGTGTTTCCAGCCTTGTCGCCAGCCGTAACGCGCAGGACGCCGGTCTGGGTCATGTCGCGTGGCACCGTCCACTCGAATGAACCGCTGTTGGGCAGATCGCTGGCGACCGTCTCGAAGGTGCCGCTGCCATCACGCGACCAACTGATGCCGATCGGGGCATTGCGCAGGTAGGGATCGGCGGCGGTCCAGGTGACCGTATACTTGTCGCCGCCGCGCAGCTTGGCCTTCGCTCCAGGGAAGGTCACGGCGACCAACGGAGCGGTGCGGTCGATGATGAATTCCTTCTGAGCCTTGATCTTCTCGGGCTCTTTGCCCGGATCAGCGCCGGCGATGCCGGAGGTGCGGATCGGACGTAGGTAGATCTGCCAACGGCCTTCCGGCGGCGCCCACACTACCGGGGTGTCCTTGGCGAAGGCCTGAGCGTGCTTCTGCCAGGCGCCCCACTTGGTGCCATCGTGACCCTGGAACCACAGCTCGGTGCTGGCAAGGCCTTCAGGGGGCTTGAATGGGAAGGGTATGTCCTTGGCGGACGTCACCGGGATGTCCTTGGTGCCGTCACGGAACGCCTCAGGCGCAATGACGGATTCGCCAGCGCAGAGGGCGGCAGCAGTCAGGACGGTCGTGGCCAGGAATCGACGCATGGGACCTCGCGGGTGCGGGTTAGTTGAACTTGGAAACGGCAGTGCGGAAGAAGCGGACGCCATCGCCTTCGGCGCGACGGGGTTCGCGGGTCCACCGCGGATGATTCTCCCAGCGCAGGAAGCGCTCGGGATGGGGCATGAGACCGAACACTCGGCCGGAGGCATCGCAGATGCCGGCGACATTGCGCGCGCTGCCGTTGTGGCAGGTGTCCGACGAATAACGCAGGCAGAGCTGGCCGGCGGCTTCAAGCCGATCGAGCGTCGCGTCACTGGCAGCGAAGCGCCCTTCTGCATGGGCGACCGGCAGTTCGACTTCCGAACCGTCAGCAATCCACGCGCAGTGGCCGGTGGAGCCGGTGCACTTGACCCAGCGGTCCTGGTACACGCCGCTGCTGTTGTCGGTCAAGGTAGCCTGCTGGGCAGCCGTACCGTCGAGTCGCGGCAGCAGTCCCGCCTTCACCAGCACCTGGAAGCCGTTGCAGATGCCGATGGCGAAGCCGCCGCGATCGACGAAATCCAGCAGCTCGTCACGCAGGCTGGTCATCAGCTCGTTGGCGAAGATGCGGCCGCTGGCCACGTCATCTCCATAGCTGAAGCCGCCCGGTACGGCGAGCATCTGGAAGTCGCGCAGCAGCTGCGGAGCTTCGCGGAGGCGGTTGACATGCAGCGTCTCGGCTTCTGCACCGACCAGCCGGAAGGCGTGGGCGGTTTCGGCATCGCAGTTCGTCCCCGCGGCACGGAGTACACAGACCTTAGGTTTCATCGGATCGGCGGATTAAAGGGCCGGCGGCATGGGCGTCAATGCATCCATTGCCCCAGCCGTGGACCAGCGTCCGGACGCCGGGGCGGGGCAGAACGTCGACCCGCGGTTACTGCCGCTGCATCAGATCGAGGGATTCACGTCCGGCCTTGGTATCGATCTGGGCATCGAGATGCAGTTCAATGCGGGGTTTATCTGGATGGTTGGTCCGGATGATGGCCGTTTCTTGATATTCACCGGGCTTCATCGCCGTCTCGTCACGCGAGGAGGCGGTGACCACGATGGCTCCATTCTCGAGGGTCCGGGTGGTGAAGGCCCACAAAGTACCGGTGTAATCGATGCCCTCGACGCGCAGACCACCGGCGGGGGGATCCGGCGTCGCAAGGCGGATGCGCTTGCGCAAACGCTGCGGTTCGTCCGGTCGTTCATGCGCCACCAAGCGGTACACGTCACGCCAAGCCGTATCAGCCGGACGTTCCTGCCCAGTATCGCCCGGCGGCACCACATCGACGGAAACCGCCTCGCGGACATTCCACCAGCACATCACCTCGATCGGCTCCAAATCCGGATCGGTCAAAAACAGGCTGACTCGGACCTGTTGCGCACCGCTGCGCCGGAGATTGTCGCTCGCGACTTCGAGCGTAGTCGTCTCCCCGGGGGCGAGGAATCGGCTGGCCAACTCCAACTTCGAACAGGCACACGTCGTATCGAGCTTGTCGATGCGCACAGCACGTTGATGCGGGTTCTGCACCGTGATGCGAGCGGTGAACAAACCTGCCTCCCGGAACTCCGGCGCCACGGCGGGGCTAGCCACGTTGGCGTTGACCACCTCGGCGGCGGGCAGCAGACAGACGAACACCAGGGCGAGCATCAGGGGCATCAGGGGCATCAGAGGTTGAACGGCCGTGAAGCCGGTCCGTTCAGACGGTACCGTCGCCGGACTTCGGCACCAGCCGGGTCTTCCAGTGGGCGGCTCGGGCTGCGCGCCGGGCCTGCAGGGCGATCACCGCCCGCCGGACCAGCCACCACGTCGGTATGCCGGTCATCAGACCAATGAGCACCGAACCAAGGAGCATGGGCAGGAAGACCGAACCGAGGACCTCAAAACCGTGCATCAGACCGTGTAGCAGTCCCATCGCCTGCAGTTCCTCGGTCTTGGCCTGCAGTACGTGCCAGTTCATAGTCACGTGCCCAGGAACCAATGCAGCACCCAGTCGATAGCACCCATACCAGACCGGCAGGGTGGTCAGCGGATTAGTGATCCAGCTCCACGGCATCGCAGCCAACGGACTGCCGCGGATGCACCAGGCCAGCAGCATGCCGGCAAAGGTCTGCCCCAGCATGGGCAGATAAGCGCAGAACATGCCTGCGCCGCAACCCCTGGCGATGCGCTCGGGCTGCTCCTCCAACATGACGACCTTGCGCACCGACAGGCTAAAACTGCGCCAGTTGCCGCGAAACCACCCGCCAAAACCACGACGCCGCTCGGAATACATGTTGTCTAAATGCACAAGCGGACCGCCTGCGCAAGGCGCAGGGCGTGGTCCTGGGACGGTTGGAATGGTAGCTCGGCGAGCACCGGCAGACCGGTGAGCATGGCCAATTCGCTTGCCGCGCTGCGCACCGCCAGTGAAGGTGCGACGGCAGCATGATGATTGACGATTAGGCCGCATATCCGCAGACCACGCCGGCGGCACTCGTTGACGGTCAACTGGGTGTGGTTGAGTGTCCCGAGAAACGGGCGAGTCACCAGCAGCACCGGCCAACCAAGGGACGCCAGCAAGTCGGCATTGGTCTCACGCGCCGTGGTCAGCGGGGCGAGCAGTCCGCCGGCGGTTTCAAGAATGACATCCGCTCGTCCGTCAGCTTGTCCGGCAAGTCCTTGGGCTACGGCGACCATGTCGGACAGGCAGACCTCGGATCCTGCGGCCAATGCTGCCAGGTGCGGGCTGCATGGCTCCGCGAATTCCAACGGGCAGACCGTGGTCGGATCCTGGCCGTCGGCACAAGCGGCCCGCAGAGCGCGACCATCCTCCGACGACACGCCGTCCCAGCCGCCGCACGCCACCGGCTTATGCAACCAGACCGCACAACCGAGGGCTCGCAGTCCCTGCGTCAATCGCAGCGTAACCGCCGTCTTGCCAACCCCGGTATCGGTGCCGATGACGGCCAGTCGTTTGGCCACGTCTACCGCCATTCGATCAAAGACGGTTCGTACCCCTCTGGGGCCTGGTAGCCCATCAGGTCGAGGGCGGTGGCCGCGATGTTGGCCAGTCCTGGCTTGGCGATGTCGGTGCGCAGTGCATAGGCGCCGGTGTGGGTCGGATCGTAAATGATGAAGGGGACCGGATTCAGGGTGTGGCTGGTCTTGGCCTTGGGCTTGCCGTTTTCCATCTTCACGCCCCCCTTCTTGTCGATCTCGTACATCTCGTCGGCATTGCCGTGATCGGCGGTGATCAACGCCACGCCGCCGAGCTTTGCGATCACCGGCAGCAGGCGGCCAAGCACCAGGTCGACACATTCGACGCTTATGCGGGCGGCCTCGAATACGCCGGTGTGGCCAACCATGTCGCCATTCGGGTAGTTGATGCGGGCGAAGCCGTACGGCCGCTTAGTCAGCTCGGCGATCAGCGCGTCGGTCGCCTCGGCCGCCTTCATCCAGGGGCGCTCGTCGAACGAGACGCGGTCGGATGGAACTTCGATATAGGTTTCCTGGGACTGGTCCAGGTAGCCGGAACGGTTGCCGTTCCAGAAGTAGGTGACGTGTCCGTACTTCTGCGTCTCCGAGACGGCAAGTTGGCGGACCCCGGCGCCAATCAGATACTCGGACAAGACGCGGTTGATCACCGGCGGCTCGACCAGGATGCGCGGCGGCAGATTGGTGTCGCCGTCATAGGTCATCATGCCGGCGAAGCAGACGTCGGGCTTGGTCCGGGCGAAGGGCACTGCGCCGACGAACGCGCGCGAGATCTCGGTCGAACGGTCGCCCCGGAAGTTAAAGTACACCACGCTGTCGCCGTCTTTGATCGGGGCGAAGGCCTGGCCGTAGGTGCCGACCACAAAGGGTGGCAGATCCTGGTCGATGACCCCGGGTTTCTCGCTACGGTAGGCCTTGATCGCCGCGCTGGCGCTGGGGAATTGGCGGCCTTCAGCGAGGACGTGGATCTTCCAGCCGCGCTCGACCATCGACCAGTCGGCCTCATAGCGGTCCATGGTGATGTTCATCCGGCCACCGCCCGAGGCGATGCCATAGCGCGGATCGACGGACTTGATCCAGGCTTCGAAGGGCTCGGTGTAATCGAGGGCGGTGGTCTCGCCCACGTCGCGGCCGTCGAGCAAAGCGTGGACAGCGACCTTCGCCACGTTGCGCTTCTTGGCGTCGATGATCAGGGCCTTGAGGTGGTCAATGTGGCTGTGGACGTTGCCGTCGCTGAACAGCCCAATCAGGTGCAGGGTCGAGCTGCGCTTCACCGCGTTGTCGACGATCTCGTTCCAGCCCTTGCCCTGAAACAGCTTCCCTTCGCTAATCGCGTTAGCGACCAGCTTGGCACCCTGATCAAAGACCCGGCCCGCGCCGAGGGCATTGTGGCCGACCTCGCTATTACCCATGTCAGCGTCCGAGGGCATCCCGACCGCGGTGCCGTGGGCGGCAAGCTGGCACCACGGGTTCTCAGCGAACAGGCGGTCGAGGACGGGCTTGCGCGCAGCGTTGATGGCGTTGCCCGCGTAGTCGGG
>JBBQCI010000094.1:0-13898 GCA_038318565.1 Planctomycetota bacterium
AGGCACGGAGCCCCTCCCATGCGTCATCTCATCCTCGCCCTTCTCCTCGTTCCCGGCCTGGCCTTCGCCGCCGACGCCGCCGCGACCCCGGCCAAGAAGGACGAAGCCCCTGCCGCCTGTGCCAAGTGCGTCGCCTGCGCCAAGTGCGCCGACCACATGGCCAAGTGCGCCGACTGCACGGCCGCCAAGGTCGACGGCAAGCTCGGCTGCGCCAAGTGCCTCGCCGCTGCCAAGGACTGCCCCGAGTGCAAGAAGGCCGGCGAGAAGGCCGCCGAAGTCAAGCCCGCCGACGAGAAGTAAGCCGATCGCGGGTCACCCCCGCTTCGACTGGGACAGGCCGCGGCATATGCCGCGGCCTGTCTGCGTTTATCGAGAACCCCCAGCGGTCTACGCGCGGGGCTTCTTCGCTTTGCCCATCTCTAGCTCGGGCAGTAAACTGCGCAATCCCGCGGGGTCCAACACGCCCTCACCAAGGACGACCAGCCGTTCGACCACGTTGACCAATTCACGGACGTTACCCGGCCAGCGATAGGTGGCGAGCAGGGCGAGCGCAGCGTCGTCCAAGCTGACGCTGCCGCCGGTCTCGCCGGCCAGGATCTGCAGGTAATGGCGGATCAGATCCGGTACGTCAGCGGCGCGTTCACGCAGTGGTGGGATCTGCACCGGCACGACATTCAGGCGATAAAATAGGTCCTCGCGGAAGCGCCGTTCGGCAACCTCGACGCCCAGATCGCGGTTGGTGGTGGCGACCACCCGGACATCGACCTTGATCGGCCGGCCCCCGCCGACGCGTTCGAATTCGCGTTCTTCCAGGACGCGCAGCAGTTTGGCCTGCAGTTCGGGCGAGATCTCGCTGATTTCGTCGAGCAGGAGCGTGCCGCCGTCGGCCAGCTCGAAGCGGCCGGGGCGCTGCTCGGTGGCACCGGTAAAGCTGCCCTTTTCGTGTCCAAACAGCTCGCTGGTTAGCAGCGTCTCGGTCAGGGCGGCGCAGTTGACCTTGACGAACGGTCCGCTGGCACGCTGGCTCTGCTCGTGCAGGGCACGTGCGACCAGCTCCTTGCCGGTACCGCTTTCGCCGCGCACCAGCACGGTGGCGGTCGAGCGCGCCGCTCGCTCGACGGTCTGCTTCAACTGAGCCATGGCCGGGGAGTCGCCAAGCATCAGTCGGCCGCGATGGCGGTCACGCACCTCGCTCTTCAAGGCGGTGACGGTGCGCACCAGCTGATGCCGTTCGTTGAGACGCAACAGCAGCGCTTCGACTTGTTCGACCCCGAACGGCTTCATCAGGTAGTCGTAGGCGCCCTGGCGCATGCTTTCGACCGCGCTTTCGACGGTTGCGAAGGCGGTCATCATGACCACCGGCATGTCAGGCCATTTCTCCTTCGCCTTGCCGAGCAGCTTCAGCCCACCCATGCCGGGCATGCGCACATCGGTGATCAGCAGGTCGGCCGGCTCGGCCTCCAGCGCCTTGAGGGCTTGGACGCCATCCTTGGCGGTGCGCACCTGGACGTTGAAGCGAGGCAGCATTTCGGCGAGCAGTTCGCGGTTGAGGATCTCATCATCGGCAACCACGGCGGAGCGGATCGGCATGGGGGGGGAGCGTGCTCGGCCGGTGGGGGAAGGCTAGCGGGTTGGTGCAAGGCGGCTGGCTGACCTGGCCTCCACCACACACGGCCGGTGGAGCCACCGCCGGTTGCCGCTGCCGTCGCCTTGCCAACCACCATGCTGTCTGCCGATGCCTGCCCCGCGCCCCAGCCGTCCCGCTCCGCGTCCAGCCGCCAAGCCGACCTCCGCGAAGACCGTAGCTAGGCAGCCGACCTCCGCGAAAACCGCGGCTGCCAAGCCGACCATCGACCGGCAGACGCCACCGCCGCCACCGGCCCCAGGGACGGTCAAGCCATCTACCCGGATCAACGCCATCCGTCGTCCGCCGATGCGTGCCCCATCGCCGCCACCCCAGCCGAAGCGCCGGGCGGCCGCGCCAGCTGAAGACGCCGATTCCGATGACAGCGAAGACGAGGATGCCATCCGTACGGTGTCGGCACGAAGCCAGCAGGGTCGCAGCAATCGCACCCTGATCATCGTCGCGGCCAGCGTCATTGTCGCCCTGATCGTCGTGGTCGCCATCGCTGCAGCTTGGGGTCCGATGCAGCGCAGCAGCCAACTGGCTGCGCTCGATGCCTGTCGCGAACCCGGGCGCGTCGAGGAGTCGCTGCGTCTGGCCCGCAATTTTGCCCAAGTGTGGGGCCCACGCTCAGAACATGTTGTGCAGGCGGTGGATGCTGGCCGTGGTCCGGTCGAGGCGCGCATCGAGCTGTGCCGCCTCGGCGCCCTGCGCCTGCAGCTCGCCGGGATGCTGTCAGACAAGTCCCTGACCCCAACCCAGCGCGGCTTGGTCTGCGCGGCCCTCAGCGAGCAGTGGCCGGTCGGTGGAACCGGACCAACGGTGCCAGACGCGCTGGCTGACTGGGCCCTGGCAGTCGAGTCCGATCCTGCCCTGGCCGAACCGGCCCTGCGGCTGTTGACGACCGCCGCTCCGTCCGGATGCGAAGCTCGTCTGGCCAATGCAGCCAGCGATGGCCGTCTGCCGGCACCGCGTGCGGTCGCCGCCGCTGCCGCCTTGGGTCTGGTCATCGAACGCCGTGGTGGTGGCGTCGCCGAACTGCTGGGATCGCTCAAGGGTCCCCACCGGGCAGCTCTGCTCGCCACCTCGCATCTGACGGCCACGGTGACTGCTCAGGCGCTGACCGCTGACGCCCCCCGCCTGATCGCCCTGCTGGCTACGAAGGACGCAGCGGCTCTTGGTCTGGCTGGTCTGGCCGGCAAGCGTCTGTTGATTTCCGAGAACGACGCGGCCACGCGCACCAGCTTGGCTGCCAGTCTGGCACCGTTTTTGGATCCCGCGGGCGATGACGTCCTGCTTGGCGCCGCGTTGCAGGTCGTGCGTCAGCAACGACTCTACGAAGCGCGGGTCAGGGTCCTGCCCTTGATCCACCGCCTGGCTAGCAAGCGGCCTGCCGGGTTATCAGGCGACGAGCTCACCGAACTGCTGGGCCGGTCCATGATCTCGTCGCGCGCCCCGGCCGCTACAGCGGCTGCCGACGAGGTGGTTGCCGCCCTGGCCGCCGCGGTTGAGACGGAAGCAACCCGTGTGCTGGCCGCGGTCGCTCTGTCCAAGGTCCAGGAGCCGAGCCTGATCTCGCTGCGTCTAGCGATGGACGAACTGGCTGCGCAGTCCCACACCGGGGCCTGCGCCCAGGCGCTCGACGTGCTGATCGGCAACCTGTTCGCTCGCCCGGATCTGGTCAAGTTGGCAGCTAAGGGTACCTGGGGCGCGGTGCTGACCGATGATCGCCGGAGGCGGGCCCGCTACGAAGGTATCCAGCGCTGGATCGCCGAGCACGGCGAAGAGACGACAGTGCGCACCGAGAAAGCTAGAATCATCGCCAATAAGGAGGAGCTCCACCGCATGCGTGACGAGATCCGCGTCTGGCAGGAGTCGAAGACGCCGCTGCCAATCGGCGTCAGCGCCAGCAATATTGCAGAACTCGGCAACCAGGTGCAGCTGATGCTCAACATGGTGCTCAAGGCGTCGAGCCTGTAGTGTCCATCGAAGCCGCCTCCGGCTGGCCTGCAGGCATCGCTGTGCTGGTGCCGGTCTATAACCACGTGGCGACGGTCGCAGCGGTGGTCGCGGCGTGCCGCGGACTTGGCGCCCCGTTCATCCTGGTCGTCGATGACGGTTCGACCGACGGCAGCGGCCAGCGTGCTGGAGGCGACCGCTTGATCACCTTGACCCGCAACCGAGGCAAGGGTCAGGCCCTGGAAACGGGACTCGGCCACCTGGCGGAGGCCGGTTGGCGCCAGGTTCTGACCATCGATGCCGATCTGCAGCATCCACCTGCGGAGGGTCTGCGTCTCGCCCTGGCCGCCAGCCGTGAACCGTCAGCGCTGTGGGTCGGCGCCAGAGTCATGCCGCATGCGCCGCTCGCCAGCCGGGCCGGCCGCTGGGTGACCGGAGCCTGCAGCTGGGCGGCGTGCGGGCGATGGCCGCTCGACAATCAGACGGGTCTGCGGGTCTGGCCGCTGCCGGCAATGACCGCCCTGAGTATACGCGCTAGGCGCTATGCCTTTGAACCGGAATCCCTGGTCCGCGCCGTCCGGGCCGGTGTCGCGCTACGCGAACTGCCAGTGGCAGTGGAGTATCCGAAGGACCGCATCTCGCATTTCGGCATGTTGCGCGACACCATACGCACAGCTGCGGTTATGGGCCGGCTGCTGATCGACCGCCGCGCGGTGTGAGACCGTTCAGCGCTTGAAATAGTCGCGATACCAGGCGACGAAGCGGGCGACGCCGTCTTCCACCGAGGTCTGCGGGCGGAAGCCGGTAGCAGCCTCCAACTCGCTGACGTCGGCTTCGGTCGCCGGTACGTCGCCGGGTTGCATCGGCAGCAAAGTCTTCAATGCGGTGCGCCCAAGCGCCGTCTCCAGCGCATTGACATAGCGCATCAGTTGGACCGGGCTGCTGTTGCCGATGTTGAACACCCGCCAGGGTGCGCTGGAACGGGCCGGGTCGGGCTGTGTGGCATCCCAGCTGACGTCCGCAGCGGCCGGCTGACGGCTGATCCGCACGATGCCCTCGACGATGTCATCGACGTAGGTGAAGTCGCGGACCATGTTGCCGTTGTTATAGAGCTCGATCGGCTTGCCGGCGAGGATGGCGTCGGCGAACTTGAACAGCGCCATGTCGGGCCTGCCCCACGGACCATAGACAGTGAAGAAGCGTAGTGCCGTGCACGGTAGGCGGTAGAGATGGGCGTAGCTGTGCGCCATCAGTTCGTTCGCGCGCTTGGTCGCGGCATAGAACGTCATCGGGTGGCCGCCGCCACGATGCTCGGAGAACGGCATGGTTTGGTCGAGGCCGTAGACCGACGAGGTGCTGGCGTAGATCAGATGGCCGCAGCCCTGGTTGCGGCACCCCTCAAGGACGTTGAGGAAGCCGGTCAGGTTGGCTTCGGCGTAAGCGTGGGGATTTTCGATCGAATAGCGCACACCGGCTTGGGCGGCGAGGTGGATCACGGTGACGGGACGATGGCTGGCGAACAGCTCGGCCATGCCGGTGCGGTCGGCAATATCAGTCTTGGTGAAGGTGAAGCCGGCCCGCGTCGTGAGCCGCGCCAGACGCGCAGCCTTTAGCGTCGGGTCGTAGTACGCATTGAGGTTGTCGAGCCCCAGCACCTGCTCACCGGCATCAAGCAGGCGATGGGCGACGTGCGAACCGATGAAACCGGCGGCGCCGGTGACGAGGCTGGTCATGGGGATCCTAGGTCGCCGCCGGTTGAGTCGGTTCGCACGGGGGTGCGGGGGCGCAGCCCCTGCAGCAACAGCGAGCCGGGCACGAGTAGCGGCATCCTGTTTGTCGCCGCGCAACGGGCCCGGCGGGAACCGATGAAACCGGCGGCGCCGGTGACGAGGCTGGTCATGGGCAGCTCAGGACTTGCCGGCAACGCGCAGCAGTTCGCTCTCGGCGTCGCGCGTCCAGCAGCCATTGACCAGCTTGGGGGCGACGCTCGGGTACTGCGCGGCGAGCTCTTCCAGGGTGGTCAGGGGGAAGTCGCCAAGATCCGGGTAGACCAGGACCTTGCCGGCGATCTTGCCACCCTTGACCGCCTCTAGGCCGGCGATCGCTCCGCCCATGCCGCACACCGCGCCGACGCTGAGGTTGGTGTCCAGGCGATCGCCCAGCACCTTGCCCAGGACAGCTTCCATGTCCTCCATGGTCGAACCGCTGGTGCCGATGAAGTAGAGATGTTTGGCGCAGAAGGCGTCGAGGTCGAGCGGACCGACCACATCGCTGGGGATGCCGGCGAAGATGTTGATGATGCCGCCGCGCCGGCTGTCGCGCACGCATTCGGCGACGACCTCGGGCACCGGTACCATGATCATATGGTACGAGGCCTGTTCTTCGCGGTGTTCCTTGTGGATGTCGACGATGCGCAGGGGGACACCGCGCTGAGCGCTCAGCGCCTCGGCCTTGGGCCGTAGCACCGCGAGGCGGCCGACGTTGCGGTCGATGCCCTCGACTGACAGCCCGGGCGTATCAAGGAAGAGCAGACGGATCACCGCCATCGATCCCATCGGGCCGGCGGCGCCGATGACGTGGACGTGGTCGTGCGGCCGTACTTCGCCGGATACCGGGATGGTGCGCATGGCCTCGCGGAATCCGCTCTCGGGATCGCCGCAGACGCGCACTCCACCGTAGTGGATGCGGCCGAGTGGGCTTTGCACCGGACGCAGGAAGCGCTGGCCGCACTGGGCGATGACCAGCAGACTGTCGGTCGCCAGCAGCGGGACGACGGACTCCAGCAAGGCGGCGTCACCGCCGGCGAACAGCAGATCGTCGATCGAGCCTGGCTTGAGGTCCTCTGGGCGGACGCTGATGAAGCCTTCGGGGGCAGTGTTGCTGCCCAGGCACAGGCGCTTGGCGGTCTTGCTGAAGTCCATGCCACGAAACACCGGCTTGGCCCCTGACGAGGTAACCAACAAGATGGTACCGCCGGGCTTGAGCGACTGGCGCTCCTTGTGGATGAAGGCCTGTTCGACGCAGGCCCACGGCTCGACCAGGGCCAGCTGGCTGGCCGAACGGTCCTCGGGGACCGGCATCAGATAGCTGACGCCGTCGCTGGAGATGGTCGTGCGCTCGTCGAGCAACACGTACTGCTGCAGGCCGCCCTCAAAGTTGTAGCCGAAGGCGCCGTTGCTCTTGGCGGTCTTCAGTTCGCGCCAATCGGCCTGGACCAGATAGCGGCCGCCTGGCTTGACGCTGGTCACCCCGGGGCCGACCTCGACCACCCGCAGGACCACCTCGTGGCCCGGCACGGTCGGCTTGCCGCCCGGCACGTAGCTGGGGATCTCCTTCAGAATGCTCTCGGCCAGGTGGGCCATCACCGGGGTTTTGCGCGCGTGCTGGTCGAACTGGTGCAGCAGCTTCATGTCGCTGAAGCACAGGCCGACGCATTCGACCTTGCCGAGGATCTGTCGCGGGCCCGGTCGGTGCACCGGTTTGGCCGCATTCACCGACAGCTGATCCGGCCCAGTCAACTGGATGGCGGTCTGGGTGGCGGGGACGGGAGAAAGGGCGGCTGGCATGGCGCAAGCATAATGGCGGGCGGGGGGGGCGGGCAATCCACGAGCCGGAGGCGGTCAGCTAGAGAGCTAAGCCAGGATGTTGACCCCGACCCTCCCCACCCTATTTTCCTGGCCGGCAGGAACTTTGCATATGGCCAAACTTACCGTGATGTTCGGCGCCGACCCCCAGTCGGAGCACTCGCTCGACAAGGACCAGATGAAGGTCGGTCGCGCCATGGATTGCGACATCGTTGTCGACAACCTCGGCGTCAGCCGGCACCACTGCACCATCATCAAGGATGGCGAGGGCTGGGCGGTGCTCGACGGTGGCTCGAACAACGGCACCTACGTTGGTGGGCAGAAGGTCCAAAAGCACACCCTGAAGGCCGGCGACCGCATCGTGCTGGGCAAGCACTCGCTGGTCTACGATCCCCACGGCTACGCGGGAGGGGTCGCGGCAGCCTCGGCAAAGAAGGGTCCAGGTGCGATGGGCGGCGAGATGACCATGTTCGTCGACCAGGCCCAGTTGGCCAAGGCGATGGCCTCGGAAGTCGGCGGCAAGCGCATGGCGCTGGTCCTCAAGCAGGGCGGACGAGACGTGGTCGTGCCACTGCTCAAGGACGAGACGATGGTCGGCAAGGCCGACAACGCCGACATCCCGGCCAAGGGCTTCCTGGTCAAGCCCGTCCAGGCCAAGCTGGTGCGCATCCAGGCGGGCCACCGCATCGTCGCTCTCGGTGGCTGGCGTTCAGTCAAGGTCAACGGCCAGAAGGTCGTCGATGCCCCGCTCAAGGCCGGCGACGTCATCCAGATCGCTGCCGCCTCGTTCACCTATCGTCCGGCTTGAGGTTCGTGGAGGACCAGCCTTCCCGGTTCCTGCCCATGTTGGCCCTTCGTGCCGCGCTCTGCTGTGCCGCCCTGCTGATTGTGCAGGCCTGTTCCGCGAATGCGCGCGCCGACATGCCTGCTCCGCCACGGCCAGTCGGCCTGCGCTGGGAGCAGTTCCCTGACATTCCGGTGCCAGCCGGGTGGAAGCCGCTGCCGGGCGAAGATCACGTCGCTATCGCCATCGCCAATGGCGCCGTCCGCCGGCTGCGGGTGGCTCTGCAGGCTCCGGGCGGCCGGGCCGATATCGAGCCCGCCGAGGCCATGACCCGGCACGTCGGCTCGGTGTTGCGCGAGGAAGGCTGGACCCGCGTGGGCGGCGGGCGGACGTCAGATACCATCCAGCGCTGGACCAAGCGGGCCGAGACTCTGACTGTCACGGCCAAACGCGAAGATGGCCTGGTGGTCATCCGCTGGCAGCTCGCCGCCCCCTGATCATCGGTTGGACGTGGCGATACCGCCGATAGCGTGTTCGCCCCATGGCAGACGACGACGCCCCGCTCAGCAGCTACTCCGATCCGCTCTATGACCGGCTGGACGCGATTTCGCGCCAGATCCGCCGGCTCTGGTGGCTGTTCGCGCTGGTCATCCTGATCATCGCCATGTCGGCCATCGCCCTCCGAATGTACCTGCAGCGCGAACCGACGGCTCTTGGCGGTGCACTGGCCGTGCGTGCCATGCAAGAGCCGGATGACGTCAAGCGGGAAGCCGCCTGGACCGAACTGGCCGATGGCGCCAAGCAGGACCTGGCCTTCCGCGCTGCCGCCTGCATCGAACTCAGCCAACTGCACCTCGGCCGTGGCGACGCGATCAAGGCCAGGGAGCGTGCGCAGCAGGCTGAAAACCTGGCGCGCGAAGCCAAAGACGACGACCTCGTGCTTGCGGCCGGCCTGTCGCGTGCCGCCGCCACGCTGGATGCCGGTGACGCCGGTGCCGCCCTGGAGCTCTACGAGAAGGCGGTTCGTGGCGCCGGTGCCAAACACCCGGCACGCAAGATCGCCGCCGAGATCGGCGCTGCCGTCTGCCTCGACAAGCAAGGCAAGTCCGCCGAGGCGATTACCCGTCTCGAGCCGCTGACCAGCCGCACTGATCGCGGCGTCGAGCAACTCGTCCAGGTGGCCACCGCGATGTACTGGCGGCTGAAGCGCGCCGCTGAGTCTGCTGCCGCGCCTGTGGCGCCTGCCGCGCCTGTGGCGCCTGCTGCAGCCACTCCGGTCGTCGCGCCCGCGCCCCCGGCCGCTGCCCAGCCGACCACGAAATAGGTCATGGAGACGCTTCCTCCGCTCGCCCCGGGTTTCGTCCGCGTGGAGGTGCGGTTCCGCCTGCCTGGCGCGCCACTGACGCCGGGCGACGTGGTGCGTGCTAGCGGAGTTCATCCGAGTGAACTCGGACCGATCATGGTCGCTGGCGTCAACGCGGTGGTCGACGTGCGCAGCCCGGTGGCTCAGCGCGCCCGGGATGGCTTGTCCGCCCTGGGCATCACCCGGGTTGCCGATTGGAATTTCGTCTGGTTGAAGCTGAATGTTGGTCGCAATCACGGCCTGACCATTGGTCAGCTGCGCAAGGTGCTGGTGGCCGCCGACGCCCTGCCATTGGGCAAGTTCAACATCAACAACACCCACACGATGGTCGGCGTGCAGGACCAGAAGGCCACCGCGATCGTCGTGCGCCTGGGCGACACCCGGATCAACGGCCAGGCCGTCCGTCCGGAACTGATGCCAGCCAGCCGGGGGCTTGGCTCGGCGTCCTTTTCTTCGAGCCCATCAGCCCCCGGGGGCTGATACCGAGCGCTGCGGATCTCCGCTCAGCACGTTGCTGGTGTTATTTCCAGAAGTCCCAGACCAGAGTGTAGACGGCGAAGATCCCCAGCATCACGGCACCGTGCACCACCAGCAGGGGCGCCGGGATCGGCACCGATTGGACGGCGCGGGTAGCGCTCATGAGCGAGCCGCGCATCACGGTGGTCAGCAGCAGCAGCAGGCCGCCCAGCAAGCCGGCGTTGACCACCATCACCTCCAGGGTCTTGACCCACCACGGCACCGCGTGGTGGGTGGTAATCCAGCGTTGGGCCAGTTCCATGCCCACCGCCACCAACAAGACCGCCTCGGTGGTCAGCAGCTGACGCTGCCGCAACCAGGACGGCAGTGGCGACGAACGGGAAGATTGGCGGCCCATGATGGCGGCGGAGGATCCGATCGCCGCCGCGCTGGCAAGGTCGATCACGCAGCAGGGCCTCCTTCCATTCCGCCGCTCGGGCATTCTGCTGAGGGTGTGCTCACCAAACGCGTCATTGTCTGCCTCGACGTCCGTGACGGCAAGGTCACCAAGGGCGTCAAGTTCCAGGACAACATCGACCTCGGCGATCCGGTCGACTACGCCGCCCGTTACGACGCCCAGGGCGCCGACGAACTGGTGTTCTACGATATCACTGCCTCTGCGGAAAACCGTGGCTTGTTCGTCGATGTCGTCCGCCGGGTTGCCGAACGCATCTTCATCCCCTTCTCGGTCGGCGGCGGTATCCGTAGTGTCGAGGCGATGCGCGCCGTCCTGCTGGCCGGGGCCGAGAAGGTTTCACTGAATTCGCCGGCAGTGCGCGATCCCGGCCTGATCACCCTGGGCGCGCGCGCCTTTGGCGCCCAATGCGTCGTACTCGGTATGGATGCCCGCCGGACCACCGCCTGCTGCGCCCTGCCGTCCGGTTACGAGGTAGTGATCGACGGCGGCCGCACCGCCACCGGCAAGGATGCCGTGGCGTGGGCCAAGGAGGCCGAGCGTCTTGGTGCCGGCGAGATCTGCCTGAACGCCATCGACACCGATGGGGTGCGCCAGGGCTACGAGTTGTCGATCACCCGCATGGTCGCCGATGCCGTCTCGATTCCGGTGATCGCCAGTGGCGGCGGCGGTACGCCACAGCACTGCATCGACGCGGTGACCACTGGCGGTGCTGAAGCCGCCCTGGTGGCGAGCATGGTCCACTACGGCGATTACACCGTTCGCGACATCAAGACGGCGATGGCGGCCGGCGGCGTGGCCGTGCGCCTGGGCTGACGGCCAGATTACCCGGCTTCAACGTCTCTCACACGGCGGGTCGTCTTGCCGAACTGATCTCTCCGACGGCGGCCAGCACAGCCAGGATCTGCTCGCGGGTGATCGGCTTCTGCAGTACGCGGGTGATGCCGGCGGCCAGCCAGGCCGCCTGGGCCTCGGCGGTGGCGGCGCCGGTCAGGGCGACGATGCGCAGCTCGGGCCGGGCCTCCTTCAACTGGGTGGCCAGCTGCCAGCCTGACTGTCCAGGCATGTTGCCATCGAGCAGGGCGAGATCGATGCCCAGGCCATTATCTGCGAACCAGGCGCTGGCCCGCACCGGATCATCGAATTGTTCGACGGTAGCGCCGCACGAGCGCAGCAGCTGACTGACCACATCCAAGACGACGGTCTCGTCGTCGACCAGCATCACGTGTAGCTTACGGAGGGGCACGCCGGCGGGCAGGCTGGTGTGCTGCAGGATGCGCGGTGCAGCCGGTAGATAGATGCGGAAGACCGAGCCCTCACCGATCGTGCTGGAGACACGGATGGCCCCGTGTGCGGCGGTAACGGCGCCGTGCACGACCGACAGGCCGAGCCCGGTACCCTTGCCGATCTCCTTGGTGGTGAAGAAGGGGTCGAAGATGCGTTCGAGGTGCTCTGGGGCGATGCCGCTGCCGCTGTCTGCCACCGAGATGCGCACGAAGGTCCCGGGGGCCAGGCCCAGTCGGCCTGCATCGGACTGCAGCTCCTCGAGTGCGGTGCTGATCACCAGCTGCCCACCCTGTGGCATCGCGTCGCGCGCGTTCAGCGCCAGGTTGACCAGGATTTGCTGCAACTCGTCGGCGCCGATGCGGATGGCGCCAACCGTCTCCTCGAGTTGGCATGAGACCGAGATGCGCCGGTCGATTGCGTGTTGCAGCAGGGCGACCACATCTTGGATCATGCGGTTGGCCTCGCAGACCTGTTCGCTGCGGCTGCGGCCGCGAGCGAAACTAAGCAGATTGCGCACAGTGCCGGCGGCGCGTTGCGAGGCACCGACGATGGTTTCGGCATGAGACTGCAGCGGCGAATCGGGACCCAGGCGCATGCTCAGGAGATCAGCGTGACCCAGGATGGCGGTCAGAACATTGTTGAAATCGTGGGCAACGCCGGCGGCCAACTGGCCGACGGCGTCCATGCGGCTGCCGACGCGCAGACGGGCTTCGGCTTCTTGGCGGGCGGTTTCCGAGCGGCGTCGGCGGGCCATGGCGACCACCAGCCAGGCGATGGTGGCTGCTTGGGCGGCGAAGACGGCCAGGACGGCGCTGATCAGCGGGCCATGATCGCGCCAGAACGATGGTTTCAGGCCGATCAGCTCCACTGCGGCAGGAACGGCGGATTCAGCCACGCCGAAACGCGCCAGTTCGCCGGCATCGACGACCAGCCGGGTACGTGGATACTCCTGAATGGGGATGCTGTCGGCTGACGCCCCGGCCAATATCCGCAGCACTAGGTCGCCGGCTTCATGGCCATGCACGTGGCCGTCGAACAGACTGCCGCCGACGATGCCTTGGCCGAGCTGGAAATCCCACACGCCATAGATGGGTGCTGGGCATTTCAGGCGGGCGCGGCGGACGCCCTCTTCGTGGTTTTGCGTCGCACCGCTGGCGTCCTGGTTCCAAGTCAGCATCAGCACGAGGTCCTGCTGCGGATCGAGCATCCCGAGCACCGACTCGGTTTCGGCCCAGGTGCCCAGGCCGACATGGCTCACGACGCGACCCTGAGCCGCCGCTGGCAGGGCAGCATCCAGAGTGGCGCGATTGGCCCGGCCGGTGTCGGTGCTGTCGTTGAGCACAACCAGGCGGCGGGCCTGCGGGTGCAGGGCGAAGGCCAGGCGCAGGGTACCCGCGACATTGAACGATTCGACCACGCCGGTGGCGTTGGCCGGTCGGGTTGACGGATCCCAGTGGTTCAGGCCGCAGAAAACCAGCGGCAAGCCCGGGGCCAGCTGGTCGCGATGGGCAAGCGCCTGATTCCAGGCGTAATCATCCACCGCCACCACCAGGGCAGGCTTGCCGCGTTGGACCGCTTCAACGGCCGCGGCCAACTGCACGCCGGAGTCCGACTGCGGAAAGCGTTTATGGTCGAAATGGATGAAGATCGGTTCGGCCTTGCTGCCAAGCGTTCCGATCAGGCCGGCGGCGATGCCGTCCTCCCACGGCTGGCCGCGGTGATAGCTCATCAGAACGACGACGTTGGGGAGGGCCTCGCCAGCCTGGACGAGTGTTCCTGCAACGGCGATCAGCAACAACGAACATAGGTACCTGGTCATCGTCCTCAGTATCCAGTACCGCGGACTCGCAGGCAACCGGCAGATCAGCGGACGTGCATGGACAGGCGGGCGCCGGTCCGAGGATGCCGCCGTGCTCCACGAACTGACTGTACCGCGCGAGGCCGCTGGCCAACGCCTCGACATCTGGCTAGCTTCGGCCCTGACCGGCTGTACCCGCTCGCTGGTCCAGCGCCTGATCAAGGAAGGGCTGTGCACGGTGAATCCCGGTACAGCGCGGGCTGGCCGGCCGCTCAGCGGCGGCGAACTGGTGACTCTTGAGGTCCCCGAGGCCGAGCCAATGGACGCGGTGCCAGAGGACATCCCGCTGAGCGTGCTGCACGAAGACGAGCACCTCGTGATCATCGACAAGCCGGCCGGCATGGTGGTTCACCCGGCGATTGGCCATCTGCGCGGAACCCTGGTGAATGCCGTGCTGGGCCGCTGGCCAGATACCCGCAGCGAGGACGGTCTGGCGTGGCGTCCGGGGGTGGTCCATCGCCTCGACGCCGAGACCAGCGGGGTGATCTGTCTGGCCCGCACCGCTGCC
>JBBQCI010000095.1:0-13843 GCA_038318565.1 Planctomycetota bacterium
GCCGACTCACGCAGGCGTTGAGCGGTGTCGACGCGGTCGGCGATGCGCCGCAGGTTCTCGATCAGTGCCAGCCGCAACATGATCGGCACCGCCCACAGCTCACCGATGGTCAGGCCAACCGAGGCTATGTATGCGGCGACGAATCGGCCGATGCCTTCGGCATCGACATGCGCGTCGCCATGCGCGATGTATTCTAGGGCAAGGCCGTACACACGCGGCATACCCAGTGGATCGCCCACTATCAGCCTGGGCAGTTCGCGGCTGTAACCGCGTGGCAGGTGGGTGCGTACAGTCGTGATCTGATCTTGGATCAGGTATTTATTGTCGAGCAGCCATTCGGCCGCAGGAACAAGCGAGCGATCCGTAGCGGTTCGCAAGCGCTCGATGACCAGATCCAACGCCAGTCGATTGGCAGCGAGACGATCGAGCAGCGGACTGCCCCAGCCGCCGCGATCGACACGATGCCACCGCGCAAGACGGCGGGCATGGCTCTCCATCTGCTCGACGCTGTAGATCTCGGCCCGCAGCAGCGCGTCACCGCTGACCACCTCGCTCGGAAGACTTGCAGGAATGGATGCGTGGAGATGTGAAGTCATGCTACCGTTCCAGCGCTACGCGTCTGAATGTGCTCGTGATGATAAGTGAAGCGATGGCGGCGATGTGCGATTCTTCGGTTCAACGGCCAGCCTCCGCCATGGCGCGCATAGATCTTGCAGGGTGGACGTGCATGCGGGTTTCTTTAGTCACCGTGTTCGAGTCGATGATCTCAATGATGCTCATGCGAAGCTCGCCAGCCAAGGTCATCAAGGACAGCCGATCGTAAATTGGTACCCCGATACCAATGAATACCTTGTCATGCGGGCCCTCGAGCATTTTCTGTCTGCCTTCCTCAAACGAGAAGGCCCCCTGTACGCGGTGTCGTTGCGCCTCCAAGGTGGCACGAAGATCTTCGTATCGCTCACGATGGCGGGCGTGGATGAGGATGTTCATGTTCACAAACCTTTCGCCACCTTTCGGGGTCTTTAGATAGGAAGACGAGGCATGGATCGCTGTCAGAATCGCCCAAGTTCGATTACTTCACTGTATCCTTGACCTGTTCCTTCACATCCCTGCCCACATCCTTGGTTGCGTCATATAATTCCTGTACTTCGCGCCCAACATCTTGTTTCAGTTCGCTAAGGTTTTGCTGCAGTGCCGGTTTCCTAAAAACTAAGTAGCCTACGACGCTAACGCATAGCACCACAGTCGTTAGGATGAGATAGAGAGCGATTTTCATATCTGTCAGGGGTGGCAGCCTATGCCGTCCTTGAAGGTGCAACGATGGGGTGTTCACCCCAGTAAGCGCTATGTGGGATCCTGCTGCACATGAGGCGAATAGCCTTGATCCCAGAAGGGCTGGCCGACCGGTTGGACCCGAGACCATTCGGGTGGTGACTTTGCCGACGTTGACTCGGTACATCTAAGTCGTCTTCCTCAAGGACTAGTCACTGGTTGCTGGGCGCTGGGCGCCACTGCCACTGGCCCCAGGCGGGCGGGTCGTCCGCGCTCCGGTCAGCCGCTGCAGCGGCGCTGCATAGCCTGCCGGAATCGATCCCAGGTCCCCAACAGAGCAACCCGCGGATAACCGCAAGTTGCCGTGGGTCCGTATGGATCGTTGCGAAGGTTAGCCGAATCGGGCCAAAGAGTATCCACTTAATTCATTGCCGAATTTAGCTTTAGGCGTGGATGCAGTTATCGTGAAACAGCAGCCAGCGAGGCGACGTTATAGGGTGTAACCCAACCAAGGACTTCTGCCATGAACCGCGCATTCCTCACCACCACTATCGCCTCACTTCTGGCTGCCGTTGCCTGGGGAGCCGACACTCCGGCGGCAGAGGCGCCCAAGGCCAAGGCGTACCCCTTCGACACTTGCATCGTCAGCGACGAGAAACTCGATGCGATGGGCGGCGCTTTCACGGTGGTCAAGGATGGCCAAGAAGTGAAGTTCTGCTGCAAGGGTTGCGTCAAGTCCTTCGATAAGGACTCCGCCAAGTATATGAAGAAGATCGCTGACGCGCCAGCCAAGGCCGAAACTGCACCCGTCGCCCCAGCCGCCCCAGCCGCTGGTCACGGCGACCACAAGCATTGATCCTAAAACGCATTCGAAATCACAGGAGACACAGAGACACAGAGACACAGAGACACAGAGACGTAGCGGTGTGAAGGAGTTGGGGGAATGGATCCTTCACCAACAGGGTGACAGCTGGATTACACGTAACCTGATCGCGCCTCTGCGTCTGTGCCTCCTGTCATTCGCTGTGCGGCATCCAGGTTGATACCTAGCGGGGCTCCGGGCATCCCGCAGAAAGCCAACTCTATGCGACGGATCCTCCTTCTTGCAGTCGTCAGCACGATGCTCGGCATCGCGGCCGAGGTGCCCTCCCCGGCCGTGCCAGCCCCTGAACCAGTGTTCAGCGACGATCCTGCGGCGGCGCTGCTCCAGTTCCAAGCCGCTCTAGCTCGGGCTCCAGCCATCGCCGCTGCCCGAGCCAGAGTTACTGCTGCCGAGCAGGCACAGGGTGCGGCCGGCGTCCTGCCGGATCCCATGGTCGGCGTTGACATCGGTCGCGAACGGACGCGCATGGGAGAGGACATGCCTATGTACGGAGCGATGGTCGAGCAGACCCTGCCGCGCTGGGGCGAGCGTGATGCCATGCGCCAGACCGCCCGCGCCCAGGTCGGCCTCGAAGCTGCCAGCGTCGCTGCCGTGATCGGCGACCATGCAGCCGAGGTGGCGACGGGGGTCGCGGAATGGATGGCTGCTCGCGACACCCAGATTTTCGTCCGTCAGTCGCGGGAGCGCATCACGGCCTTGCGTGAGGTCGTCAGGGCCCGCATCGCTGCGGGTGGCGCGATGATTGGCGATCAGTTGGCGCTGGATACCAAAGCCCAGCAACTGGACCTGCAATTGGCGGATCTCGAGCGCCGCCAAGCGGATGCCCTGGCGATGGTCCGCGGACGCCTCGGCCTGCATCCCGATGCGCCCGTGCCACCGTTTGCGGCCCCTGACCCGGCCACCATCCGGGTCGAAGCCAACCCGATGGCCCGCACGGCTGCCGCCATGCAGTCGGAAGCCCAGGCGATGGAGCGCGAAGCCCTGGCACGCGGAAACCCCGAGACCGCGATTGGCTTGTCGTGGGAGCGCGAGGCGGCGGGGACACAGGAGCAGAACGACAAGATCTCGCTCTCGTTCCGCATGTCGCTGCCGATCTACCGCTCGGCCTATAGCGATGCTGCCGACGGCGCCCGGGCTCGGGCGCGCGCTGCGCGGCATGAGGCCAGCGGTGCCGTCTGGATGGCGCGCAGCCAGGTCAGTCGCGCCCAGCGGGCCATCGCCCAGGCCCAGCAGGCCCAGCGGACGGCAGACGACATCGCCGCCCGGACCCGCACCGAATACGATGCGGTCATCCGGCAGGTCGGCAGTGGCGGTGCCTCGGTGACGTTGTCGCTCAGCCTCCTCGATATGATCACCGAGTCTGGCATGAACGCGGTCATGGCCCGGCTCGACAGCCAGATGGCCTTGGCCGAACTGTGGCGACTCGCTCCTCCTGACCTGCCGATCGGGTCTGTTGCCGACGACGGTGACCACCCGACCGATCACCACCAGACTCCGGTGACCACCCCATGACCCGCCACCTCATCATCTTCGCCGCCTGCTTCCTGCTCGGCGCAGTCATCACGGCCGCCATCCGCACCGTCCGCCACAACGCCTATGAGGGACACCAGGGGGCGCACACCGTCGAGCCAGCGGGCACCGTCGATCCGCACGCCGGGCACGGCAGCGCCACGCCGGCCGCTCCGGCGGCATCACCAGGGAAAGACCCGCATGCCGGGCATAGCGCAACGCCAGCGGAAGCGGCAGCTCAAGTGCCGGTCAATACCATCTGCGCCCTCTGCGGCATGCCGGTGAATCCCAAGCTGCCCATGGCGATCTATCAGGGCAAAACGATCGGCTTCGGTTGCAAGGCCTGCCCGCCGAGATTCGCCGCCGATCCCGACCGCTATGGTCCCGCCGCACTCATGAACCAGATCGTCGAGGAGTGATCATGCTTACCCTGCGATCGTGGAATGGATGGAAGAGCGCCGCGGCAGGACTTGTTGTCGGCTCGGTCTTGATCGTCGCCATCCCTTCGGGCACCTTCTTCGTCCCACATGACCGCACCGATGCCGATGCGCCGAGCGGTGAACGTTGGGCGTGTCCGATGATGGACTTCATTGGACACAAGCCGGGTAGCTGCCCGGTGTGCGGCATGAAGATGGAGCGGGTCACCGCTGGCGACCTCACCCGCGAGCAACAGCGTCGCATGGGCACGAAGACAGCGACGGTCACCGCCGGCCCGGCGAGCGTGGTCGTGCGCGCCTACGGTGCGGCCGAGTACGACGAGCGCTTTTCGCAGGTCGTTATCAGCCGCATCGGCGGTCGCATCGTCAAGCGGCATGATGCCACTTTCGGCTGCTGCCAAGAGGTCCTGCTCGGTGATCCAATCATCGATCTCTACAGCCCCGAGGCCTACCAGGCGCAGGGCGAACTGGCTGCTGCGATCCGTTCCGGCAATGCCGACCTGGCCGCCGCCATCGAGGAGCGTTTCGGGCGCTGGAACCTGCTCCACGTCGCCCAGGCGATCAAAGACGGCAAGCCGCCGACCGACACGGTGACGATCTTCAGCCCGGCCGCCGGGCAGGCCTACCTCGACGACCAGGACATGGTCAACCAGACGCTCATGGTCGGCAGTGAGGTCAAGGCCGACATGCCGCTGATCAAGCTGGTCGATCCACATCGGCTGACCCTTGTCTTCCACGTGCCCGAGCCGCGCGTGCACTTCCTGCGCGCCGGTCAGCGGGTGCGCCTGTCCAGCGATGATCTGGGCGAACTGCCCGAGATCGACGCGGTGGTCGGGCGGGTCGCCAACGAGCTTAATCCCGAGATCCGCGCCCGCGAGGTGCGCATACATCTCTCCGACGGCCGCACGCGCATCCTGCCCGGATCGTTGCTCAATGCCCGCATCCAGGCGGTCCTGGGCGCCGACCTCACCCCAGCTGATCCCACCGACCAGTCCTCCTGGGGTTCGTTCCCGCTGGTGCCCAAGACAGCCATCCTCTCGACCGGTGTCCGCCACATCGCCTGGCGGGTGAAGAGCCGCAAGTCCGACGGCTCGGTGCAGTTCGAGCCGGTCACCGTCGCACTCGGCCCCCGCCTGGAGGACGAGTCGGGCAACGATCGCTATGTCATCCGCGCTGGTCTGCAGCCCGGTGATGAGATCGCCACCCAGGCGCTCTTCCTCATCGACAGCCAGGCCCAGCTCGCCGGATCGCCCTCGCTCCTCTACCCTGACGGGTCGGCGAACGCCGCGCCCGCGCACCAGCACTGAGCCGCCATGATCGCCTGGTTTATCCGCAACTGGATGGTCACGCTGGCCCTGACCGCCGGTTTGGGTATCGCCGGAGTGTGGGCTTGGACCAAGGTCCCGGTCGATGCCATTCCCGACCTCTCCGACAATCAGGTCATCGTCTGGGCCGAATGGCCGGGCAAGTCGCCCGAGGATGTCGACGAGCAGGTCACCCGCCGGTTGGCCCGCGAGTTGCAGGGCCTGCCCGGCGTCAATGTCGTGCGCGGTATGTCCCTGTTCGGGACCAGCTACGTTTACGTCATCTTCGATGAGGATCGCAACCTCTACGACTGCCGGACCCGGACGTTGGAGCGCCTGTCGCAGATCCAGGGCGTGCTGCCAGCCGGTGTCCAAGCCAAGCTCGGCCCCGACGCCACCGCGATGGGGCAGGTCTACGCTTTCACCCTGCAAGGTCCGACTGATGTCGAGCGCAAGCGCTTCATCCTCGACCAGGTGGTGGTACCCGCCTTGCAGGGCGTGCGCGGTGTCTCCGAGGTCGCGCCGGCCGGCGGCGTGGTGCGCGAGTACCAGATCGACATCGATCCCACCCGGCTAGAGGAGCAGGGCATCACCATCGAAATGCTGATGGATGCGGTGAAAGCTGGCGGCCGCGATGTCGGTGCCATGTCGATCGAGCAGTCGGGCATCGAGACAATGGTCCGCGGACGCGGCTTCATCCGCTCGGTCGCTGACGTCGAGAACATCGTCATCCAGGGCAACGCCAAGCAGAGCGCTGGCCTGCTGCTGGGCGACATCGCCGAAGTCCACCTCGGCGGGGCCGTCCGCCAGGGCCTACTCGCCAACCAATATGGCGAGCAGGTCGGGGCCGTCGTCGCCATGCGTGTCGGAGAGGACCCCAAGGTCGTCATCGGGGCGGTGAAGCAGCGGCTCAACGACCTCTCGCCGGCGCTCACTAAGGACGGATTGGTCGTAGTGCCGTTCTACGACCGGTCGCAACTGATCCTGGAGACCAATCAGACTCTGGCTGGCGTGCTGATCGAGGAACTGATCGTCACCTGCCTGGTCATTGTGCTCTTCATGCTGCATGCGCGGGCCAGTTTGACGGTCGCGTTGGCCCTGCCCCTGGGCGTGCTGTCGACCTTCCTGGCCATGTATCTGCTGGGCATGTCAGCGAACATCATGAGCCTGGCCGGCATCGCCATCGCCATCGGCGTCATGGTCGACTTCGGCATCGTTGTTTGCGAAAACGTCACCCAACATCTGGTCATGCTCAAGGAGCGGCGACGCAGCGAGGGGAAGCCGCCACCCAGCTCGCCGATGGACCCCGAGGTTGTCGAGGCGATCGTCGCCGGCACCAGCGAGGTGTCACGCGCCCTGCTGACCGCCGCTGCGACGACCATCATCAGCTTCATCCCCATTTTCCTGCTCGATGATCAGGCTGGCCGGCTGTTCAAGCCGCTGGCGGCGACCAAGACCATGGCGATCGGCGCAGCCGTCATCTTCGGCATGCTGCTCGTCCCAGTGCTCTGCCGGCTGCTGCTGCCGCCGTGGCAGGCGCGCAAGCCGGTAATCTTAGGCTTAGCCGGTCTGCTTGCCGGCGTCGTGTTCATGATTCTGCTCCCCGAGGGGCTGCGCTTCCCGCTCGACCACGGCCGCTGGGCGGTGGTCCTGCCTGGCCTCCTCGCCGCACCCCTGGGTGCGGTCCTCGCTGCCTACGCAGTCTGGCGCCTTGGTCGCGAGGAACTGGTCAGCTACGAAGAAAACCCGGTCAGCCACGGCATCGCCATCGCCTACGACTGGGCCCTGACCCGCATGCTGCGGCACAAGATCGCCTTCACCGTGACCATCGCCTCGGTGGCGCTGTTCGGCTGGATGCTGGGCACCGGCTGGGCGACGGTGAGCTGGCCCCTACGTCAGGGCTTCGCCCTGGTCGGCGCCGACATCACCCAAACCCGCATCGATGCCACCATGCGCCGGGCCTTCCCGGGCATCGGTGCAAGCTTCCTGCCCCCTCTCGACGAAGGCTCACTGCTGTTCATGCCCTCGGTGCCCGCCACCGCCGGTTTGGGCGAGACGCAGCGCGTGATGATGCAGCAGAACAAGGCGATCGCCAGTGTGCCAGAGGTGGCCGCGCTGATGGGCAAGATGGGCCGAGCAGAGACAGCCCTCGACCCGGCGCCGATCGGCATGATCGAGACCGTGGTGCTGCTTAAGCCCTACCACGAGTGGCCGGTACACGAGATCACACAACCAGACGGCGGCACCGAAACGCGTCCGCGGACCTTGGCCGAAGTGCGCCAGGCCCTCGGCGCGGCCAGCGACATTCCAGGTGTCGCACCAAGCTGGCTGCAGCCGATCGAGACGCGCGTGGTCATGCTATCGACCGGCATCCGCTCGCTGATGGCCCTGCAGATATTGGGCGACGACCAGGCGGCCCTGGAGCATTTCGCTGAACAAGCAGAAAAGGTGGTCCAGCGTGTTCCCGGCGCAGCCGATGTGCAGATGCAGCGCGAGGGCGGCAAGCCCTATGCCGAGATCCGTCTGGACGAGCGCAAGATGGCTCGTTTTGGCATCACCGCCGAGCGCGTGCTGTCGACCATCGAGACAGCGCTGGGCGGCATGCCGATCATCACCTCGGTCGAGGGGACGCTGCGCTACAACGTCCGCATCCGCTACCCGCGTGAGCGCCGCGATGACGCCGACGAGTTCGCCCAGCTCCAAGTCCCGGTCGCGGCCGGGCACGGCGCCATCGCGCTGAACCTGCTCACCGCCTCGCCGACCGTCTACACCCTGCGCTTCGACGGCATTACCCCCGAGGCGTGGCGCCTGGGCCAGCCGCTGGGTATCGGGCGCAACCTGACCCCCCTATCGCCGACTCTCGCTGAACTGACCATCGCGGCCGGGGATCCGTTACCGCCTGGCATCATCGATCCGCTGGCGGTCCGGGCGCCGGGTGCCCCCACGCAGCAAACCGGGCAGGTGACGGTGACGGCCAAGCGCGACGATCCGAATGCGGTCACCTGGACGATTGGTCCGATGGCGATCCGCAGCGAGGGCGGCAAGCGCACGCAGTACGTGTTGCTCAACGCCCGCGACCGTGCCGAAGTCGAGGTCGTGCGCGAGGCTGATCGCATGCTACAGGAAGCGATGAAGCGCGGCGAGCTGAGCTTGCCCGCCGGTGCGACCTACCGTTGGGTCGGGCGTTTCGAGCAGAAGATGAAGGCCGATCAGACCATGACCTGGGTCATCGGCATGGCCATGGGTGTCATGCTCGTGCTGATCCTGTGGGGTACGCGCTCGCTGCTGACCACGTCGATCATCATCTCCTGTAATGTCACGGTGACGACCGCCGGCGGATTCATCGCCGTCTACCTGTACGGGGCGGAAATGACGACAGCCGTGATCGTCGGCTTCCTGGTCCTGCTCGGGGTAATGTTCAACGATGGCATCCTGTTGGGGACCTACCTGCACGATCTGTTCAAGACGGCGCCTACCAACATCCCCGAGGTTCATCAGCGCGTCTTCCAGGCCGGCCTGCGTCGTCGTCGACCTGCGATCATGACCAACTGCACCACCCTGCTGGCTTTGATTCCCATCTTGTGGAGCGACGGTCGCGGTGCCGAGCTGATGCGTCCGATGGTCCTGCCGGTGATCGGCGGCATGATCGCCGACTACATCAGCCTGTTCAGCGTCCCGGTCTTCTACGCCTGGTGGTGGGAGCGGAAACTGAAGCGTCAAGCGGCCCTGGAGACGTCGACCTCGGGCGTAGATCCCTCCAAGGCATGATCGTATGCTGGCACCGGCAGCCTCTGTCATGCCGTCCGCACGGCCCAGCTTTTCAATAACGTTCGAGGCCGGTATGCCGGATTCGGATGAGGCTATGACGCACTGGCGTTGGCTGAGCGGCTACGGCGGATCATGTCGTCGTCATCTACCGGGATAGCCCATAGAAACCACCGCGCCGACGACTGACGAACTCGTTGCCTATCTCGGCGGATCCCTGCCGACGGAGAGGCACACGCCCTCGCCGAGCGCCTGCACGCGGCGGGCGATGTACTGGCGCAGCAGGCACGCCTTGCCGAGCAGCGCCTCCACCTCCGGCAATTGCTTGATCATGTCCGGCGCACCGGGCCATGGCCCGGGGAGTTCCAGGAGTGGCAGACCGCCCTGGCCGATGTCGGCATCGCTTTGAAAAGCACCGCGCCACTGCCGAGCTGGCAGGATCATCCCGTGGCTCGCGACATTGCCGAGGCGCTGGTCTGGGCATGGCGAGCAGCGGCGGAACGGAACCAGTTGGACGAGGCCGCGCGCGCAGCCCAGGCGCTCGCCATCAGCGGACCGACGCCGGGGTGGCGGGCGCTGGGGCGGGTCTGCGCCGTCAGCCGCTTCCAGGCCCATGATCCTGCGCTTCCGGCAGGTGTGGATGCTGCTGCAGCCCTGGCTGAACCCGATAGCGTAGGCACGGTCATGGCCGTTTTCGCTCCGTCAGCGGCCATCAATGCGCGGGCCTGGGAAGTGCTGCGGGATCCGGCCCGGCGACTTCTGGCCACTGATCGCAGCCGGCCGGGCAGCACTATCCCAGCAGGATCCGACCAGCGCACAGCATCTGGGACTGGTCGCCAGCGGGGCTGATCCCGACAGCATGTATCCGCCGCTGATTCTCGCCTACGAAGCCCTGGCACGCGGGGACACCGCCGACCTATCTCGGGCAGTGGGGCGCGGTTTGCGCATCAACCCCGACCATACCGAGTTCCAGGCGCTGCAGGCCGTCACCCTGGTGCGCGCAGGTCACCGCGCCGACGCGCAGGCAGTGATTGATCGCATCGGGGCGGCGCACCTGCAGTTCCACCTGCAACACCGCGTCGGCCATCCGATGGAGCGGACGGTCGACGCCCTGGTGCAGACCGGGCTACGCATCCCGGTGGTCACGCCAGACCTGGGTCCGCTGGTGCCGGACGGACAAAGCCATCGGCATCATTGAGCCGATCAGGGCTGCGCGGATGACGAAGCCACGACTGCCGGTGATGGGCAATCGCAATCCTGACAACCCTGGGTGGCGCAGGCTCGACAGGCCTGCTGCAACAGCTCGCGGAGTCCGCTGCGGGCTCGAGCCCGTCGGGCATGGATGGTGTTGATCTCCACCCCGGCGGTGCGCGCCAGCATCGCCGGATCGCCACCGGACAGATCGATGGAGCGGATCGCCTCGGCCTGGTCCGGAGGAAGACGATCGATGAGCGGGACCAGGCAGCGGCAGATCTCGGCCTGATCCTCAGCGGCGGCAACCGGTTCGCCGTCCAGTGCCTGCGCAGTCCGCGCCTCAGAGCGATCACTGATCGCATGGCGGATAATGCGGTAGAACCAGGCCTCGATGCGTTCCGTGTCCTGAAGTTGGTCGAGGTGCCGGGTGGCCCGCAGCAGGGCGTCCTGGAGGATGTCGTCGGTAGCGTGTGGATCAGCTACCCGCCGGCGGATGAAGGCTCGGAAGCGATCCAGATCGGCCAGCAGACCTGCTTGCGCCTCTTGCTGGGCTGGCGTCGTCATGCGATCGGCCCGCGTAGCTGCGCTTCATAGCCGGCATCTTCGACCGCGAGGATGAGGGCTGCCGGCGATAAATCGTCCTCGTGGGTGGTGCGAGCCGTGCCAGCGGAGAGATCGACCTGCACCTGGGTGACGCCGGCTACCGCGCGTAGGGCGGCATCGACGTGGTTGCGACAACTGCCGCAGGACATGCCGGTGATGCTGAGGGTGGTGGTATGCATGGATGCTCCGGGCCAGGGAATTGTGGCCTACCTACGTAGACGGGTCTTACTGCCGATCATGACGACTTGCTTCGTTTGAGGAGCGACAACCGACCCAGGGCCTCGGGGACCAGAAATCCCGTCATGGCAGGGCCACTACCCCGTCAGCAAGGGTGAGGACCACCATGCCCACTTCGACCACCGAAACGACGCTGACCGTCACGGGCATGTCCTGCACTGCCTGCGTCAGCCGGATCACCAACGCCCTGCGCACCGTTCCAGGTGTCCAGGCTGCGGCCGTGGATCTGGTCACCCGGCAGGCCCGAATTACGACTGAGGCCTCTGCGCACGCCGCTGTCGCGCTGGCCGTTGGCCAGATCCGGGATCTCGGCTACGGCGCCGAACCAGTGACGACTGACGACGCCCTTGCCACCCACGAACGCACGGCGCAGGCCGAATCACGGGAGCTCGCGCGAGCGACTATTCAGGCAGCCCTCCTGACCATCCCGGTCGTGATCCTGGCTATGAGCCATGGCCACCTGCCAGGTTCAGGCAGTTGGTGGGATGCGCCGCTACAGATCCTGCTGACGACGGCTGTCATGCTCGGACCGGGGCGGCGGATCCTGCTCGCCGCCTGGCATGGCGCGCGTCATGGCAGCATGGACATGAACACCCTGGTGACGCTCGGCGTTCTGGCTGCCTGGGGCAGCTCGGTCGTCAGTTGGACCCAGCATCTGGTAATCGGTGGCCACCATCCCGACCTCTACGCCGAGGCCGCAGCCGTCATTCTCACCGCCGTCCTGGCTGGTCGGTGGTTGGAGGCTGGCGCTCGGCGGCGACTGGCCGATGCCGTGGCCGGATTGGCGGCCCTGCAACCAGACCGCGCCGAACGCCTGGTGGACGGTGTTTCCGAGACGGTGGCGGTGGCAGCGTTGGCGTCAGGTGACGTCGTGCGGGTACGCCCTGGGGACCGTTTTCCGACGGACGGTGTCATCCTGTCGGGACGAACCCTGATCGATGCCGCCCTGGTCACGGGCGAGAGTCTGCCGGCTGAGGCGCAGCCGGGCGACCCCGTCCGGGCGGGCACCTTGAACCGGACAGGCGTCGTCACTGTGCGCGCAACTGCCATTGGCGCGGCAGCGACAATCGGGCGCATCATGACGGCGGTGGCAGCAGCGCAGACGGGGCGGGCTCCGATCGCCCGCATCGCAGACCGCATCAGTGCCATCTTCGTTCCGGTCGTGCTTGGCATCGCTGCGCTGACCGTCCTGGGATGGATGATTGCCAGGCCTGGCATGGAGGGATTCCTGGTCGGAGTCAGCCATGCCATTGCTGTCCTGGTCATCGCCTGCCCTTGCGCGTTGGGTCTGGCTACCCCCGCCGCCATCAGCGTTGGGACCTCCCGGGCCGCGCAACTCGGCATCCTCATGCGCGGCGGAGCCGCCATCGAGATGGCCAGCCGCATCGACACCGTGCTGCTCGACAAGACCGGAACGTTGACCACCGGCGAGCCACACCTGGTCGACATCGTGCCGCAGCCGGATTTCACCGAAGAGCAGTTGCTCCATCTCGCTGCGCTGGTCGAGGTCGGCAGCGAGCATCCGCTCGGCCGTGCCGTGGTCCGCGCCGCCCAGGATCGCGGCCTGGATCTGCGCAATGCGCCACCGTCCACGGTGGTGCCCGGTCATGGGCTGAGCGCTCACGTCGGTCAGCAGCTGATCACCATCGGCACGATCGCCTGGCTAGAGAGCTTCGGTGTTGCTGTCGAGTGTGTCCGCGCTGACGCCGAGCAACTGGCGCAGCGGGGCCGGACACCGCTTATCGTGGCCATGGATGACCGGGTCGCCGGTGTCCTGGCCGTCCAGGATATGCCGACGCCGGGTGCACGGCAGGCGGTAGCCGCGTTGAAGGCCATGGGCATCACGGTGGCCATGGTTTCTGGCGATCGTGTCGCTGTTGCCGAGGCGGTCGCACGTGACTTGGGCATCAACACGGTGCACGCAGAGATGACTCCCGAAGGCAAGGCCGCCGTGGTGGCAGACGCGCAATCCCGCGGACGTCTGGTCGCCATGGTTGGGGATGGACTCAACGATGCGCCCGCCGTCGCTGGAGCCGATCTTGGCATCGCCATGGGCAGCGGCACCCAGGTGGCGCAAGCCGCAGCCGATGTGGTGCTGACATGGGGCGGTATCGCCACGCTTCCAGACAGCCTGCGCATTGCTCGGGCGACGACCCGCACCATCCGGCAGAACCTGGCGTGGGCGTTTGCTTTCAACCTGCTGGGAATCCCGCTCGCTGCCGGCGTACTTGTCCCCATCACCGGATGGTCACTGCACCCCATGATCGCCAGCGCCGCCATGGCGATGTCCAGCACCATGGTGCTGCTCAATTCCTGGCGTCTGCGCAAATGACGCTCGACCGGCGCGGCGGAGTGTCAGATGCGCAGGCTGCCTCTTAGCGGTCCGCGTCAGCTGTCTGGGATATATCCAATCTCGTCCTTGTCCGTGAGATTTTGTTGAGGGCGTCCTCTGCCTTCGCTGCCCTGGTGCATGGTTTAGGTTCGCCATTGTGGCGATGCATGAAGCCCCGAACGATGGTCTGGGACCATCGTGGCTAAGCCCTAAACGTCCCGCCGAGACCCACTGTTTCAGTATTTATTGTAACAGCTCAGGGGCTCTGCCCCCGCGGCCCTGCGGGCCTGCCCCCGCGGGCTTTGTC
>JBBQCI010000096.1:0-13510 GCA_038318565.1 Planctomycetota bacterium
CCGCCGCAGGCGGTCAGGGCGAGGGCGGCAGCAATGATGGCCAGGCGCATAGGTAGGTCTCCGTAAGGTGCATGACTACCAGAGCGCAAGCGACCGCCCAGTGGCAAGACTCCGGCCAGGCCCTGACGAGATGTAATTTGCCCACGGGGCTTGTCCTAAGCCTCGTCCGGGCCGCTTGCACCGCCCGCCAGAGGTACATCCTCCCGGCCATTGGTGACGACTGGCGCTCGATGGCCCGCTGCTGGGGCCGGACGCGGGCAACCGCGAGGGAGTCACCGAGGCATTCGCCGCGCGCCTGGGCATCCGCACACACACCCGACCTGGGAGATGCCCGATGTCCAACCCCGCCCCTGCCACCCGTTTCACCGCTCCCCGTACACTGGCCGCAGCTGATCCCGAGATCGCCGCCATCGTCCAGCGCGAAACCGACCGCCAACAACACACCATCGAGCTGATCGCCTCCGAGAACGTCGTCTCGACGGCGGTGATGGAGGCTCAGGGTTCACTGCTAACCAACAAGTACGCCGAGGGCTATCCTGGTAAGCGTTACTACGGCGGCTGTGAATTCGTCGACCAGGCTGAAGAGCTGGCGATCAAGCGCGCTCAACTGCTCTTCAAGACCGATTACGCCTGCAACGTGCAGCCGCATTCGGGCTCGCAGGCCAACATGGCCGTCTACATGGCCGCCGGCCTGCAGAAGGGCGACAAGGTCCTGGGCATGTCGCTCGACCACGGCGGTCACCTGACGCACGGCTACAAGCTGAACTTCTCGGGCCTCGACTACACCATCGCCAGCTATGGCGTTAGCAAGGACACCGGCCGCATCGACATGGACGAGGTCGAGCGCATCGCCACCGAGTTCCAGCCCAAGATGCTCATCGCCGGCGCGTCAAACTACTCGCGCACGCTAGACTTTACCCGCTTCGCCGCGATCGCCAAGAAGGTCAATGCCATTCTTTTCGTCGACATGGCGCACATCGCCGGCCTAGTCGCTGCCGGCCTGCACCCGACCCCCTTCGGCCATGCCGACTTCGTCACCACGACCACCCACAAGACCCTGCGCGGTCCGCGCGGCGGGATGATTTTCGCACGCACCGCCGAGCACGCGAAGAAGGTCAATTCGCGCGTGTTCCCCGGCATCCAGGGCGGCCCCTTGATGCACGTCATCGCCGCCAAGGCGGTCGCCTTTGGCGAAGCCCTGCGGCCCGAATTCGCCGAATACATGGGCCGTGTTCAGGCCAGTGCCAGCGCGATGGCCAATGAGTTCATCACACTCGGCTGGCAAGTCGTCTCGAACGGCAGCGACAACCACTTGTTCTCGCTCAACGTCATGAGCCAAGGCGTCACCGGCAAGCAGGCCGAGGACAAACTCCATGAAGTCGGTATAACGGTGAACAAGAATCTGATCCCATTCGACACGCAGCCCGCCCAGGCCGGCAGCGGTATCCGCATTGGCACCCCTGCGGTGTGCAGCCGCGGCTTCGGCGTCGCCGAGGCGGTGCAGGTCGCCCGTCTGATCGACCGCGCCCTCAAGGGACGGGACGATCCCGCCGCCCTGGCCGTGGTGAAGGCCGAAGCGCGGGCGCTGTGCGGGCGCTTCCCGATCTATTGATCGTCACGGTGGTGTCCGGAATCCGGGTTGCGGAAACCACCAGCGCGGAGCATGCGTGACGCCCCCTGCGGACCGCTCGCTGCGTGGCGCCCTCATCAATGCCGGCCCCTGCCCGTATCTGCCTGGACGACAGTTCCATGCCTTCCAAGCAGCTGAACCGATCGACGCAGAACTGTATCGGACACTGCTCGACAACCGCTTCAGGCGCAACGGCAGCATGTTCTATGCCCCGATGTGTCCGGGCTGCACGGCCTGCCAACCGATTCGGGTGGCGGTTGAGGGCTACCTGCCCCGACGCGACCAGCGCCGCATCTGGCGTCGGAATACCGATCTGACGTTTGTTTGGCAGGATCGCGGATGCGATGATGAACGACTCACCCTGTGGAGAAAGTATCAGAGCGCAATTCACGACGATCATAACGACGAACGTCCCGATCGCTTTCTGACCGACGATGAAGGGATCCCTGGCGGCGAATTGCACGCTCGCGATGCTGAAGGTCGTCTGGTCGGTGTAGCCTTGTGCGATGTAATTGGCGACGCGTGGAGCAGCGTGTACTGCTACTGGGATCCCGCGCAGCGTTCGAGAGGATTGGGCACTGTGCTGGCCATGGCGGAGATCGCGACTGCCCGCGATCAGGGTTTGCGCTGGTGGTATCCTGGCTTCTGGGTAGCTGGCTGCGCCAAGATGACCTATAAGGCCCGTTTCGGCCCTGCGGAAGTGCTTGTCGAAGGGCATTGGAAATCGCTAATTGGCCTATAGGCGAAATAATTTTCGCGATTTGTAGATGGTCCGTCGTGTCCGGTTTGCCTTGGCATGCATGTAGCTAAACATTTACCCATATAGGGGGAAATGACATGTTCGGCTTCGATCTCATCCATATCGCCATCATGGTCGTGGGCATGGCCCTCTCGCTGGCCGCCTCGGGCTACGTCAAATACCGGTTCAACCGCGGTAAGCAGGTCACGCTGCGTTCGGGCATGACCGGGGCGGAAGTCGCCCGGGCCATACTTCGCCAGAATGACGTGGCCGACGTAACGGTCCACGAGCACCAGGGCTTTCTCAGCGACCACTACAACCCAGGGGTCAAGACCCTGAATCTGTCGCCCGACGTCTTCAACGGTCGTACCGCCGCTGCAGCCGGTGTCGCCGCTCACGAGGTCGGCCATGCGCTGCAGCACGCCCAGGGCGCGTTCAGCATGTGGATGCGGACCATTCTTGTCTATCCGGCTCATTTCGGATCGATGCTGGCCCCTTGGCTGGTGATTGCCGGCCTGATGCTGTCCGCTGGCGGCAAACTGGTTCCGGACACCTGGCAGTACACTCTTGCCATGTGCGGGGTGTTCGGATTCGGCATCGCCCTGGCCTGCTCGCTGTTCATCGTGGTCAATGAATTCGACGCCAGCAAGCGGGCGAAGGTCGCCCTCGCCACCTTGAGCATCACCCGTCCCGGAGAAGAAGATGACACCGTACGGGGTGTGCTGAACGCCGCCGGCATGACCTATGTCGCCTCGGCCGTTGTCGCGCTCATGCAAATGCTCTACTGGGCCTGGCGTGCGGGACTGATCGGCGGCCAGCGTCGCGACTGAGACCCAGCGGATCAGCTAGAGGACGTGCACCGATTCCATGACGGCGGCCGCTTTCGTAGCATCGTCGCGCAGCACATAGGTGTGGCGGAGGTCGATCGGCCGGTTGAACGCCGCCAGCAGATCGCTGTGCGCGGCGACCGGTTCGATCAGCGAGCGACCGAGGACACGGCGTTCACACATCAAGCGGACGCCATCAATGGCTGAGCCGGCACCGGCCAGCTTGGTGAAGACCTGCTTCGAATGGCGGGTGAACACCCGACAGCCGGCGTTCTTCAGGTCGTCGACAACCTGCTGAGCGAGGAAGTTCTCGGGCTGATCGAGGCCGACCCGTTCACGTAGCACCAGTTTCGCCGGTTCGCGATCGAGGATGCGCCGACTCCACACCCCACCACGCGCCCGGGCCTCATGCAACCGGGCGTGGACGCTGTCGTCACGCAACTCGACGAGGTCCTGCAGTCCGTCGATGCGCAGTTCGATTTCGCCTTCGGCAAGAGCCTGCTCGAGATAATGCTCGAATGGTGGCGGGGTCTTGTGGAAATAGACCTGGTGGAACATGTGGTAGCGCGCCAGCAGCAGCGCCTCCAAGGCATGCACCCCATGCAGATCAAGGCCGATTTCGGGACCGTCAGGGCCGGGCAGGACCATTTCGCAGGCCTGCAAACGGTCGAGATCGTAGATGCCGTAGGTGACGCCGGCAAAATGGCTGTCGCGCAGCAGATAGTCGCAGCGATCGCTGTCGACCTCACCGGAAACGAGATAACGCAGGCACGAGACCAGGCTGCCAAGTCCGCCCAGGCGTGGGCCACGTCGTACGGCTGGTGACAGCACCGAGGCGACGTCGCGGGCGAGGCCATCGTCCAGCACGCCTTCTCCCACGAGTCCGTGGATGATGGCGAGCGAACAGTCCTCGTGCGTCGCCTGTCGCCCGTGCGGCTTCAGGCCGGGTCGATACCAGTCGTCGGGTAGCAGAAAGCGCTCGACCGGCGGCAACAAGACTTCAGCGGTGTGGGAAAACGGCGGATGACCAACGTCATGGAGCAGGCCGGCAAATCGAGCCACCCGCCAGGCATGATCCAGATCAGCTGCGGCGAAGGCGTGGAATCCAGGCCGCAGCCGGGCAAAACGTGCGCCGGCCAGATGCATGACGCCGAGGGAATGCTGGAAGCGGTCATGCACGGCACCCGGATAGACCAGATTCACGAAGCCCAGTTGGCGGATGTGGCGCAGCCGCTGCACCCAGGGATGATCAACTACGGCTCGTTCGACATCATCGATGACGATGGTGCCATGGATCGGGTCACGAATCTCGTAGGTCGACATGGGTCTGTAATGACCTACGGATGCGCTGGCGCTGTCAATCGATGAACGTCAGAATTTCTTCTAACTCAAATGCAACGTTGACATGGATCAAAGGTGCGATGTCCCAAATCCATCGCATGCAACATGCATGCGGGTTGATCCGTACACCGCACTGCTGAGTGTCGCCGCCTCACAGCACCGAACCGCGCACCCTCCTGCGCAGGAGTCACCATGGCCCGCATCCTCGTTACCGACGGCATGGCCGCCGAAGGTCTCGCCATCCTCAAGCAGGGTGGTCACACCGTCGAAAGCCGCAAGCTCACCCCCGACGAACTGCTCAAGTGCATCGGTGAGTACGATGGCCTGGTCATCCGCTCGGCCACCCAGGTGACTGCCGCGGTGGTCAAGGCTGGCTCGCCCAAGCTGAAGATCGTCGGCCGGGCCGGGGTGGGTGTCGACAATGTCGAGGTTCCCGCCGCCACTGCCGCCGGTCTGATCGTGATGAACGCCCCCCTGGGCAACATCATCTCGGCCGCCGAGCACACCATCGGCATGATCTTCGCCAGCGCCCGCCACATCCCGCAGGCCCATGCCAAGCTGACCAAGGGCGAATGGGACAAGAAGTCCTTCGTCGGCGTCGAGCTGCACGGGAAGACCCTCGGCATTCTTGGCCTCGGCAAGATCGGCAAGCATGTCGCCGAAGTCATGCAGGCTGCCGGCATGGAGGTCATCGCTTTCGACCCGTTCCTGTCACCCGAGGTGGCCAAGGAACTGCGTATCGAAAGCGTCGACTTCGAAACGCTGCTCAAGCGCGCCGACGTCATCACCATCCACACCCCGCTGACCCCGCAAACGCGCAACTTGATCAACGCCGACCGTCTCAAGCTGGTCAAGAAGGGCGTCCGCATCATCAACGTCGCGCGCGGCGGCATCGTCGACGAGGCAGCCCTCATCGAAGCGGTCAAGATAGGCCACGTTATCGCTGCGTTCGACGTGTTTGCCGAAGAACCCCTGCCAGCCGTCAGCGCCTTCTACGGCCTGCCCAACTCGATCATCACCCCGCACCTGGGCGCCAGCACCGAAGAGGCACAGACCAAGGTCAGCGTCGACATCGCCAACCAGTTCAATGCCTTCTTCGCCAGCGGAAAGATCATCAACGCGGTCAACGTGCAGTTGCGCGTCGACCCGGCGATCGACGGCTACCTGTCAGCGGCCGAAAGCCTGGGCGCCGCCCTGGCCCAGACGCTCGACAGTCCGCTCAAGGGTATCGAGGTGATCGCCTCGGGTGATCTCGCCAAGTACGACATCAAGCCACTGGCCGTGGCAGCCCTGAAGGGTGCCCTGTCGAAGATCAGCGACCAGGTGGTCAACTTCGTCACCGTTGCACAGATCGCCAAGGAGCGCGGCATCGGCATGACCAGTTCGGCGCGCGATGTCGGCACCGGCCCGCAGCTGACTGTCAAGGCGGTCACTGCCGATGGTGACCGGCTTATCGCTGGGGGCTTGGTCAACGGCCAACTGCGCGTCCTGCAGTACAACGAGTACCCGATCGATCTGCCGATCGGCGGTCATCTGTTGATCATGGAATACCCGGACCGTCCGGGCATGGTCGGTAAATACGGCAGTCTGCTGGGTGAGAACAAGATCAACATCGCCCGCATGGAAGTCTCGCGCATCGATGGCCGCGGCGACGCCCTCGTCCTGCTCACCCTCGACGATCCGGTGCCAGCCGCCGTGTTCGACCAGATCGTCGCCACGGTCAAGCCGACCAAAGCCTACCGCATCTCGATCTGATCTGAGTCGCGCCAGGACAAGTTGCCGGGGCTCCATCGCTGTGCGATGGAGCGGGCGCCATCGCACAGCGATGGAGCGGGCGCCGGGCTGCGGTGGCGGCATCTAATCGGCGAAGCCGATGCCGCCACGGTTTACGTGCCGGACGGGAAAACCGAGCTGCGACTTGATCAACTCGTGCCGGGTTCGGTCACGCGCGAATACCGTCGGGAGCGTGAGGCATGTCAATATGCGTATGTCCTTTATTGCAGGAAAACCGTCCGGTAGGCGGACCGGTGTCCTCATTTCAGATATGCACAGAAGCCAGAAAAACTGCGGACGATGGGACTCGAACCCATAAACCTTTCGGTACTGGGACCTAAACCCAGCGCGTATGCCAATTCCGCCACGTCCGCATCATGAAACGATCAGATTCCGCACATACCGTTCTGGCAGCCGCCTCCCTGAGGTAGGTCGCAGGCCTGCATGCCGCAACCACCGGTCGCACACGGGCTGGGTCCTTCGGAGGACTTCGATTCGGTGAAGATGCCGAGCCCGCCAGAGATCACCCGACGGACCGGCTCGCCGGTCTCGGGATGGACGCTCAGGGACTTGGCGGTGATCGGTTGATAGAGTTCAAAACGCACCGCCGGCTTGCCGGCCTGCTTCGGTATGGTCTCGTACTCGTAGGTAGGCATGGCTAGCATGATTACTCTCGGCGGCGGACGGCAAGTCATGCCAGCCGCTTGCGTACCCGCAGGGTGGCGAGGACCAGCAGACCTCCGAGGAGGCCGGCCAGGGCGGCGATCTCCCCCCACAGGTCGGTCAGCGAGGCCCCCTTCAGCACGATACCACGGACCACGCGCAGAAAATGGGTCAACGGCAGGATTTCGGTGGCCTGACGGATGCCGTCGGGCATTGCCGCGATCGGGAACATGAAACCGGACAGCAAAATGTTGGGCAGCAGGAAAAACACCGCCAGTTGCATGGCCTGCCCCTGGGTGCGGGCGATGGTCGAGAAGACCAGGCCGACCGCCAGATTCGCGGCAATGAACAGCAGGGCAACGGCGTACAGGCCGACAACTCCGGGACCTGGATGGATATTGAACAGCAGGCTGCCCAGGCCGAGGACGAGCGTCATCTGCACATAGCCGATGACCACGTACGGAGCAAGCTTGCCGCCGATCAACTCCCACGGACGGATCGGTGAAACGACCAGTCCCTCGATGGTGCCGTGCTCACGCTCGCGGGCGATCGCCAGGGCGGTCATCAAGACCAGGGTGAAGGTCAAGATGACGCCCACCAGGCCCGGGACGATGTACACGGCGCTGATCTGCTGTGGATTGTAGCGCAGGTCGACTTCGACATGCAATAGCGCCTCGCTGAGCGATCTGGCGAGACCGCTCGCCGCTCCGGTGGTAGAACCGACGGTCATCGGGTCGGAACCGTCCACCAACAGCTGGACCGACCGTGGCTGGCCAGCTGCGACGGCGGCGGCGTAGTCAGGCGGAATGACAAGTACGGCGCCGACCAGACCTTCGCGGAGCGCCCGGTTGGCCTCGTCATAGCCACCGACAGCGCCGATATCGTGGTAATAGGTCGTCGCCTCCAGTCGTCGGACGAGGTCGCGGGATTCTTGCGTCACATCGCGATCCAGAACCGCCAGCGGCACATGCCGGACGTCGGTGTCGATGGCGAAACCGAAGACCAGAAACTGCACCGTCGGCAGCAGCACGATCATTGCCAAACTCAGGCGATCACGCCGGAGATGCATCAGCTCTTTCCAAGCAACCGCGAGCAGACGATTCATGTCCGCGGTCCCGGTTCCAGGGCGCTGAGGCTGATGAAGGCGTCTTCGATCGTCGTGCGGACCGGCTGTAGGCCTTCAGGCAGGGCAGCCGGATCGCGGGCGACGACGCGCAGAATGCGGCCATGCACGGCAGCCTCGACAATCCGTGGATCGGTGCGCAACCGATCGGCCATGTCTGCCGCTTCGGCAACGACGCCCTCGGCCACACTCAGTCCGGCGGACGCCGCCAGCTCGGCCGGCGTACCGGTGCCCAGCAGGCGTCCCTGGAAGATGAACGCCATGCGATCGAAGCGCTCGGCCTCGTCCATGTAATGCGTGCTGCACAGGACGGTCGTCCCATCGCGGACCAGACTGCCGATCAACTGCCAGAACTCGCGCCGACTGACCGGATCGACTCCGGCGGTCGGTTCGTCGAGGACCAGCAACTGCGGCCGGTGGATGGTGGCGCAGGCCAACGCCAAGCGCTGACGCCAGCCGCCCGACAGGGTGCCGGCGATCTGTCCGGTACGGTCGGTCAGATGATAGCGGGCGAGCTGTTCGCGGATGCGATCGCCCACGCGCAGGAAGCCCAGTCCGTGTACCCCAGACCAGAAACGCAGGTTTTCACCGACGCTGAGATCGCTGTACAGACTGAACGACTGGGTCATGTAGCCGATGCCTCGCTTGATCGCTTCGGACTCGCGCAGCAGGTCCAGGCCCAACACGGTGCCACTGCCGGCAGTGGGATCGATCACCCCGCAGAGCATGCGGATGGTGGTGCTCTTGCCTGAGCCATTCGGCCCCAGCACCCCGAACAATTCGCCGGGTTGCACCTGTAGCGACACGTCGCGAACCGCCTGCAGATCGCCAAAACGCTTGGCCAGGCCGTGGACGTCGATGGTTGCCGTCACGGACCGAACGTAACATCGGCCGGTACGCCGGCATGCAGGCCATCGGTGCGGGGCAGGCGAATACGCACCCGGGCGACCAGATCCGGCCGGTCGTGTGGCCCGAAGAGATATCGCGGGGTGAATTCCAGGCGCTCGCCAATGCGCTCAATGACGCCGGATATTGCTGGGATCCCGTCAATCCGCAGGTGAGCAACGCCGCCAACTCGGAGCGCGGCCAGATCCGCCTGCCGGACGAAGGCGTCGACATACGGTCGATCGCTGTCGGCCAGGGTGATCGCCGGGGTCCCCGGCTGGGCCACCTCGCCAGGACGCAGATGCAGGTGCCGGATGAGGCGAGAGCCTGGCGCATGGAGCTCGCTACGTGCCACCCGCTCCTTCGCCCGCTCCAGGGTAACACCCGCTAGGGCCACCTGGGCTTGGGCCACGGCCAGATCCTCCGCCGTGGCACCGGCTTTCAACACGGACAGCCGTTCCTTCACCGATTGTAGGCTGGCTACGGACCTGGCGGCTGCGTTGATTGCACGATCACGATCCTGTTCACTGGCCTGTTCATGGCTGGATAGGTCCTGAATTCGGGTCTGGTCCGATTCGGCAATTCTGGCCGAAATTACCGCAGCCACGAGGTCAGCCTCGGCCACAGCCAGATCCTGAGGTCTCGCCGGTGCCATAAGCGCAGCCTGCCGACGTTCGGCGAGCCGCAGCTCGGCTTCGGCTTGGGCCTGCACCAACAACAGCGTGCGGCTATCCAGCACCATCAGCAGCGAACCGGACTCAACGTGCTGGCCTTCCTCGACCCGGGTCGTGGCCAGCGTACCTGCTACCTCGAAGGCCAGGGTTTCCTCGTCGCAGGCTACCACACCTTGGTATGCCGGCGGTGCCTGGCCACAGGCGGACAGGAAGACCACCGCGAGCAGCAGGCCGTACTTCAGCATGCAAACTGCCGCAGATGAAAATCAATGTGACGCCAACTGAACCGACCCCACTGCTGCGGCGTCAACGGTCCAAGTAGAGGATGGACTCCCCACGATTGATGCGGCCCTACGGCAAAGCGCTGCATGTACTCGACCACGCGGTGATGGTCCCAATCCCACTCATGCAGGTTGGCAGCCGGCAAAAGTTCTGGCGGCGCCTGGAGCTTCCCGTGCGGCCAGGGCAGTGGCCCGTCAATGACGAAGAGGCGGCCATACCAGCGGTTCATCCACGAATCACTGACGTGCAAGCGCAGCTCACCGAACGTCACGGCAAGGCCTGCATGCAAGTGGCAGAGCATGGCGTGGGGGTCCATGGTGCCCCACAGCCGGAGCGCGTCAGGACGGATCCTCTCGACCCGCTGGACGAGGCTGACCCTGGTGCGCATGTTCAGCAGACTGGCCATGAGCGAAGCCTAGGAAACGGGCTGGACCTGAGAAGCGGACCCGTCAGCCAGCCGGAACGCTGCCCTGGCAGCGCGGACAGATTACCGCTTCTCCACGGGAACGATGCGCGGTGCTAACCCACAGGGTGCAGGTCGGGCAGACCACGGCGGCGGCCAGTCCATCGACTGGTGGGGTCGGCGGATCGTCGCCATCATCGGCTTCGCTGTTCCGGCGAGCTTCGACCTCAAGGGCCTCGACCTGGTTGATATCACCGGCATGGAAGGTCAGGCGGACCGAGCCAGCCTTGACGATGTCCTTCTCGATCAGCTTATGCGGAGCCGCCAGCTTGGTCTTGTTGACGTAGGTTCCGTTCGACGAATTGAGGTCTTCGATGTACCAGCCATCGTCCTTGCGGACTACCAGACAGTGTTCGCGGCTGATGTTGGTGGTCGGCACAGCCAGGTCACAAGCCGAGGCGCGCCCGACGACGGTGCGATCCTTGCCCAGGTTGTGCCGGGTATAGCCTTCCGTCCCCTTCACGCGCACAGTTAGAAACGACATCGCGAGCCTCCGGAAGGTGATACTTCCGACCCGCGCAAACGCTGCAAGACCGGCCAGGAGCCTCCCGTGGACCTCATCTCACCCATCTCCGACATGCGCCAATGGAGCAAAAACGCCCTGATTGCAGGAAAACGCGTCGCTTTCGTCCCCACCATGGGGGCTTTGCACCCCGGCCACATCAGTCTGGTCGAGAAGGCCCGGAGCCTTGCCGACCTGGTGGTGGTGTCGATCTACGTCAATCCTACTCAGTTCGACAACCCCGAGGACCTCGCCAAGTACCCCCAGACCCTGGAGGTCGACCTGGCCATGTGCCGGGCCGCCGGGGTGGACGCGGTGTGGACTCCTGAGACCTCCGAGATGTATCCCGACGGATACTGCACCTTCATTGAGGTGGTCGGCCCGCTGACCGACAAATTGTGCGCCGTCGCCCGTCCCGGGCACTTCCGGGGCGTTGCGACTGTGGTCACCAAGCTGCTGTCTATCGTCCGCGCCGACGTCGCGGTATTCGGCCAGAAGGACCTGCAGCAGGCGTTGATCGTCTCGCGGGTGGCTGGCGACCTGAACCTGGGCACCGAGATCGTCGTCGCCCCGACCGTGCGTGATCTCGACGGCTTGGCGCTGAGCAGCCGCAACAAGCGCCTGAACCCCGAGATGCGAATAAAGGCCCTGGGTCTGCCGCGCGGACTTGAACTGGCCCGACAGGCCTACCGCGCCGGCCAAAGCACCAGCCTGAAGCTGATTGAGATCGTCGCCGAAGAGCTGCTGGTGCACGAGGGCGTCGATCTGGACTACTGCGACGTGGTGTCCCTGAAGGGCTTCGCTGAATCGGAGTTCGCCAACGACACCTGCGTCCTGGCTGCCGCGGTGGTCGTTGACGGCGTCCGGCTGATCGACCACGTACCGCTCGCCGGCCAGGCGATCCCGGTGAAGGCTTGATGATTTCCCCACGTAACACGCTGGACGACTAGATCTAAGGTCCGTGACGCATGCCTGCCGTTGACGTTTTTGCCGGACTGAACGATGACCAACGGGCCGCAGTCGGCCACGTCAAGGGCCCCCTGTTGGTCATCGCCGGCGCCGGCTCGGGCAAGACCCGAGTCATCACCCACCGGATCGCCAATCTCATCCAGGCGGCTGGCACCAGGCCCGATCGCGTGTTGGCGATCACGTTTACCAACAAAGCCGCCGGCGAGATGAAGGAGCGCATCCAGCGCCTGTTGGGCATTCAAACGCCATGGATCTGCACCTTCCATTCGGCCGGTTACCGCATGCTGCGCATGGAGCGCTCGCGTGACGGAACCGACGGCGACTTCACGATCTGCGACAACGAAGAGCCAGAGAAGTACGTCCGCCAGATCGTCAAAGACCTGGGCCGCAACCCCAAGGACTTCGAACCGAAGAAGCTCTGCCACCGCATTTCTGAGTGGAAGAACCAGCTGGCCGACCTCGCCACCCTGACGCCCAACGACGATTTCGATACGTTCTGCCTGGAAGTCGCGCAGGAATACAAACGCCGGCTGGATTCAGAGAACAAACTCGACTTCGACGATCTGCTGCTGAAGCCGGTGCGGATGTTGGAAAAGGATCCCGTGGTGAAGCGCCGCTGGCAAGAGCGCTTCCCCTACATCCTGATCGACGAGTACCAGGACACCAATACCGCCCAGTACAAGCTGATCCGCCTTCTTGGTGAGCATCGCAACGTCTGCGCCACCGGCGATCCCGATCAGGCGATCTACGGCTGGCGTGGCGCCGACATCAAGAATATTCTGAATTTCCAGACTGATTTCGAGAAGCCGAACGATCCGGTGACCATGATCAAGCTGGAGACCAACTATCGTTCGACCCAGGTCATCCTGCGCGCTGCCCAGGGCGTCATTGAGAACAACACCGAGCGCATGGACAAGACCATCCGCACGGACAACGCCGAGGGTCGGCCGATCAATCTGCTCTCGGTCGACGACGAACTGGACGAAAGCTACGCCATCGCTGCCGCCGTCTCGCGATTCCAGGAGAAGGGGCGTCCGTGGGGCGAGATGGCAATCTTCTACCGTGCGAATGCGATGAGCCGCGTCCTGGAAGATGCGCTGCGCCGCCGGGCCATCCCCTACCAGCTGCACGGTGGAACGCGCTTCTATGACCGCGAAGAGGTCAAGCATGTCGTCGCCTACCTCAAGCTGTTGGTCAACCCGCGCGACAGCGGTGCGCTGTCGCGCATCATCAACGTGCCCAAACGCGGCATCGGCGATGGCACATATGATCAACTGACTGAATTCGCAGAAGAACAGCTGGTTGCCCCCACCGAAGTACTGGAGCGTCCAGAACTGCTCGCGCAGGTAGCGGTCGGCCGGGCCGCAGGTCCGCTCGCAGACATGTCCCGGCTATGGCGCTTGCTGCGCACTCTCCCTCTGGGCGATCCGCCGGCCTGCGTGCGTGGCGTGATCGAGTTGAGCAACATCGGGAGCCACTACAGCGACCGCCCGCCGACCGAGATGGAAGACCGCCTGGGCAACATGCGCGAGGTGATCACCGCTGCTGAGCAGTATCGCGAAAGCGAACCGTCCGGTGGCCTCAGCGGCTTCCTGGAGACAGTCGGCCTCAACGCCGAAGCCGGTTCTCGCGAAGATCG
>JBBQCI010000097.1:0-13167 GCA_038318565.1 Planctomycetota bacterium
CTCGGGCCAGGTGGCGGCGATGGTCGGGCTGTCGGTGCTGAGGCGGAGGATCAACCCAGGATGACGGCGGCGCAGGGCGGCAAGGGTGCGCCAAGCCCGACGGACCAGCGGCTCGCCGGCTAGCAGGGCCAGATTCTTGCCGGGGAATCCCTTGGATCCGCCGCGTGCAGGGACGAGGGCGAGGATGCGCATCAGGGCTCCGATCCCACCGGCCGGGCAGGTATGCCGTACACCATGGTCCTTGGGGCCACGTCTGCCAGAACCACCGCACCCATACCCACGGTGGCGCCTTCGCCGATGCGCAGGTGATCGCGGATACGCGCCCCGAGGCCGATGAACGCCCACGCCCCGACCGACACCGCGCCGCCGAGGATGGCTCCAGGGGCGAGCTGGGCCCCGTCCGCCAGGACGCCATCGTGGTCGAGCTGGGCTCCGCTGTTGATGATGGCGTGGACCCCCACCCGCGCCCGAAAGCCGATGATGGTACCGGCCGCGATGAAGCAGCCCGGACTGAGGTCGGCGGTGGGCGATACGATCGCTGTCGGATGGATTACACTCGTCCACGACAACGAGGCATGGCGCGCAGCCACCCGACGGCGCAGATCACTGCGCGGATCGCCCGACATGGCAAGGATGCAACGGTCGTCAGGCTGCAGGCGGAAGGTGTGGTCATCGCCCAGCCAGACGAAGTTCGGTTGGGCCTGTGGCGCGACGCAGCCACGGATCTCGTGGCCGGCCAGCCTGGCGGCCTCGGCCACCACTTGGGCATGTTCGCCGCCGCCGATCAGCACCAACTGGCTCATGCGAACACCTCGGTGTAGTGACGCAGCATGCGCATGCCCCAGCGTGGCGTCGCACTGGGACGCTTGCCATCGAGGATCAGCGGCAGCCAGTTTTCAGTAGCGGCGAAGCCCAGGGCCATGCCTCCGGCGATGCGCGGATTGATCTCGATGAACCACGGGGTGCCGTCCCGGACGATGCACTGGACGTTGATCGGGCCACGGAAACGGATGCCGGTACACAGGCGGCGTACCGCCTCGAGGATGGCGGGGTGGTCTTCAGTGACGCCGCCGGTCGATTTGCCATCGCGGATGCCCAGACGTCGGCGCGGAACGATATGCAGCGGGGTGCCGTCGTCGGCGCAGCAGACGTCGATGGTGTATTCGGTCCCGACGATGAATTCCTGGCTGAGCATTCCCGCCATCGGGACCGGCGTGGTGGTGCGGACGACGCCGCGCGAGCCGCGGCCCTGGCGCGGCTTGATCAGTTCGAAGCGCTGGTCGAGGCTGGCCTCCGGAGCGGGCAGGCCGAGCCGACGGAATAGCTGCCACGTCTCCCATTTGTCCGAGCACACGCGGATCGTCTCGGCGTCACTGATGACCACCTGTACGCCACGCGCGGCGTAGGCGGCACGACGCTCGGCCCAGGCCGGCAGGCTTTCGTCGAGGCTGGGGATCACGGCGTCGATCCCATGTGCCAAGACGGCTGCGTCCACCGCGTCCCACAGGAGCGGATCATCCTGACGAGGCAGTATGGCGAAGCCGTCAGCGAGGTGGCCGCCGACCGCGTCGGCATCCAGGTCCGAGGCAATACAGCGATGGCCGGCGGAGCGCACCGCGCGGATTAGCCAGGCCGAGACCAGGCTGCCGCTGGCTTCCAGCAGGACGGTTCGTTGACGGGGCGGGCCGCTGTGCGGCCGGGCGTGGATCGCTAGGGCCCGGCAGCAGCGTTCGATCTGATCGTAGATGTGGGCGAAGGCCGCGGCGTCACCGTGATAGGGATCCGCGATCTCTCCGGCCGCTGCTGGATCAAAGTCGGGCAGTAGGCCGATCAGGGCACGCGGGGCGGTGGGGATCAGTGGACGCAACTCTTCGAGCGTGCGTGCGTCCATCGCCAGGATGCGATCGTGGGCGTCGAAGTCGGCGGCGGTGACCTGCCGGGCACGATGGCCTGACAGATCCACGCCATGCAGGTCAGCGATCGCGACCGAACGCGGATCAGCAGGCTCGCCGAGATGCCAGGTGCCGGTGCCAGCGCTGTCCACCTGCCACGCGGGCTGCGCCCGGGCGAGAATTGCCGCCGCCAGCGGCGAGCGGCAGATGTTGCCACGGCAGACCAGTAGGACGCGGTTCATGCCTGGGGTTCTGTCAGGGCTTGGGCGAGGGCGACCAGGACGCGGTCCTGCTGCGCGTCGGACAGCTCGACCGAGCAGGGCAGACTGAGGCCTTCAGCCCCGATGCGGTCAGCGACAGCGCCGCCGATGCGCTGTGATCCACTGTAGCAGGGCTGGCAGGCGAGCGGCGCCCACACCGGCCGGGCCATGATGCCCTCAGCGTTGAGGCGGCTCATCACGGCATCGCGTCGTGGCACCAGGACGGACGGCAGCCACTCACTGCCGGCGCTGCCGGGTAGTACCGGGTGATGGATCAATCCACGTTCGCTCGCAAAGCTGCGGTAACGGGCGGCGATCGCCCGCTTGCGAGTCAGGAACCCGGGCAGTCGGGCCAGTTGGGCCAGGCCGAGGGCGGCGTTCACGTTCGGCATGCGGTAGTTGTACCCGATCGCGTCGTGGGTGAATCCGATGCCGGGCAGTTTGGCCTGGGTCGACAGATGCTTCAGACGAACAGCCAGGGCAGGATCGCCGGTCGTGCACATGCCACCGCCGCCAGTGGTCATGACCTTGTTGCCGTTGAACGAGAAGCAGCCGATGTCGCCGATCGTGCCGACCTGGCGGCCGCGGCAGGCCGGATCGGCATAGGTGTCGAGGTACGACGCACCCAGCGCTTCGGCCGCATCCTCGATCAGCACCGCGCCATGGCGACGACAGGAGGCGAGGATGGGTCCGAGATCGGCGGGCTGTCCGAGAATGTGCACGGCGATCACCGCCTTGTACGGCTGACCGCGCAGCGCGCCGTCGGCGAGGGCGGTTTCGACCAGTATGGGATCAAGGTTCCAGCTGCGCTCCTCGCTGTCGATGAAGGTGACGCTGGCGCCCTGGTAGATCGCAGGATTCGCGCTCGCGATGAAGGTGCAGTCATTGCACAGGACACGGTCGCCGGGACCGATGCCGAGGGCGCGCAGGGCGAGATGGATCGCGGCGGTGCCGCTGGCGCAGGCCACCGCGTGTGGGCTGCCGACCGCGGCGGCGAACTCGCGTTCGAAGCGGTCGACGAACGGCCCGACCGAGCTGACGAAGGTCGAACGCACGCACTCGACCAGCAGGCGTTCTTCGTCCACTCCGAGGGATGGCACGCACAAGGGGATCTGTTCCATCACATCTTCCCATCCAGCGACAGGCCGGTCTCGATATGGTGCAGTTCGGGAACGACTCGGGCCAGGGCGCTGGCGATGGCGGCCTTCTCTGGCACCGGTCCGCCGGACACGGCCGATGTGACCAGAGCCAGGAATTCGTCGAGCGCGGCACGGTCGACTGGGGCGGCAGGGATGGCGCGGCAGCGAACCAGGCCGCAATCGCGGGCCTGTTCGCCTGGGCCGACGAAGATCTCCATAGCCTTTTCGCCACTGGTGGTGCTGGGGCTGAACACTACCGGCCAGCGACCGGTGGCGGCCTCGCGCTCGACTGCCGCTCTGGCCGAAGCGTCGTCGGCGTACGGCGCGCCGTGCAGACCGTGCGCCTGCAGCACGGCTGCGGCCACGGCGTCGAAGCCGAAGGCGTCCCGCGTCGGATCCAGTTCGGGAACCAGGACGTGCCGGTTGGGTGCGCACAGGGCCGCCAGCAGGCAGAGTTGGCCGGCCTCGGCCGGCGACACCAGATAGCGGCGCACATCGCTGGGTCCGGCAAGCGGCTGCCGCTTGGCCAAGCGTTGTAGGAAGCCCCACGGCAGGCTGCCGTCGCTGAACGCAACGTTGGCGAATCGCGTGGTGGTCGCACGGGGCAGGGCGTGTGACCACAGCAGCAGTTCCATCGCCCGCTTGCTGGCGCCCATCAGCGAGGCTGGCTCGGCAGCCTTGTCTGTCGATACCAGGAACACGCCGGCATCGCCATGGCCGTGCGCCCGACAGGCGGCCAGGAAGCGGTCGGCCGACAGCAGGTTGACCTCCAGCATGCGCAGCAGGCTAAACGCGTCGCGTTCTGAACGGACATGCTTCAGCGCAGCGAACGACAGCACCAGGTCGAAGGGCGCCTGCTTGGCGAGCCAGGCCTTGGCCAAGGCCGAACCGTAGTCGAGCGGTTGCACGGCCAGGTCGAGCCGCGCGCCATGCTCGCCGGATCGCAGGGTGCGCACCAGTTCGGCAAGATTGTTTTCGCTGGTGTCGAGCACGGCAAGAGCCGCTGGGGCGAAGGGCAGCAGTTGCTGGATGGTCGCCGAGCCGATCGAGCCGGCTCCGCCGATCACCAGCACGCGTCGGCCAGCAATCGCCGCCGAGACCACTGCCCGCTGGGCGGCCAGGTCGGCGGCGAACAGGCCGTGGGTCCGTCCGGTGACCGCCCGGGTCATCGCCTCGATCTGTGGAGTCAGGCACAAGGCCATGGGCTGCAATGTCCTACGCGGGGGCGGTGGGTTTGCTCGCGCACCCTACAGCATACGCATCGGTCGTGCCAGAGCCCGGTTGCCCGGCTTGGCCCGGCGCTTGCGTTGGCTCGGGTGGAGTCCCGCCATGGCCATCCGCCTGAACTACAACCCGATGTCTGTGCTGACCAACGCGAACCTGTCGCGCACCGACCGGATGATGAGCCGCACCCTGGATCATCTGTCGTCTGGCGAGCGCATCCGCCGCAGCGCCGACGATCCGGCCGCCATGGTCGTAGCCAACGCGGTGCGCTACAGCCGGCGCGGCATCGAGCGGGCCGGCAATAACGCCGAAGAAGCGGTGACCATGCTGCAGACTGCCGAAGGCGGCATGGACCAGATCACCCAGGTTCTGCAGCGCATGCGCGCGTTGGCCCTGAACGCCGCCAATGAGGCGACCCAGGATCCGTCGCAGTTGAAAGCCCTGCAGCAGGACCTCGACCAGGCAGTGAAGTCGATCACCACCATCGCCACCACCACCACGTTTGGTGGCGTCAGCCTGCTCGACGGCAGTCTGGCTGATGTGACGCTGTCGGACGATGCCAAGGAGGTGTACACGGCGCTGAAGGCCGACAGCACGAGTATACCAGGCGGGGTCAAGACGGGCAGTACCTTGACCATCGGCGCGATCTCGGGGCCGATGCAGCGCACCAGTCAGACCGAACTGTTCGGACCTGGGACACCAGGTGGTTCACCTGTCGGCGGACCCGGCACCATGACGATCACCGGACCGAAGGGCACGACGGTCATCGCTATTCCAGCCTCAGCGACCATCGAAACGGCGGTTTCTGCGATCAATGCCGCGACCTCGATCACTGGCGTGATGGCCGGCTACGACGACGTGACCGGCAACATGACCATGGAAAGCACGTCCTATGGCAGCGGTCTAATCTCGGCGACCAGCGATATTGGCGGCTTCCTGGTGCAGACGCCTGTTCCCGGGGTCGATCAGATCGTCCAGATCCAATACACCGACAGCAACGGGGCCTCGCAGACCGTGAACATGCTGCAGGACATTACGTCGCCGAATGGTCGGACCTTTTCTAACACCGATGGCGGACCGGAGATCCCTCCTGGACCCTACACCGGCTACCAGCCAAAAGCCTTCAGTCTGACTATCGCCGACACCTCGGGTGGTGGCATCGGGGCGACCATCCTACCTCCGGCGGCTGGTTTGACCGGTCAACGAACCAGTACCACGGCGTTCCAGTTGGGATCTTTGGCCAGTCAGCGAACCGTGGTCGAGATTGCCGACATGCGAGCTGGGGCGCTTGGCCACAGCGCCAACCTGGCGGCCAGCGGATTCGCCTCGTTGCAGGACCTGATCCTGAACCAGGCCTTGGTGAATGGGAATTCGACCGAAGCCCTGCAGGTCATCGATGCAGCCTTGGCTGAGGTCAACCGCACGCGCGGTCAGACCGGTTCACTGCAAGGCAATACGGTGGAGCGTGTGATGGAGTCGTTGGGTGTGACCGGCGACAACCTGGCGCAGTTCGAAAGCATCCTTCGTGATGTCGACATGGCTGCCGAAAGCGCGCAGTTCGCTCGCATCCAGGTGATGATTCAAGCCGCTACGGCGATGCTGGCCCAGGCCAACCAGGTGCCGCAGAGCGTGCTGCAGTTGCTACGCTAAGACGTCTGTTCGACCTGAGAGTACGAGGATGACAGGTCGTCGGGTGCTGGCCAGTTACTTGAAAATCATACAGCGGATGCTTGCAGTCAGGTCCGGGCTGGTTATCCTTGACCGTGTTACATGCCCACCATTCAGATCGAAATCACATGCTTATGTGCATGTAGCAACGGAATTGCCAGCAGTGGCGATTCGTTGAGCAAATCGTTGTCAAGTTGTCGTCAACTTGGCCGATGCTGACCTCCAACCCGTCTCCTGACAACTCTCGCACTACCTCCGCATCAAAGGATCCCGCCATGACCATCTCGACGCACACCTCCGCCAAACGCCACCGGGTTGCCATCTCGGCAACGCTCCTGCTGCTGGCTGGCCTGGCCAGTGCTGCAGATGTCGTCATATCCGTCGATTCGACGGGTTCGCGCTCCAGCAATGGTCTGCTGACAACCAACAACCAGGTCGGCGCACCGACCAACGACGGTACCGCGACCTTTACGGTGACCTTCAGTGAAGCGGTCTATCCGACCAAACTCGGAACGGCGGGAGGCCTGGCCACCGCCACGACCCTCGATGTCATCTTCGATGGTGTGGTTGCTCAAGAGGCCACCGACGCACTCGGAACCACGTGGGCGGCCGCCACCTGGAAGATGGAACAAACCAACGGCACCACCTTCAAGGTCTACGTGTCCGGCATCGACGCGGATCGCCAGGCCCGGGTGACCATCGATCCGACGAAGTTCTACAAGGTCGCCACTGGCGTGGCCTTCGCCTCAGCGACTGTGGCCAAGAGCGTCGAGTTCATCGAAGCGACCACGCTGGCCACGATCACGGTGGTCCAGCCAGACTATTTCGGCTTTCTTAATGCCCCAACGGTCAGCGGCGCGTTCACCACCGGCGTGTTGGATGCGGTCGTTAACGTGACCGGCACCGGTATCTCCGGAACGGCCAAGGTCGACAGTCTCGGCGGTGCAGCCAATTGGAGCTTTGCCCCGACTGGCGCCATCACGATCGGTTACAAGACGTACGTCTTCACTGGTAAGGACGCGGCTGGCAACGTCGCGGCTGCGGCTGCGGTCACCAGGAGCTACTACGTATGGAATCAGCCTGCCATCTCGACGGTGGTGCAGCAGACCGGTGGCAGCGCCGTTGGCGCTCCAAGTAGCGGCAATATATTCTTCAATAACACCAAGCCGACGCTGACGGGTACGGTAGGCATTCCCCATGTGCTGTCGGGTGGCGCGGAACTTCCCGAAGTGAAGGTCGACATCTTCGCCTTCGGCACCAGCAACCCGGTGGTCAGCCAGATGACGGCGGTAATCACGGCAGGCGCCACGGCTGGCGTTGATAGTGCCGTGTGGACCGTCGGCGCCACGGAATGGGGTACGAATGCCCTGTCTTTGACGGACGGTGTCAAATACGACATCGTCCTGACCATGAAAGTAACTGGAGGGGGCAAGTCTTCGGTCAACTCGGTTAACCTGACCCGTACGCTGGAAGTGAAGACCCAGGTCACTGCTGGCCCCACCTTGCCTGCCGTGACCTTGGGTTCCGGCATCGCTTCGCCGACCAGCAATCACACCCCGACTCTGACCATCACGGGACCGCTGACCAATCTTATCAAGGTCTACAAAGCGTCGGATAACAGTGAGATTATTGGAGCCATCACTGGCTCCGGCCCATGGACCTTCACCCCGACGGCTGCCTTCGCAAATGACGTCTATGGTTTTTACGCGACATGGACCGATTCGGCCGGCAACGAGTCGGTGGCCTCGAACACCGTCGCTCTGACCATCTCGACGCCTACACCGGTCGTGGCACTGCTGGACACCTCGCCGAGCACCAAGCACAAGCCTCGCCTGACCATAACCGCAGATACCGATCTCAATGCTTCTCAGGACAACATCTCCGTCGGCACCGGCCTGACCGCGGTGACGGTCGAGGTCGACGACGATGGCGCTGGTGCGAACCCGTACGTGGCCAAGACCGGCACGCTCGTCGGCTCGACCTGGACCCCGACTGCCCAGCTGGCAGACGGCACCTATGACGTGCGGGTCAAGTACACTGAGGTTTCTGGTGCGGTCAGCGCGTACACCACCCCGGTCGCATTGATCGTTACCACCCCGACGCCGAAGCTTGAGAAGCCCACCGTCGTCAGCGGCGAGGCGATCGCCGACTCGTCCGAAGGCAACACGAACTACCTGGTGTCGACCCTGCGTCCGCGCATCAAGGTGACTGACGCCAAGGATGGTGCCGGCACCACCCTCGGCACCGCCGGCACCCTGCGGGTCTACCGCAAGGATGGCTTCATCAGCGACGCCGCCGATATCGTCGCGACCGGCACCGAGATCATCGGCACCTACGACGGGACGGCCAAGACCTGGACTGGACCTGTGAGTTCGTTCGCTGATCTCACCGTCTACAGCTTGGTTGCGGTCTGGCGCGATGAGAACACCCTCAACAGTACGAACGATGCAAATGGTCCTGACGACATCGCCGCCAACACCGATGACGAGTCGAACATCACCAGCGTTAAGTCGAACATCTTCCACCTGCGCACGCTGGACAATGTCGATGTGCCGGCTGCAAGCACCTACAAGACCGGTGCCGACGTGGTGCTGACCCGCACCAACAACACGGTCAACACCTCGACGACCGAGTTCAAGGTGTCGGGCACCTGCAATAAGGGCGCAACCATTCGCGTCTTCCGCAACGGCATCGCCCTGGCCCCAAAGACGGTCGGCATTGCCGCCACCACCTGGGAGTACACCTTCCTGGCGAGCGCTGGCGACAGCACTCCGCTGTCCAACGGCGCCAACCAGCTGACCTTCAGCCAGACCGATCTGTGCGGAGTGACCAGCGCCCTGACCTCGCCGGCGATCAACGTCTTCGTTGACGCCCGCACACCGAACGCCCCGACCATCACCGGTCCGGTCAACAACACCACGACCGCTCTGGTTCGTCCGGTGCTCACCGGCACGGCCGAGGCGAACACCAGCATCGCCATCACCACGGACGAGGTTGAGAACCCGGGTCCGCAGGTGGCAGGCGCAGTGGCCCTCACCTCGGCCGCCACGGTGACAACCGCCAGCAATGGGCAGTGGACCTACACGCCCAACATAGATCTGACTGACGGCAAGAGCTACAGCGTGGTCGCCAAGGCGACCAGCGCCGGTGGCCTGGTCAGTGCGGGATCCAACCCGATCACCATCACCGTCGCCGTGCCTGCTCTGACCGTGGCCATCGCGCCGCTCGCCAGTGGCACCGGCTCGGGCTACAAGGTCGATGACGATGCGTTCGCGGTCGGCAACGTGACCAACGCCTATGTCAACGGCCAGACCCTAATCAAGGTCAAGATCGGCACCGGTGTCTTCTATGTCGGAGATTCGGTGACTATCTCGGGCGGCCTATACACCCCGGCCAGCACCCACACGGTGACGGCGGTGACGGGCACCAGTTCGGCCACCACGGCGATCACCATCAGCCCTGGAATTGCTAGGGCGATCGCCCGCGATAATGGTGTTGGCTCCGACACCATCGGTGTCGCTATCAATGCCCAGCCGTCGGGCCCAGCCGCTGGCGCTCCGGCCTCGTCGCTGACCGCCATCAAGCTGATGGCGACCTTCACCGAGGTAGACGATACCCACATGATCGTGGGTGGTGATGGCAACGCATCTGCGGATGCCACCGAGAACGTGGTGCCTGCCGACTTTACCGTCAGCGACGTCCTGGTCACCAACGGCGTGGTTCAGTCGCTGGTCAAGGGCACCGGCCTGCCCGGCTTCCTGCCGACCAACGTGTGGACCATCACGCTGGCCCCGTCGGCCAGTGGAACCATGGCGGTCAGCATCCCGCGTGGCCTGGTCAAGACGGCTTCCGGCAAGTATGTCTCCGACTTCACCTCGGTGGTCGGTGGTGCCAACTATGTCACGGCCCCGAAGGTCACCCTGACCGGTGGTGGGGGTGTCGGCGCGACCGCCACGGCCACTTTCTCAGGCGGTGCAGTGACCGATGTGGTCATCACCAACAAAGGCTGGGGCTACACCAGTGTCCCGACGGTGAACATCCTGCCGGTTGGCAGCGGCGCCACCGGCACCGCGGTGCTGAGCGGGATAACCGTCGGCACCATCACCAGGGTTGCAGCCGGAACCGGCTATACCGTGGCGCCCAACGTGCTCGTCAGTTCGGGGCAAAGCGCGGTAGCTACCCCAGTGGTCGGCACCGGCACCAATGCGGGCAAGATCACTTCGGTGACCATCAACAATGCCGGAGACTACTACACCACGGCCCCTGTCGTGACGGTTGACAACACTGGAGCGGGAGGCACGAACTTCGCTGCCACCGCGCTGATCTCTGGCGGCAAGGTGACCGGCTTCACCATCACCACTCCGGGTTCTGGTTACACCAGCGCGCCTGCCATCACCCTGACAGCGGTGGGATCCGGTGCGACTGCAACGGCGACTCTCGGCAGCGGCGCTACTGCTGGAACGGTGACTGCCATCACCGTCACTGCTCCTGGCACTGGCTACTTGGCCGTACCGCGTGTGATCCTCAGCAGTGGCAATAGCGCCACCGCGGTCGCGTCGATGCAGGACTTCACCGTCCTCTACAGCGCGGTCAGCAACTCCTACAGCAAGCCAGTCAACCGCATCAAGCCGACTGTCACTTGGAAGTATCCGATTTCGGGCGGACTGCTGCCGTTGGCCGCGATGGACACCCCACTGGTGTCCGGCGCCACCTACTACAAGAACCTGGGGCAGGCTGCCACGGTCCGACTGGCCTGGTCGGCCTCAATGGGACGTGACCTGCTGGTGAGCGATCTGCAGCTGTCGACGGGCTGCACTGCAACACTGGCCACGGTTGGTGGTGGCGAAACACTTGGCACGGCTGTCGGCGAGACCAACCAGATCTACGATGTCCTGCTGACCCCGGCCAGCTCGGCGGTCACTTCAATGTCAGTGTCAGTCAAGGCGATCGCCAGCCTGGTCGACACGGCAGTTCCCGCCCAGTCGAACCTGGCTTCGCTGCCGGTGACCGTCCGCCTGGTCGCTTCGCCGACTACCGGACCGAACATCACCTCGTCGATCGGCGGCTTGGCTCCGCAGCAGGCTGCCAAGACCCCAGTCTATCCGTGCACGATCGTGTGGCCGACCCCGGTGGTCGACTTCACCGCCGACAAGCTGGTGGTGACCAACGGCGTGATCAGCAAGTTCACCGGTACCGGCACGACCTACTCGTTCACCCTCACTCCTGGTGAAGGCCTAGTCTCGGTCGAATATGACAACACCAAGGCAACGGTCACCGATGTCACCGGCAACGTCTACTCGGCCAAGTCCAATCTGTTCACCAGACTGATGGATTCCAGCCAGCCAACTGTGGTCAACGTGTCCTCGCCAAGCTTCCAGCTGGGCGGCGGCGCGGCGGCCACAGCAACGCTGACCAGCGACGCCGTATCGGCCTTCACCATCAGCAACGGTGGTACCGGATACGATGTGGCTCCGGACATCGCCATCACCTCGGGTTCTGGAGCCACGGCTACAGCGACCCTGGGCAGCGGCGGGTCTGCTGGCACGGTGACCGCCCTGGTCGTGGCCAATGGCGGTGAGAACTACACCACCGCGCCGACGGTGGCCATCAGCGGCGGTGGAGGCAGCGGCGCGACCGCGACCGCCACGCTGACCGGAACCAAGGTGACCGGCTTTACCGTCACCGCGGCTGGTTCGGGCTACACCACGGCTCCGACTGTGACCCTGACCTCGGTCGGTTCCGGCGCCACCGCCACGGCTGTGGTTACCAACGGCGTGATCACCGGTGTGACGCTGGGTGCGGGTGGTACCGGATACACCGCGACCCCGCTGGTGGTGATCCGCAACGGCATCAAGCCGATGGTCGGCGCCAACAGCACTAGGCTGATCCCGGTGCGTGTCACCTTCAGCGAGGCGCCCAAGGCCTTCCCGACGACCGCAGTGGTGGCGTCCGCCTTTGGCAAGGATCTGGTCCTGAAGGCTCCGAAGGTCCTGCTAGCTGCGACCGCGAGCCTGGTCGGGCCGCAGCTGGTGCCCGGCACCGGAGGCCGCACCTACGAGTTCGACCTCGAAGTGCCGGTCAATGCGGTTGGTAACGTGCGGGTGGTGGTGCCGTCGCAGGGTGTGATCGACACCGCGACCAACCCCAGCGCCGCCTCGGGCGTCTACACCATGGCGGTGGACCTGATCAACGGCACGCCCGTCCAGGTCACCAGCGCCTTCGCCGACGGCTGAGCTGGGCGAACCGACAGATGCGCGACTCCTCCCGGGCAACCGGGAGGAGTCGTCGTTTCTGGACCTACCAGAACCGCCGGCAGCGGATATCACCAGCATCACCGGAGCGATAGATGCAACTTCCCCTTCCAGTTCTCATGGCTGTCGTCCTTGCTGCCCCGGCAACGGCTGGGGAGCCAGCCCTGCTGCTGGTGGTGCCGGATCTGCCGGGCACGAGTGCGCGCTTGGCGACGGGGTCGTTCGGCCTCGCCTGGAACGACAGTGGTGTCGTGCAGTGGCGTGAAGCGCAGACGTCGGCCGCCATCAGCGCCGATTGGAAGACACTCCATGGAAAGGCTCAGGCGGCCCGCTTCGAACTGCGTTGTTCAGCAAACTATGGTGGGCTGCCATTGATCGCTGCCAATCTAGCCATGCTTGCTCCACAGGCCGCCCTGCCGCAGGTGGTCAGCATGTTGAAGACTCAGCGGGCCGAGGCGTGGATACTAGCCACGATGGCATCGGAACCACCGTGGTTGCCTGCTTCGATCGAACCAAAGTCGCCTAGGCCAGACCTGATTGCTCACATGGCGTTCGCACCCTGGACGCACTTGATCGCACCCGAGGCGGCAGGAATGGTAAATCGTCTGCTGATTGCCATCCATGCCAGTCGCTTGGAGCTGGAGGCCCGGGTCGGCCCTGAGGGCTTCTCGGAGCGTTCCGTGGTTCCCGGAGCGAAGCTGCCGCTGCGCCCATTGGATGTCGCGGCCTTGGC
>JBBQCI010000098.1:0-12894 GCA_038318565.1 Planctomycetota bacterium
TTCCGGCCACGGATCGCCGGCCAGCAGGCCGCTGCGATGGCCGGATTCCGGCGACCACCAGCCGCGTGCGATATCGCCGTCGATGACTCCGGCGGCGAGCTGGCCATCAGCGCGCAGCGCGATGATGCCGCCCATGCCACCCAGCTGTTGCACCGAGGCGAGCACGCGGGCGAGCACCGCGGTAGGCGATTCTCCGGACGGGGCAGTGGCGACGGTGTGGGCGACTGCCCGGCGAATGAAGAATTCCCCATCACCGGTGCACGACACGGCGCATGAGCCGTCAGCCCAGGTTCCAGCGCCAATTACCGGCGTATCGCCGATCCGACCGGGCATCTTGCCGGCTAGGCCGCCGGTCGAGGTGGCGGCGGCGAGCTGGCCCTGGGCATCTAGCGCGACGGCGCCGACCGTGCCGGCTGCGTAGGCGTCGCCGGGCACCGGACCGTCGGTGACGCGACGCGCGGCGCCCAGCTCCAGGCAACGACGTTCAGCGTGCGGTCCCCACATGAAAATCGGGCGGACATGCTCTAGCATACGCCGGCAACCATCGATCGGATTGAGCAGGCTGGTGACACCGGCAATGGCAGCACTGCGCGAGGTCGCGCCGTCCATCAACGCCGCGTCCAGTTCCAACGTGCCAGCGCTGGTGCGCACCGCGCCAGTGCCGGCATTAAACAACGGATCGTCCTCCAGCACCACGACCGCGGCGCACACCGCCGCGCAGGCCGGACCACCGCGCTGCAGCACGGCGGCGCCGGCAGCGCAGGCAGCCTGCAGGCCACGATGCGCCTGCTGCCGAACTTCGGCCGTGGCCTGCCTCCAGAAATCGGGACTGGCTCCGCCGTGGACGAGGATGCGGATACTGGGCATGCCCGGATGGTGGGCGGATGCCCCGTCCAGGCAATCGCGTTACCAGCGCAGGATTGCCACGCCGAAGCGGTCGAGCCGCACGGTCTGACCGGTGGTCGTGCCACTGAGCAGCTCGGTCTTGCCGGCGGTCACCGCCACCTCGGCTGGCTCCTCGCCGTGATTGATGAGGAACACCAGCTCACGGCCCTGACCGCTGCGCGTCGACACCTCGACGCCGGCCGGCGGCACCACGCGTGCGGTCAGTCCGGCCTTGTTGGCGACGTCGGCGGCGATGGCGGCGTGGACGGAGTCCTCTTTCGGCACCGTACCAAGGTACCACGCCCAGCCAGCCTCGTGATGATGACGGGTGGCTGCCGCGTAGTCGCGGACGTGCCACGGCTGATAGCGGGCCAGCACTTCGGCCCCGTCTGGGATAATCCAGTCGGCGTAGTGCTGGGCCGTCCAGGTCGTCCCAGCCATCGCCTCGCCGGCAACAGCGTAGGTCGCATTGGCGACGATGCTCTCGTACTCCTCAATGCGGATGCCGAACGCTGGAGCGAGCAGGCCGGGTAGGCAGCGTTCGTGGCAGCGGTCGTGCTCGTCCTTGACGCCGGTGCGGGCATCGGCGACCAGGCAGCCACCGGCACGCACGAAGGCGTCGAGCTGGCGTGCCACCGCGTCTGGCAGCACATGCAGCATCGGGGCGATGACCACCGCGTAACCTGTGAGGTCGGCTCCAGACCGCACCACGTCGACGTCATGGCCGAGGGCGCGGAAGGCACTGTACCAGCGCAGGGCGTTGGCGGTGTAATCGGCCTGCGGGAACGACTTCTGGCAACGCACCGCCCACAGCGAGTCGTAATCCCACACCAAGGCGACGCGCGCCGGCGTGGTCGTCCCCTCGATCGCTGTCTCGACTCGCTTGATCGCCGCTGCGTAATCTTTGGCTTCGCGGTAGCGGCGACGCGGTTCGCCATCATGGCCAAGCAAGCCGTGCCAGTACTGCTCGCGGCCGACCGTGCAGGTGCGCCAGCGGAACCAGATGGTCGCATCAGCGCCGTGCGCGACCTGATGCCACGCGATCTTGCCCAACTCGCCCGGTCGTACATTGCGCCCGAACTCGCCCCAACCGGCCGGGCCGGCGGTCTGCTCCATAATCCAGAAGTTCTTTCTCTTGAGCCCGCGCATCAGATCAGCGGCCAGACTGCTGTGCCAGGTCACACAGGGCTGTTCCCATGAACCGGGGTAGTTGTCCCAGCTGACGAAGTCGAGGTCTTTGGCCAGCTCCCAGTAATTCACGTCCTGAAACAGACCCATAAGGTTATGGGTGACGAAGTGGCTAGGACAGGTCCGCTTGAGGATGCGAATCTGGTCGGCCTGGAAACGCACCTGCACATCTGACGTCCAGCGCTGCCAGTCAAGCAGATGACCCGGGTTGTGGCTGGCGTGGCCATCCGGAAACGAGATCTCCTCCCAACTACGATAGAGATGCCCCCAGAAACGCGTGCCCCAGGCATCGTTGAGCACGTCCAAGGTGCCATGCTTGGCGCGCGCCCATTGGCGGAAGTCGGCCTGGCATGAACCGCACACGCAACTGTTGGTGCCGAATTCGTTGTCGGTCTGCCAACCGACCACGTTGGGGGTGGCGCGGAAGTGCTCGGCCATCGCCGTAGTCACGCGCTCGGACATCAGCCGGTAGGCTCCCGAGGTGAAGCACTGGTGCTTGCGCACGCCCCACTGGGTGCGGCGGCCTGATGGCTCCTGCTGCATGATCTCGGGATACTTCAGCTTCATCCACACCGGCGGGATCGCCGTGGGCGTGCCGAGGATGGCCTTCAGTCCATGGCGGTGCAGCACGGCGAGCGCATCGTCGAACAGGCTGAAATCGAAGCGGCCCTCCTCGGGCTCCATGAAGGCCCAGGCGAACTCGGCGACACGGACGATGCTGAAGCCGGCCTCGTGCATCTGCTTCGCGTAGGTTTCCCAACGCTCGCGTGGCCAGTGTTCAGGATAGAAGTCGACGCCGACGTTATGCATGGGATGTCCCGTGAGAGGAAGCTGCCGTGACTGTGCCGACACTACGGACGCGCAACGCGCCTACCACTCTCTTCCAACTGGTATACCACTGCTGGCATGAGCAGCGCTGTCCACGCCCACGCCGAGAGCCAGTTGCGACGCCTGGTCGCACGTTCGGCGGGTCGGCGCCTCCCTGGCGAACGCGAGCTTGCAGAGCGTCTGACGATCGGACGGATGCCGCTGCGCACCCTGTTGGCACGACTAGAAGGTGAAGGTTTGCTGCATCGCCGCCATGGCGCTGGCACCTGGGCGGTCGGTGGTCACGCCGCCCGTATCGTCCTGGCCATCGACGCCGCCATCCGCTTGTCTGAAGATCCGTTCTTCGCCCGTCTCGCTGAAGGCTTGTCACGTCGCCTGCAGGAGGCCGGGCGCGAGGTCGTCCAGGTGGCCTGGACGGTCGGTACCGCAGTGCCTACCGGCGACGGCCTGATCGCCCTGGGTCACGCCTGCGGACGACTGCTGATGCGGCTGGGCAAGACCGATCCCCCGGCGGTGGCGTGGTTCTGCGACGGCCGTGGCGGCCCGGGTTCGCGTATCAGCCGCATCCAGCTGGACGATGTCGCTGCCGGCCGGGCCGCCGCCGCCTGGCTGCGTGCCCATGGTTGCCGGCGCGTCATCGCGGTCGGCCACCAGCGATTCGCCTCGCCACGCGACCGCCTCGCCGGACTACGGGCTGGCTGTCGCGAGATGCGCCTGTCGTTGCGCATCCTCGATGGCGGCATGAATCTCGCCGATGGCCTGGCGCAGTCGGCCCGCATCCCGCCCACTGCCAACCTCGGCGTGGTCGGCCTCAACGACTGGTGCGCGGCTGGCCTCGCAGCTGGACTACGCGGACGCGATGTGCCGGTGGTCGGGTTTGATGGCCTGCCGGTTGCTGCCGGATTGGGCGTGCACTCCTTCGCCGTTCCGCTGGAGGCGATCGCCACCGATCTGGTCGAAGAGCTCGACCGCCTCGCGGGCAGCCCGGTGGCTCCTGGCCGGATTCTGACGTACGCCCTCGAGGCTCCGTCCGGCTCGGGCGATGGCGCGACTGACACGTCCAGGTAGGATGTCGGCGCATGCGCTTCACCAAGATGCACGGCTGCGGCAACGACTACGTCTACCTGGATGCCTGGGCCGGCGCTCTAACTGCCGATCTCCCCGCTCTCGCCCAGATGGTCAGTGACCGCCATCGCGGCATCGGCGCCGACGGCCTGATCGTGATCGGGCCCGGCCAGTCCGGCGGCGATGCGCGCATGCGTATGTGGAATGCCGATGGCAGCGAAAGCGAGCTGTGCGGCAACGGCATCCGCTGCGCCGGCAAGCTGGCGTGGGACCATGGGCGCCTGGCCGGCAATCGCAGTCCGCGCATCGAGACCGGCGCTGGACTGCTGCGCGTCGACCTGCGCTTCACCGGCGGTGCCTGCGATGGCGCCAGTGTCTTGATGGGACCTCCGCGCCTGACCCCGGCGACGGTGCCGGTCGCCCTGCCCGGACCGGACCTCGTGCTGCATCTGCATGGTCTGCGCCTGCGGGCGGTCGGCATGGGTAACCCCCATGCCGTTTGCGTCGTTCAGGACCCAGAGGTCTTTCCGGTGTCAGATATTGGTCCGCGCATCGAACACGACCTCCACTTCCCACGCCGCACTAACGTCGAATTCACCGCCCTGCGCGGCACCGAACACGGCCTGCCGGTGATCCGCCAGCGCACCTGGGAACGCGGCAGCGGCATCACTCAGGCCTGTGGCACGGGCGCCTGCGCGGTTACCGTGGCCTACATCCTCGACCGGCTCATCCCCGGCCGTGAAGCTATCGTCCGCCTGGACGGCGGCGACCTACGCATCGCCTGGCCGAGCGACGACGCCGAGGTTCGGATGGAAGGCGAAGCGGTGACCGTGTTCGAGGGCGAGTGGACGTGATGGGCCACGAATCCGGCAACCGTACCACCCGTTCTTGCCAGTTAGGGGTCGGCTACTAGTCTCACACTGCCGCCCAGCCTTCGCTTGGCAGCTAAGGAGATGTAATGCGCCTGTTCAGCTATGTGTCTGCCCTTGGCCTGCTCTGCGCGGGACTCGCCGCCGCCGAGACGTCTGATGCGTCTCTTCCACCTGTTATTGGCGATCTTCGTATACTGCTTGGCATCACCCCCGCCTACACCGTCACCGAAGAAGCCACCCCGCTGGGGGGCGGCGGCTCGACCACCTATGATTGGCAAGGCACCGACGACTACACCCGTTGCGTTGCGTTCCAGTACGTCAGACCGTTTGGCAAGCAACGCTTGCTGGGCCAGCCGATCGTCGGCCTGGAACTGCAGATCGCCCAGGCGGACCTGAAACCTCAGACTTACGACGTCAACGGAACTACCTTCTCAAACAACCTGAACGAACACATCGGCTACGTGGCAATCACCCCAGCTGCCGTCATCGGCCTGCGTTTTGCCGAGCCCGAGAGCAACGAACTGGGACTGATCGGTGAAGCCCAGTTCATGCTCGGCGTGACCGTGATGTCCGGAAACATCGAGAGCGACTTGGGCACTGACCGCAGCATGGGCTATGGCGTCGATGGCAGCGCCCGCATTATGCTTGGTCTCAAAGAAGCTGGTTGGACCGGCGCCATGGTTGCCGGTGTGCGCACCGGTTATGCCGCCATCAGTTTCGACCAGGGTAATCCGAGCTCGGACATGACCCTGGAGAGCACCGGCGCCGAAGTGTTCTTCGTCATCGGTCATTCGTTCTAAGCTGGCTGAACAGCGTCACTATCATCTATTCGCTGCGCCGTCGTCCCAGACGTGTTCGCACTTGTCTAAACCCCTGTTGCTCGCGCACAGGGTTCATACACCAAATAACGAAAGCCTCGGGCCGATCGATTGGATCGTTCCGTGATTAACCAGGAAACTCCACTTCAAGAGAGGTGCATTCGCACCTCCTTGTAGGGTTCGATCGCGGCGGAGTGCGTGGTCGGCATTCGCCGCCGCCGCCGTCGCGCGGCCTGAACAGCCAGCCGGGGCTTGCGATCGGCGTGCCGGCGGCTCCGCTGCTCGGCATGCCCTCGACCATGCCCACTCAAGTTGTGATCTTCGGTGCGTCAGGCGATCTGACCGCGCGCAAGCTGGTGCCTGCCCTGTTTACGGCCTTCCATGAAGGCCATCTGCCACCGACCACGCAGCTCGTTGGCGTGGCACGTCGGCCGTGGGATGACGCTGGCTTCCGCGAGCATCTGCAAGGAACCGTCGGCAAGATCAACGAGCATGCCCGCTGGAGTGAGTTCCTTGGTGGCGTGCGCTACGTGAAGACCAATCTGGATACCGCCGACGATTACCGCGCCCTGACAGCATCTCTGGATGCCGCAGCCGGCCAGCAGGTGAACCGCGTGTTCTATCTGGCAGTGAAGCCGGATCTGTTCCTCCCGTCGGTCGCGCACATGCATGCTGCCGGACTGCTGACCCAAAGCGACACCGGTCCCCGCCGACGCGTCGTGGTCGAAAAGCCGTTTGGCAATGACCTTGGCAGTGCGACGGTGCTGAACCAGAGCCTACTCAAACTGCTCGGCGAGGATCAACTCTACCGCATCGACCACTATCTCGGCAAAGAGACGGTACAGAACACTATCGTCTTCCGTTTCCGCAATGCGCTGTTCGAGCCGCTGTGGAACCAAAAGTACGTCGAGATGGTGCAGATCACGGTGGGTGAGGCGATCGGCATGGAGAACGGCCGCGGCGGCTTCTACGACACCGCCGGGGCCGCCCGCGACATTCTGCAGAACCATCTGCTGCAGGTTCTGGCTCTGGTCGCGATGGAGGCGCCCAGCTCGCTGGCCGCCAAGGACATCCGCGACGAGAAGGTGAAAGTGCTGCGCGCCCTGCGTGGCTTCGACGGCCTTGATCCACGCAAGCACATCGTGCGTGGCCAGTACGAGGGCTACCGCGCCGAAACCGGAGTCGACCCCAAGAGCGAGACCGAGACCTACATCGCGGCCCGCACGTTCATTGACAATTGGCGCTGGGGTGGCGTGCCATTCCTGCTGCGCACCGGCAAGCACCTGCCGGCCCGCTTCACCAGCGTAAAGATTCACTTCCGCATGCCGCCGCACACCCTGTTCGGCGGCCCGGACGAGTGCCACCTGCGGCCGAATGCGATCACCCTGCGCATCCAGCCCAACGACGGCATCGACTTGGCATTCGACGTCAAGGAACCGGGCCAGGGCCTGGTGATCCAGCCTGCCAAGCTGAACTTCAACTACGCCGAACGCTTCCAGAAGCCGGCGCCAGACGCCTACGAACGCCTGCTCATCGACGTGATCAACGGCGACCAGTCGCTGTTCATCCGCTCCGATGAGATCGAGCAGAGCTGGCGCTGGACGGACAGTCTGCGCGAGTGCATGCGCAATACGCCATTGTACCTGTACGCCCGCAACTCGTGGGGCCCGTTCGCCTCGGACGACCTGTTCGGCGAATGCGAAGGCAAATGGGTGACGGGCTGAGCCGCCGCAGTACCGTTAGACGAACTAAAAGCGGTAACCGAGGACCGCACGGGCGCTGGCGCCCGCGGTCTCGATCGTCGTGTTCAAATGGCCGTCGATATAATTGGTCGTGATATCGGCAGACGTCCGCGTCCATTCGGCCTCCAGGCCGAGCTGCCAACGGCTTTCGAACGTGTAATACCAGCCGCCACGCGCACCAACGATCGTGCCATTGCCCTGGCCCTGCTGAGTGGACTGGTTGCTGGTGAAGATGTTGGCCGGCGAGTCGATAGTGACATAAGCGAGGCCGATCAGCCCCAGCAATTCGAAGTGGGCCCTCTCCGTTATCGCCCAGCCGACGCCCGCGTGCAGCACAGCATCCGCTTCGGTGTAGGTGCTTTCCGGAATCGTCGACAAATCGATCGACACCCCATTGACCGTCTCGCTGTTGATGCCCGCCTCGCCCACGCTGTAGCGGCCCTCAGCGCCGAACAGCAGACCGACAGGTTCCAGCGTGCCGATCGTGCCGCTGACGGTGAAGCCCAGGCCAGCGCGGCCCGCGAAGGTCGTCACGTCGCTGACGGGAGTGGTACTGCCAGTCGCCGTCCACGTGCCGCTGCTCTTGTCTGGCATCGGCGCGACACCCAGACCGAAGCGGAGATCAGCGACCTCGACTGCCGTACACGTGGCGGCAGCGGCAAGCAGGCATACAGACACCGAGATGCAAGACGGCATATGGAGATCCTTCTGGCCAACTTGTATGGAATCGTGGCTATCGGCAAGCCCGCAACCTGCCCGCGGCAGCACTTGCCATGTCCAGGCATCCGACAACCTGTGCCCCCTCAATGACCTGGATCCTCCGCGCTCGCGACCTGCACAAGGCCTATGGTTCCAAGGACATTCTCAACGGGGCCGAACTGGAAGTCGATGAGCGAGACCGCATCGCCGTCATTGGCCGCAATGGGGCGGGAAAATCGACCCTGCTACGCGTCCTGCTCGGCCAGGAGGAGCTTGATGCCGGCAAGGTCACCATCCGCGACGGAGCCCGCATCGCCTGGCTTCGTCAGGACGAGCGTTTCGAGGCCGGCGAGTCCGCACTGACCTACCTGGAACGTGTGACCGAACAGCCCGACTGGGCCTGCGCTCAGCTGGCAGCCGACTTCCACGTCTTCAACGACACCCTGGAGAAGCCGGCCGTGTCCCTGTCGGGTGGTTGGCAGACTCGTCTGCGCCTGTGCGCCATGCTGTTGCGCGAGCCCGATCTACTGGTGCTCGACGAGCCGACCAACTATCTCGACCTGCGCACACTGATGCTGCTCGAACGCTTCCTCGACGGATTTCGTGGCGGCTGGCTGATCGTCTCGCACGACCGCGGCTTCCTGGAACGGACCTGCCCGCAGACCATCGAGGTCTCCGGCGGCCGCATCAGCGCCTTCCCGGGGCGGGTCTCTGCCTGGCTGACTGCGAAATCCGATCGCCGCGCCACCGCCACGGCGATCAACGCCAATCTCTCGGCCAAGAGCCGCCAGCTCGAGGACTTCGTCGCCCGCAACAAGGCCCGCGCCAGCACCGCGACCCGCGCGTCATCGAAGGCGAAGGAGCTTGAGAAGCTGCAGGACCAGTTCATCGACATCCAGGGCGACGATCCCGATCCGCGCATCCGCATCCCCGCCTGCGAAACGCGCAAAGGCTGGGCCCTGCAGTGCGACACTCTGGCAGTCGGCTACGGCGAGTGCACCGTCGCGACGTGCGACCATGTCGATCTCGACCGCGGCTTCCGCAGCGCTGTGCTCGGCGACAACGGCCAGGGCAAGACCACCGTCCTGCGCACGCTGGCCGGTCAGCTGCCGCCGCTCGGCGGAACCTTCCGCTGGGCCATGGGCCTGCGCGTCGGCTTGTATGCCCAGGACGTCTACACCGCGTTCAAGGCTGACATGATCGCCGAGGACCATCTGTTCCGCTGCGCTCGCGAAGCGCCCGGGCAGAACCCGCCGCGTCAGGAAGTGCTCGACCTCGCGGGCGCCTTGCTGTTCGGACCCGACGACCTGAAGAAGCGCGTCGGCGTGCTGTCCGGCGGCGAACGCGCCCGCCTGTGCCTGGGTGGCCTGCTGCTGGGGCGATACGATGTCCTGCTGCTCGACGAGCCGACCAACCATCTCGATGTCGAGACGGTCGAGGCGCTCGCCGAGTCATTGATCGCCTTCCCCGGCACCGTCCTGTTCACCAGCCACGATCGCGCCTTCACCAACAAAGTCGCCAATCGCCTGATCGAGGTCGGGGCCGGCGCTTTCTCGCTGTTCCCGGGCGACTACGCGACCTACTGCGCGCAGCTGGAAGCCGAAAGTGATGGCACACCGCCGCCACCGAAAGCCGAAAAACCAAAGACTCAGACCATTGAAAAGCCGACAGCCAAACCGGCAACCAAGCCGATCGACAAGGCCAAGCAACGTTTAGCCGAACGGCTAGAGAAACGAGTCGCCGAACTGACCGCCGAGCAGGGGCAGCTGGAAGCGCAACTGGGCCAGCGCTACGACGAGACAGCCGGACGTCGACTCGCCGAGGTGATTGCCGAACGCGAACGCACTGAAACGCAATGGCTGGAAGCCCTGGCGTGATCCTAGAGTCGGCCCAGCAGGCCGACGGAGGCAGCTTCCTCCACTTCCGCGACGCCTTGGGCAGACGCTGCGCAGTCTACGCCCGCCTCGCCATACCAAGCGGTGCTGGTCCCTTCGCCGCCGTCATCCACTGTCCCGGTGGCGGGCAAACGATCAACGACGGCGATCTCGCTTTTTTGGACCAGCCACGGCTTCGCCTGCGCCTCGTTCGATTGGCAGCATGGTCTCTATGACGGGCACGATCCGGCGCGTAAAAGTCAGTGGCCTCAAGGCGTGGTTGCCCAAGGCGAGGGCTGCCAGAGAACGCATCAGCTGATCCTGCCCTTGGCCGTGCGCGCGGTCAGTGCGGTGATCGACTGGCTGGAACGAGACCAGCGGATCGACCGCAATTGCATCGGCATCACCGGCATTTCGTGGGGCGGCTACCTCACCTGGGTCGCCAACGCGCATGAGCCACGACTGCGTGCGGCCGTGCCGGTCTATGGCTGCGGCGGCGTGCTTGATCGCGGACATCCGTACCTCCCACGCCTACCTGCCCACATTCGCCGCGCCTGGCTGACCGATTGGGAGCCGTCCCGCCTGGCGCAGCGCCAGCGCAGCCCGGTCTGCTTTCTCTCGGGTAGCGATGACTTCTTCGGTTGGCCGCGCCACGGCGACCGGCTGCTTGATGCACTCAGCGTTCCCAGTCGGCGCAGCTATGCCGCCAATCTCGATCATGCGGTCGAGCCCAGTCAAAGCGCCCTGGCCGTCGCGTGGATGGACCGCTGACTGCGCGGCGGACCAGCCCTGCCGCCCGCCCCGCAACCGGGCGATGTGGGCACGACCTGGTGGACCTGCTCGACCGGTGACGACGACCATCACTGCTGGTGGCCCGGACGCGCCCCGGCCTGGGCCACCGCCAGGTTTGTCCAGACGACACACGGGGCGATGATGTTGTCCTCGACCGTCGAACGCCTGACTCCACGCCGTGGCGGCTCGCCACTGCCTGCAATCTGGCCAGACATCCGCGCCGGCGTGGGCTGGAATTGGGGTTTGTCGACGACGCAGTTGCATGGCAACCACGGGGTCGGCATCAAGCCGCTGCCGGGCGACCCGACCCGCGGCGTGGTCACCGGCAATCGTGAGGGCGAACTCGCCGTCATCCTGCGCATGACCGCAGATCCGCGCTGGAACCGGCCTGGCTTCACCGGCCTGCGTGTCCGCATTGCCGGACTATCCCGGACTCCGCGGCAGCTACACGCCCTATTCCGTCTGGCCGGTCCGGGGCGCCGACGGGAAGTCTGGCTGGCGGTGAACATGGATGCCGCCGGCTGGGTCGACATCGACCGCTTGCCCGATGGCGCAAGCTGGACTGAGGCCACCCGCATCGATTTGTGCGGCATCCCAGGCCGCAGTTTCATTCTCGGTCCGATCGTGGCGGCCGGACCCGGACGTACGCCGCCGGTGGCACGCCGCCGGTCATGATCAGCGGCCCGGAACCGGTCGCACCGCGCTCGGCCAGCCACCCAAAGTGGTGCGGTACGTGCGGCTGAAACGCGCCAGATCGGGGAATCCGAGGGCAGCGGCGACCTCGGTCGGACGCCGCCCGGCAAGCAGCAGACGACGGGCGTGATCCATGCGCCTACGGCGAATCCACGAGGCGGGACCTTCGCCGGTCTCGCTGCGGAAGCCGTGGATCAGGCTGGGCACGCCCAGTCCCAGCGCCCGCGCCGCCTGCGCCAGCCGCCAGGTTTCGGTCGGAGCGCCGTCGACCAGCCGGCCGAGGCGTTCGACCATGGTGCCGCCACCACGCAGGGCGAGCGATGCAACGTGGGCGGCGATGGCGCCAAATCCAGCCAGCACGACCCAGTCCCAGCCCGCAGGCCGCTCGACCGACTGCGCGACGACGGCGTGCATGGCGGCGGCGACGGCAGCCGGTGGTTCCGGATCGAAAAGCGCGCCGCCGGCCAAGGCGAGGTCGAGGTCGAGGCGGCTGAACCATGGACCCTGGCCGGACAACAACAGGCTGCGGTGGGCGCGCGGACCATCGATGGCGCAGGACCAGCGGCCCGCCGCTAGTGCTACTATTCCACCCGCCTGGCAGAGCACCGTGCGTCCGGCCATGGTCAGGGTCTGTTGCCCCGATATGGCAAGCAGGATCATGGACTGACGCGGTTCCTCGGGCATGCGAACGCCTGGCAGCACCGACTCATCGCAGACGACGAGCTGGGTTAGCCCACCGGCCAGGCAGGTGCCAGCGACCGGCGGGAAGGCAACCGAACGGTGTTCGCGGCGTGGAACGCGCATAACGATTATGCTAATACTTAGATTGTAAATGCACCATGTGATCGGTGTCCACCAGCTCACTCTCCGTGTGGTAGCTGTTCTGGCCGCCTTTGCCGTCACCACGATTTCGCTCATACGATCATTCATTCTGCCTATCGATCGTCTGCCCGGTCCGTACACTGGCGGCATGCATTTCGCCCACACCCATGCCGGTGCCAGCCTGGTTCTTCCCACCATCACGGTCGTCCTGGCCGATGCCGCGGGCATCACCACGACGCTGGCCCCGCTTGGCGAACCGCGCCGGCACCAACGCACTGCTCACTGTCCGATCGGAGCCCGCGTTGAGACGACCTGGACCTGGAACCTCGATGGCGGGCACAGCGTATCTTTGGCGATCGGCGCGCTCGCCGACGGTACCACCGCCCGCTTGGCCTTCCGCAACGGCAGACCGACTTCGGTGCGCCTACGCGAGTTGCGCCTCGCCGGTAGCCTGCGCGTCGAAGGGGATCCGAAAGACTGGCTGCTGACCACCTTCGCCTACTCGCGCCGGGTCGGAACCCTGGCCGAGCAACTGATCTCGTCCAACGAGGACGAGCGCCGGGTATGGGCCGGCTTCGGCCTGCCGGTGCCCTACGACCTGCCGGCGGTCGAGACG
>JBBQCI010000099.1:0-12581 GCA_038318565.1 Planctomycetota bacterium
CGTGCTGTCACCCGTAAGTCGGCACTGGCAGAGCCGTCCTGACACGCATCCTGCCGCCCACACCTCCGAGGTTCCCATGCCCAAGCCCATCCGTGTCGCCGTCACCGGCGCCGCCGGCCAGATCTGCTACTCCCTCCTGCCGCGCATCGCCAATGGCGCGATTTTCGGCAAGGACCAGCCGGTCATCCTGCAGCTCCTGGAAGTTCCCTTCGAGAAGGCCCAGCTCGCGCTCAAGGGCGTGGCCATGGAACTCGAGGACTGCGCCTTCCCACTGCTGCACGGCTTGGTGCTGACCGACAAGGCCGAGGTCGCCTTCAAGGATGCCAACTGGTGCCTGCTGGTCGGCAGCAAACCGCGCGGACCGGGCATGGAGCGCGCCGACCTGCTGAAGGACAACGGCAAGATCTTCATCGGCCAGGGCCAGGCGATCGACACCGTCGCCGCTGATGACTGCCGCGTCGCGGTAGTCGGCAATCCGTGCAATACCAATTGCATGATCGCCGCCAACCAGGCCAAGCGGCTGCCCAGGAGCCGCTTCACCGCGATGACGCGGCTTGACCAAAACCGCGCCATCGCCCAGATCGCCCAGAAGGCCGGCGTCCCGATCACTGCGGTCCACGACCTGGTGATCTACGGCAACCACTCGCCGACCATGTACCCCGACTTCCGCAATGCGCGCATCAATGGCAAGCCGGTCGAGCAGGTGATCACCGACGCCGCCTGGCTGCGCGAGACCTTCGTCCCGACGGTCGGCAAGCGCGGCGCGGCGATCATCGAAGCGCGTGGCGTCTCCAGCGCCACCTCGGCGGCCAACGCCCTGATCGACCACGTCAAGGCGCTGAGCACGGTCGGCACGACCCTGCACTCGGTCGCGCTGGAAAGTGATGGCTCGTACGGCTTCGCCGCCGGCATCTGGGCCAGCGTCCCGGTGCGTACCGTCGCCCCCGGCGAATATCAGGTCGACAAGAGTTTCACCCACGACGAGTGGGCCGCCTCGAAGATCGCCGCCACCAATGCCGAGCTGGTCGGTGAACGCGAAACGATCAAGGATTTGCTGAAGTAGTCTGCTTCGTAACGCCACCAGCGTCGACGAGGGATGGGGTCTGCCCATCCCTCGTGCGTTTGTACGCGGTTAGGATGTCGCCCGCTTGAAGCTGCCAGTTGCTGTGACCTCGGGCACCGGACCAATGCCGTGGTTCATCTTCACCGTCTCGCCCATGGCCTTGCGCCACAGGGCGACGAGGAATCCAACATCGTAGCCAGCATCATGGCGTCCGCTGGTCGTCCGATGCAGTTCCTCCTTGACCCGATCGAGCCGGGCCTGGGCCTGCCACATCAACTCATTGGGCCAGAGCATCGCCCCGACCAGCAAATCGTCGGCATGGTCGAGGCGGAACGGAACCGGTTTGCCGACCGCCGAGAACAGGGTCTGCAGCCAGCCGCCATCGAAGTCTGGCGCATCAGAAAATGCCAAGCCTCCACCGAGTTTCTCACTCAGCCGGGCCGCGACGTCGGCGACCGGATGGCCGTTACGCATCAGCCGCTCGCGGTCCAGCCCGTGGACCAACTCGGCATGGGTGTCCCAATGCGTCCAGGACGGTTCCGGTCGAATCAGCAGCTTACTGATCTCGCCATCGGAGTCGCTCCACGCCACCGAAACCGGCCAGGAGTCAGGTCCGAAGCCCGACGCCTCAATATCGATGAAACAGGGGTACCAGTCGAGCACGTCACTATATGGCCAGTTCCAGGGCGGGTCGCAAGGCCGTATGGTGCAGCATTGGACTTCAACTGCGCGGAGGGACCACGGTCGCTCCAAGAATCATGGTGAACGGCACCGCCACGGATGGACAGCGCTTCCGGCCACCGAGCCGCTCGACCAGCATTGCAGCGCCGGCCCTGCCGACGGTTTCGGTCGGCAAAGCGGCGACATCGATGCGTACGCCAGCGACCAAGGATTCGTGGTGTACCATGATCAGCGACAGGTCCTCGGGGATGCGCAACCCCATGCGGCCGGCGATATGGATTACGGCCAGGGCCTCGTAGCCGCCGTAGCACGCGACGGCGGACGGCCGTTCGGCGCGCAGGCGGTCCTCCAGCCAGGCCGGATGACCGACGTCGCCCGGCTCGTAGGTCGGTGTCAGCACGGTCGCCGGCAGGCCGACCTCGGCCATCGCTGAACGGTACCCGTCGAGACGCGCTCCACGGCTATAGTGCAACATGTCTGATGGGCGGTAGCCGACCTCGAAATCGAGCCAGGCGATGCGCTGGTGGCCAGCCGCCGCCAATCGCCGGACCATCATGACGGCGGCGCCGTGGTCATCTGGGCACACGGCATTGACAGACAGGCGACGATTGAGCCAGACGATGGGCAGGCCGGCGGCAGCGATCGCAGCCTCGATGGCGGGGGCCGGGTCGGTGTCGGCATGGACCAGCAAACCATCGACCATGGCCTGGCGCAGCCCGCGGGGCAGCAGCGCATCGGGCGACATTTCAGAGAGCACGAGGCGCTCGATCAGTAGAGCGCGTCCGCCCTCGGCGAGACCGTCAGCGATGCCGTCGATGATACCTGGCGCCAGGCGATGGTGCCGCTTGGCCACCACCTGGATGAGCATGGCGGTATCAAAGCGCCGGCTGCGGATGCTGCGTGCGCTCTGATTGGGACGATAGCCCAGCTCGGCTGCCGCCGCCTTGATCCGGGCACGCAGCTTGGGCGACACCGGCCCATCGCCGGCCAGGGCCCGCGACACCGTCTTCTGGCCGATGCCCAGACGCTGCGCGAGATCGTACTGCGTGATTGGTCGGCTAGGCTTTTCGGAAGACGTGGCCACCAGGTTGCTCCGTAGTCAGGTGCTGACGCCAACAGCCTCTGGACCCGCCATCCAGGTCCACCGGAGACTGGCCGGCTCAGAAGTCCTTGGCGTTGTTGAACACCCCCGTGGGTTTGCCGTCCCACTTCCGCACCAGCTCTGCAGGCTTGCCCTGGTTCTTGGCCCCCCAGGTCACCTTCCAGGCCTGCGCTTCGGCCGGGTCCTTGACCACGATGCCGCCGGTGGCGATGTGGTTGAACAGAACACCGTCCAGCTTGAGGTCGCCAAGTAACAACAGTTCGATGTAGGTGTCCTTCACGGCGCACAGCTTGTCGTAGTTCGCCTTGTTCTCAGGCCCACCTTTGGACGACTCGCCAGATACCGGCAGGCCATTCCAGTCGAAGACCAGGCGGGCCTTGGCCGGATCGCTGCTGAAGACCTGCACTTGGCCGGCCGGCATGGCGATTTTGACCCAGCCCTTGCCATCCTGGTACTCGCTACGCGAGAACGAGGGCATGACAATCAGGGCGACATCGTCACCATTCTCACCCCGGTAGGTGTTGTTGCTGCCTCCGAGGAACCGCCGCTTGCCCTTCCAGCTGAGTCCAATCGTCGCGTCCTTGCTCAAGGGACGCTCGGGCAAGCCGCCGAGCAGCCTGCCGCGTACGAGTAGATCGCAGGCGAAAGCCTGATTACCCTGCTTGGTGTAGGTTGACCCCGACAGCAGGGCGAGGGCCGCGTCCGGCTGGATGTTCAGGTTCGAGCGCGCCTGCGGCGTGATGCTGGCGCCGACGCCCAGGATGGTCATGCCCGAGTTGAAGTGGTAGGAGTCGTCGACCGAGAACGGTCCGAGGATCTCGATCGAAGCCTTCGGCGCCTTGTCGCAGAACATGTGGTCGACCATCCACCATGATTCGGCGTTGTCGTTGCGCAAAAAGGCGTGCTTGTCGCCAGCGATCCAGGTCAGGACCTTGAGATTGCCACCCTTCTTGATCCAGGTGTTGCCGCGCGCCCCGTGTAGCCAGCTGACGTTCGCAGCATTGCCGATGGTCATGTGGCGCCGCCAGCTGATCTGGCTTTTGTTTCCGGGCAGGTTGACGAAGTAGGTTTTGCCGCCCGGGCCATCCGGGAAGTCAAAATCCGTTTCGGCATCCGCCGGCTTGCTCGCCGGCTTGCCATCCTCGAGCCAGTTCGCCGGATCGAGTGCTTCCTTCTCGCCCTTCGAGGTGCCGGGCTTGGCCCAGGTCCACAGCCGGCCCTTGGGCCAGGTTTCCTGAGCGTGATAGCTCTTCATCACCTCGGCACCCCACAGCGCGACGTCCTTGTAGTGCGGGTTATGGGCACTCGGGTAGTCGCCGGCGGTGGCGAGCGAGAGAACACCAATGAGCAGGGCGAAAAGACGGGGCATATGCAGATTCCTCTTGCGATTGCAGGTGTTCACGGCTTGGCTCCTTCACTTCGTTCCGCGGTCAGCGACTGGATGCGCGGCGTTCCGGCGCCCATGTTCAGGCTCCAGCGGCGGGTGAGCCCATCCGACCAGCGCACGGTGATCGTGTTGGTGCCGGGCTCGCGCACCGCAAGGTTAACCGTATCGGGGCTGCGACAGCCCGTCGCGACATTCGACGCCAGATCACGCCGGCCGAGCACGCGGCCATCCGCCGCCGCCAGCGTCACGGTCGCCCCAGTCACGCCCAGCGGCCCCATCACGCGCACGCTGGCAATACGCACGCCTTCTAACGTCCTCTCGACCGCGGTCGGATGTTCCTTCGCCTGACGACGCGAGAAGCAGTCGTTGAGCAGCAAGCTGACGCGACCGTCGATGCCACCGACCAGCAGATCGTTGGCCCCATCGCCATCCGCATCACCCGCGGCCAGCCCCCAGGCGCCATGGTGATGCGTTGTGCCGGGGAATACCCCCGGGTCGTAGCGATCCGGCACCATGAACGACCCGTAGCCGCGGTTCATGTAATACATGTTCGGCTTTCCGTCGCGGCTCCCAATGTAGATGTCGACGTTGCCATCGGCATCGAGGTCTTCGGCGATCAGCGGCAACTGCCCCAGGCTGGCCAGCTGCAGTTCGTTGCCGTACTGCACGCCATCATGCAGCTTGCCGTCGTTCAGATTGATCGCGAAGGCGAAACCGGTGTCGCGGGTGAACAGCAGGTCCTGCCGACCTGGCTTCCATACCGGGGCGAAGCAGCCGGCTCCGGTCAGACCGGACGCCTGTCCACCAGCCGTGAAGTCGTAGCCCAAGGTTCCACTCGGCGCGAAGCGTCCGCTCGCATCCGGGTTCAGCAGCAGTCCGCCGCCGACGGCGTAGAACAGGCTGCTGCGCCCATCCCCCTGCCAATCGCCGGCCATGACCCAACCGGTACCGCCGGCACCGCAGTCCGACTGGTCAAGACCCAGCGCAGCTGTGCGGTCGATGAATGCGCCACCCGCGGCGCCAGGATTACACCACAGCCGTAGTCCGCCAGAGCGCAGCGACAGAACGACGTCGGGATAGCCGTTATGGTCGTGATCAAGTACCAGGGCCGACAGGACCGTGCCTGCCGGCGCGACCGGAAGGCGCTCGGTACGACTGAAGCGACCATCCGCGCCTTGCTGCCAGATCACACCATCAAGCAGCAGATCGGCCCTGCCATCGGCGTTGAAGTCTGCAGCCGAGACGCTGCTGCTGCCGACGCCGGCAAGGCCGAGAGACTCGGTGCGGTCGACATACGCACCATCCGCGCCGCGGATCAGCAGGTAACCGCCACGTTCGCTGCAGGCATAGACATCAGGCCGGCCATCGCCATCAAGATCGTAGAGCGCGACGCCGCGTACTGGTCCGGCGCAGGTGGTCAGGACCTGCTCGGCATGGAAGCGACTGATCGGCGCTGCCGGGAAGTACATCCGCCCGGCGGCCTTGTCCGCCATCATCTCGGCAAAGCGCTCGTCCGAACCGTTGAACGTACCAAACAGGCTCTTGTCGCCAAGCTGACCGAGATCATTGCTCCAGTTCCAGTGGGCGGAGTCCTCGGCGCTGGCCAAGCTGCCGATCTGCCAGCGCCCTTCGCCACCGGCGTAGAACAGGATGTCGAGCGGACTGCGCGACTTGCCGATGAACGCAGTCACCGTCGTGCCCTTGCCTGCCAGGTTGACGAAGGCGGACATCGGCTGCTCGCCGACCAGCGTCATGGTGACGGTCTTGGGCGCAAACGTCCCCTTGCACACCTGCGTGACGGTCAGTTCGACGCTGTGCCTGTCGTCATCGACCGCGGTCATGCGCAGCACGACCACCGCCTGAGCCCGCTCAAACAGATCTCCAGGCTGCAGTTCGGGACGGATCAGGCTGATGGCACTCGACAGTGCGCACTCCGCCAGCGGGGCGTCTAGCGCAGGAGCGGCGGAGGCGATGGCCAGCATCGCGGGAATGAGCATTCGGTGCATGATGTTCTCGCTGGGGAAGGAAGGCTAGAAGTCGCCAGTATTGAACATGTAGGTCTTGTTGCCAGACCACTTCTGCCGCAGTTCGTCCAGCCTGCCCGCGTTCTGTGGCCCTGAAATCACGGTTTTCCAGACCTTCGCCTCGGCCGGAACGTTGTCGGCGTAGTTGGGAGCGTGGGCCGTGGCAGCAGCGCTGACTGGCAGCTTCGCCTGGCCCTCGGCAGCAAGCGCCTGTCCCGAGCACAGGACGAGGGCCATGAGGAGCCTGTTGCTTGGCAATGCCATCGTCGTGTCTCCCGATTGGCGCCAAGTGAGGGCGCGCGTTGTTAAGACTTTGTAGTCATTACGTGTGTGTCATGGGTCCGTGACAGGGCAACGATGCCCAGGAGGTCTGGAATAATACTGCGTAATACACTATCGTAAATCTGGTGATTGTCGCTGGACCGCAGATGTCAAATTTATATGACTCCGTAGTCTTTTATAAGGATGTCCCCATGCCCGTCAGCGTAATCATCGCCGCTCTGTTCCTGTGCTGCGCCAGCCTGTCTGCCGAGGACATCCGCTTCCCCGAAGGGTCTGGCGTGGTCGACGTCAAAGCAGTCTACGGCGCCAAGGGCGACGGCGCTACAGACGACACCGCCGCCCTGCAGAAGGCCATCGCCGACGAAGGAAATGGATTCAAGGTCCTCTACTTCCCCAACGGCACGTATCTGGTCAGCGACACGATCAGCCAGGGATCGGACAAGAAGAAGGGCAAGGCGCGTACCCTGCAAGGCCAGTCGATGGCCAAGACGGTGATCCGCCTGAAGGACAAATCAGTCGGATACGAAGACCCGACCAAGCCCAAGCCCCTGTTCAGTTCGTTCGAGGGCGGCACCACCGGCGAGGCTTTCCACAACCAGGTCTTCAACCTGACTTTCGACATCGGCGCCGGCAATCCAGGCGCGATCGGCGCGCAATGGATGGCCAACAACCAGGGCGCCATGGTTGATGTCACCATCCGCACCAGTGACCCAAAGGGCGCTGGTGCGATAGGACTGGACTGCTCGAAGCACGAGTCTGGTCCCTGCCTGTACCGACGCGTCAGCATTACCGGCTTCGACGTAGGCATTCTTGGCAAGCCGTGGGCGTTCTCGCTGGTCTTCGAGGACATCGCCTTGAAGGGACAGCGCGCCTGCGGCATCCTCAATGAGAATTCGACCATGAGTTTCAATCGCTTGGTTAGTGACAATGCGGTCCCGGTGCTGAATGCCACCGGCGACGGCGGGGTCATAACGCTGGTAAATAGCACGCTGCGCGGCGGTATAGCCGGAAGCGCAGCTATCACCGGTCCAAACAAGATCGTTCTGCATCACGTCACAGCGACCGGGTACAGCAGCATCGTCGCCGGAATTACCGGCACCGACGTCGACTACGCCACCACAGCGAAGACCTGGACGTTCAGTAGTAGCGGCACGCCCAAGCCGCTGGATCTCAAGGTCGAGGATGCACCCGAGATTCCTTGGGACGAGCCCTCCACCTGGGTCGCAGTCAAGCCCGGCGATGGCAAGGTCGCTACCAGCGACGATGTCCAGAAAGCCATTGATGCCGCCGCCGCCAAGCAGGCGACCACGGTCTACTTCCCCAGTTTCCGCGAGAAGGGCGACAGCGGGATCTGCCGCCTAGGCAAGACCATCACCGTGCATGGCAGCGTGCGCCGCATCATCGGTCTGGAATCCAACCTCTACATCGTTGACCCCCTGCTGAACTCCAAGGACCCCATCTTCCGCGTCGAGAAAATCACAGCGCCAGCTCTGCTCATCGAACGCTTCTGGCAAACCCCGTGGAAGAAGGGTCAGTTCTGCTTCGTCGAAGACAAGAGCGACAGCACCATCATTCTGCGCCATCTGATGCTCAACGGCCCATTCGAAGCCGATCTCTACCGCAAGGCCGGGGGTAAGGCCAACAAGGTCTTCATCGACGACGTGGTCGCCCATGGCTGTTATTTCACCAAAGGCCAGCAAGCGTGGTTCCGCCAATACAACCCCGAGTCGAATACTCCGATGACTGTCAACGACGGCGCCAGCGTGTGGGTGCTGGGCCTCAAGATCGAAGGTTTCGGCACCTGCATCGACACCAAGAACGGCGGCAAGACGGAGGTTTACGGTGGCTTCCTCATGGGCTCGTGGACCAACAAGCCGGACATGGACGCGCGGGAGAAATACGCCGCCTATACCTTTTCCAGCGGCGGCCAGGGCTTCATCGTCACCACCGCCGATCGCAAGAAGTTCAAGATGCTGATTCGCGAGGAGGGCGACGGCAAGACCCGTGAGATCCCCGGCGACGAAGTCGGCCGTTACCTCGGTGGCTACGGTAGCGTCTCGAAGCCATGACGCCGACCCTCAGTCGCGTCAATCCATTCGCCTGCCCCGGCCGCTGGCTGAAAGGCGCGATCCACTTCCACACCAAGGCCAGCGATGGTCACCTGGAACCAGACGCCGTGGTCGCCTTGCTGAAGTCCAGAGGCTACGATTTCATGTGCATCGGCGACCACTGGTGCGTGACCGTGCCGAGTGATCCCGACAATCGCATTCTGATCATTCCAGGCTGCGAGATCGACACCTGGACCGACGATACGCCGGGCAACACCCATCTGATGTGCGTGGGCGTGACTCGTCCGCCCGGTGATTTTCGGCCCGCCGAGCGCCCGACCCATCGCGAGTTGTGGGACCTAGCGAAATCGATCAGCAGCTTCCAGGTCCTCAACCATCCGTACTGGTCGACCCGCTCGACCGAGTTCATCAAGAGCTACGACGGCCTGACTGCGATCGAGGTTTACAACCACAAGTCCGAGGTCGACAACGCGATGGGTTACGGCGAGTACCCGTGGCACCTGCTGGTGAACGAGGGACGCCACATCGATGCCGTCGCAGTCGACGATGCGCACGGCGGTCCGGATACATTCAGCCATGCCTGGCTGATGGTCCGTGCTGCTGACCAGACGCAGGATGCCGTCATCGCAGCGCTGCAGCAGGGTGCGTTCTACTCAACGCGTGGTCCGCTCATCGAAGACGTTAGCTTCGGCGACGATGCGATGCACGTGCGCTGTTCACCGGTGCGACGGATCATCATCCGCGGCAATCAGTTCTTCGGCAAGGTCTTCACTGCCAAGCCCGGCGAACTACTGACGAGTGCTAGTTGCCCAATCAACCTGCGCGAGATGGAATCAGCGCGCATCGAACTCGAAGACGCGGCTGGCCTGAAGGCCTGGTCCAACCCGTTCTGGTTCGCCAACACGCAGTTGAACCCACCGACTGCGCAGCGGCGCTGCGGAATCGATCCGTCCTGATCAAGGGCGTTCGGCGCGCAACGCCGAGCGGGCGCCAGCCTTGAGAACCACCGGCAAGTCGCGTGTCGCGCCGTCGCTCCAGCGTACGCGCACGTGGTACTCGCCCGGCTCGCGCACGGCCACGGTCGCAGCGTCGGGACCACGGCTTCCAGTCACCGGGCTACCGCCGATGATCCGACGGCCGACCACCCGTCCCTTGGCATCGGCGACTGTCACTGCGGCACCAACCACCCCGCGTGGTCCACCCACCTCGATATGCAGCAGCGCTGTCTTGGCCAGCACCCGATCCTGCTGGGATGGATGCTCACTGGCTCCGCGACCAGCGAGTACGTTGTTGACCAGTAGGGTCAACTGCCCGTCGACCGCACCCAATAGCAGATCATTGGCGCCATCGCCATCCACATCGCCGGCGGCAGCGCCAATGGAGCCATTTCCATGGGCCTTGCCTGGGATGGCATCAGCGCGATAGCGCGTGCCGACCATGAATGATCCGTAGCCGCGATTGTCGTACAGCGCATTCGACTCGCCTGCCGTACGGCTGATCGCATACAGGTCGACATTGCCATCCGCGTTGAGGTCTTCAGCGAGCAGACCGACACATGTCGTCATCGCCACCTGGGTCTCATTGCCGTAACGGCCGACGTCTTCGGCCTTGCCGCTGGCGAAGGAGACGATGTTCACCGCCTTGTCGGTGGCGAAGGCAAGGTCGCAACGATCCGGTTGCCACAGCGGGGCACAGGCGCCACCGCCGGTGTACCCGGAACTGGCAGTAAAATCCCAACCCGGCAGGCGGCTGGGCGCGGTGAATATCCCGTCCGTCCCCCGTTCCAGCAGGACGCCCGATCCACTGGCAACGAACATCGCCGGGGCCGTATCGCCACGCCAATCGCCCGGGACGAAGTAGCTAGCCTTCACCCCTGAGCGTTCGAAGCCCAGTGCACCCGTGACCTCGACGAAGGGCTTGCCAGCCTGACCTGGATGGTGGAAGGCGCGCAAGCCGGCACCCTCCGTGGCCACGACCACATCGGGCCAGCCATCACTATCGAGATCGACAAAGCGGGACATCAGGACGCTGCCGACGAGCGCCGGTAGCAGCTTGGCATCAGCGACATGCGCGCTGGCGTCCTGGTAGAAGACGCGCCCATCCACCAGCAGATCGGCCCGGCCATCGCCATTGACGTCGGCGCAATCTATGCTGGCTCCCTTCAGCGCCGCCAGCCCGGAAGCGGCGCCAGCATCGCTATACGTTCCTGCTTCACGCTGCAGATAGAGCGCTCCACCGGCGGAACCCACGGCCAGCGCATCAAGTCGGCCATCACCATCGATATCGTAAAGGGCAACCCCCTGTGCCGGACCAGGCAGCCGGCCAATCACCTGATCGTCACGGAACCGGTCGAAAACCGTGGCAGGAAAGAAGGCCCGGCCGGCGGCGCAATCGCGCACCAACTCGGCGAGGCGAGCTGGGTGGCCGTTGAAGGTGCCGTACATCTTATTCGCAAGATCTTCGTCCCACATCCAGGCCGCTAGGCCTCCGGCATCGCCAGCTGACTTCACGCTGCCAGTCTGCCACCGACCCTCGCCGCCGAGGTAGAAGAGGATGTTCCCCTCGCGGTTGCGACCCTTCTGACCGACGAAGGCGACCATGGCCAGGCCGGGTTCAGGCAGGGACTGGAAGGCACCCTGCACCCCTTTGCCTGCCAGGGTCAGGCGAACAGTCTTGGCAGCGAAGTCTCCCTTGGCCACGCTGCGGACCACCAGTTCGACCGTGTTGCTGGCGGTATCGACACTGGTCACCTCCAGGCAGAGCACGCAGAGGTAACGTTCGTACAGATCCGCCGGCTGCAGTGAGGGATCGACCAGGTTCTGCATCTGGGGCAGCAGGAGGCAAACGAGATCGGAGCCGGCATCCGCCGCCGATAGCGGGGAGCCGACCAGGCCAAGTGCGAGCAATGGAATCAGAGGTAGGCGCATGTGAGAATCTTGGAATTATCTGAGGACGATCACTTGATGACCGAGAACAACTCTTCGGGTTTGCCGGCATTGCCGTTGCCGAATGTTGGGGCGTCCTTGCCCTTCAGAGCAGGCTTGGTCTTCACCTGGATGCCGCCGAGCAGGATATCATCCAGGCAGATGGCGCCCCAGGTCACCTCGCCCTTGATGACCATGTCAGTCAGCCTGGGCAGCTCCTTCAGCTTAGCGATCGCCGGTTCGCCCTCCAGGGGGTGGCCGCGCGAGATGATACTGATCTGGCCCCAGTCGTTGTCGCGTTTGGAGCAATTGATCAGCAGTCGGGCCTTGTTGGGATCGCTGCTGTGGACGGTGAGGCTGCCGCCCTCGTCGACGATCATCCCATAGTCGCCCGGCCCGGCGATCCGGCCGCCGCCCTTAGTTCCAAGTACCGCACCCTTGGACTTCCAGCCCAGACCCAGACGCGCGTCGCTGGTCAGGGGGCGCTCGGGCAGGCCGGCGAGGAGCTTGCCCTTGACGGTGAGATCTGTCCCCCAATCGCAATTCGAGCGACGGGTCAGGTAGCCGCCGCTCATGATCACCACCGTGGCCCCGGTATCGATGGTCGCCGCGGTGCGGTTGCCCATGCCGATCTCGCTTTGCGGTGCGACGACGACAGTGCCGCTGTGGAATTGCCAGTTGTCATCTGAAAAGAAAATACCAATAAATTCAGCAGAGGCGTTCTGGTCTTTTTTGAAATGGAAGTGGTCGACCAGGGCGTTGCCGCGACGATCCCTGGCGTCGCTCAGATTGTCGAAGCGCCAGAAGGTGTTGCCGCCCCCAAGAGCGCTGTCGAGGTACATGACCCGGCCCCCGGCCTTGACCCAGAGGTTGCCTTTGACGCTGAAGTGGCCTGAGACGCAGGCGCCCGACCCGATGGTCAGGTGACGAAAGGCCGACGGCTGGTATTTGCGCCCATCGGTCAGGCTGACCATGTACCCGCCGCCGTCCGGCAGCACGAGATCGCTGTCGCTGTCGAAAGGCTTGGTCGCTGGATTGCCGTCCTCTAG
>JBBQCI010000100.1:0-12432 GCA_038318565.1 Planctomycetota bacterium
GTTCAGGCTGATCATGGGGGTCCTCTCGTGGACGTGGCGGCGTGTCGCCGCCGGGTGGTTTACACCCGAGAGGATCCCCGTTTTTCAGTTGGCGACTACAGGCCTCCTACACCAGGGGCGGACAACTGTCCGTATCCCAACTGATATCTGACTGACATGTCAGAACCTTCATTGCCGATTTTGGATCATTGCGCTGTCGCAGTCCTTGATTGGGCGATGAACCGACCTGAAAGCGCCACGCCGAGGGCCAGCGCGGCCGCGCCAAGAAGCATCCAAATGCCCCAGGCACTACCGCGCGTTTCGGGATCAAGCTGCAGGATTACCGGTGCCGCCAGACTGTCGGCACGCAACGTTAGCTCCTCGCCGTCCTGAACAGGAAGCAGATCGATGCCGGTTAAGGCGGCCGTCGCACTAGCGGCCTGGCTGTCGCCGCCGACCGCGAAGGTGGCGGCGACGCGCCCCTTACCGCCGGCGTCAGTCAGCACTGACGCGCTTCGCCGGGCCGCGAAATCAGGCCCGCAGTCTGACGGAACTGCCGCAACCGCCCAGCGCACCGCCTGGCCATCAAGCAGCAAACCACCGCGACGGTCGCGCTGTGTCTTGGCCACCGTGCTCAGCTTGCCCAACTTCTCGCGCACGGCCTGGCGATTGTCGTTGGCCAAATCGTTAAACGACGAGTTGCGCTGGAGGTATTCCTGCTGCTGCCGCATGTCGGTCTGTCGCACCGCGATGTCGCCTGTCCAACGCGCCGGATCTTGACCGAGATTCTCCAGCAGAGCGACGTGATCGGTCAGTTCCTGGTCAATCAGCAGCAACTGGTCGGCGAGCCGGGCGCGCACCGCAGGCGATTCCTCGCTCGAGGAACGCAACCGCTTCAACTCATCAGCGAGGACCTCGACGCGGGCACCGGTGGCGTCGCCGGCCGGGACCGGCTCCCAGCCGTCGACATGGCGCAAGTGGGTGCCGGGCGGGGCAGAGAATCGCCACAGTGCGCGCATGACGCGCAAGTCGGTGAATACCGGCAGGCGGGGGTGCAGTTGTTCCGTAGCACCCTGCGCCCAGCACACCTGGATGCGGGTGGCGGCCTCGCCCGGACGCAGTGGCGTCATCGGAACGTTGACCCGGCCGGCGTCGGCCCCCTGGCGTGCACGCACGATCTGACCGCTGATGCGCACTTCCCACAGGCTGCAACCCGCTGGCAACACCAATTCCAGAGCACTGCGGCTGCGATTTATCACATACCAGGTCGCCCGCGATACCAGCCGGCCATCTGGATCGATGGCACTATGAACGTCGACCAGGGTAGCGACGGCGTCGACGCCCAGGGCCTGGTCGAGGCGCTCGCGTTCCAGGGTCAGGTGCCAGGACGTGCCAGTGGCAGCCCACGTCCGACTGGCGAGCAAGCTCGGAGCTACTCCTGCCGGAAGCAGCACGGCGCTGGCGGGCCGCTCGTCGAGGCCGTCGAGGCGGTGTACCAGTTGGCCGGCTTCCTCGTCCTCGGCCAGCGCGACGGTCTCGTGATCGAGCGCCGGTTCGCAGGTCAAAGCGCCGATCTCGACCCGTTCACGACCGGACGCTTCTCCCCAAGCGGCGGTGAAGGTCAGGTCCAGACTAGCCGGACGATCAAGCGGAGCGGCGTAACGTGCCGTCAGCCAGCCATCAGCCTCGACCCACTCCGCAACCCCCTCTCCGCGCCGGTCGGCCAGCCGCGCGCCAATCGGCAGACGGATACGTACACGATCAAGCCCTCCTTGCTCTGGCCGTACATCCACATGACAGGCCCAGCGCACCGCACCGGGGCCAGCGATCAGATAATGCGACGCATCAAGACGTTGGCGTCGTTCGGCGGCAGACACGCTAAGAGTCGCGGCGACGCCAGCGCGCAACTCGATTGCACCACCGAGACGCTCATTGGTGCGCGGCCGGATGCCGACCCTAGCCAGCTCGGCGAGCAGGGCGTCACCGTCGCTCGGCGAACCACCGAGTCGCGCACGCAGTGCGCCGTGGTCGGCAACGAGCCAGCGCATGCGCCCAGTGGTGACACCGTCGCTGGAGACGGCGACGGCGATCCCGGGAACGTCGAGCGCACCTTCCGGCGCTTCACAACGGAGCACCAGCTGGGCACCGCTCGCCAGCGCAGTAGCGGCGCGCAGAATTCCGCTACCCGTCGTATCGGGCAGCCAAACGGCGCCGTCGGCAGCGATGACGCGCCACGGCGCTGGCACCGTCACGCGGATGTGGTCGGCCAGTCCGGCACCGACCAGAGTGTAGGCGACTTCGGCGCGCCAGCGACCTGGGCCGACCACAAGCAATCCGCAGCCATCTGCGGCTAGCTGTGCGCTTGCGGTGCTGTAGCTCAGTGCCAGTTCCACCGGTGCGGCTCCGTCCCACGCGACGCGGAAGCGTTCGCCCGCTTCGGGCTGGACCCGGCGCAGTCCGGACACGGATTCCGGGACTGTCCAACGTACCGGGCCGGCATCAGCAACGGCGAGCGATCCGCCGCCGCGCGCTGCGCTGGCCAGGCCGAGGGCGGGCATGGCTGGTCCGTCTCCGACGATTACGCCATCAAGAATCGCTCGCCGGCTACGCTCGTGCCCGGCGCTTGCCCAACGTAGTTCGAGCACGCCGTCGCGTTGGCGCCAGCCGGCGAGTCCTTCGCCGTGCACGGCCAGCACGTCAAGGCGCGGCGGCAGCACCAGCTCGACGATGGCCGGTGGCTGGCGCTGGCTGTCGATTGCAATTTCGGCGTGCCAGGTGATGCGGTCGCCAAGGTGACGCAGGCTGATCGACTGGTTGAATCCCAGACTACCGCTGTCAACCGCGGCGGCGGGATGATCAACGACCACGGACAGGGGTTTGGCACTGATCGGCAAAGCCAGCGGACCAGCAGGTATGTTGCCGGCCAGGCTGACGACGAGCCCATCAGTCGATGCAAGTGCCAGACTGCCACCAGGCGGGAAGGCAAGAGCCGTAGGGTCTCCAATACGCGCCTCGCGTTCAGCCGTGATGACCAGCAATGCCTGCGACCGCGGCGGCAGGGACAACCGCAGGATCATACCGTCCATGCGCCAAACTGGCGTAGGCGGTACGACGGCACCGCCGAGGGATTGCATCTGCACCGACGTCACTGTGCCAGGCATGTCCAGGCGCAGATCGCCCCACGTGGCGCTTGGTGCGGCGACCGGCAGCGTGCCGGTCATGCTCCAGCGACCATCGCGCCAGACCGCACGCCAGATGCCTGGACCGATCGCCAGGACCGGACCATTGGGGTCGCTTGCCGGCATTGATGTAGCATCGGCGATCAGCGCAGCGAAGCGCACGCGGTTCAGCGCTACGCTGACGCCCTGCGGTTGGCCGTCAGGGCCGATGCCGGTGTAGCCCATCAGCACCAGTCCCGGCGTTTCTTGGGCAGCGAGCGCGAGAACGGCGCTAAGAAGTAGCAGTAGCAGTGCGCGGATCATGCGTGCTTCTCCACACGGCGTTGGCGCCAGGCCAACCAGGTCGCGATCGGGGTGAGGACCAGCAGGACTTCGCAGGCACCGAGCAGCGGACCGAGCCCCGACTGTGCCAGTAACAGCGCTCCAGCGGCGCATCCAGCGCTCACGCCAACAGCCAAGCAGCGCCAGGCGGTGATACGCCCAGCCAGGGCGATGGCGATGAGCAACGTGCCGCCGACCAGTCCGAAGATGCGACCCAAGCGATCGGTCGCCTGGAGTTCAGCGATACTGGCGAGGTGCAGATGGATGCCGCGCGGGGCGCCAATGCGGGATCCACTCAGGCGCGGACCGGTCAATGCCAAGGTCGGCACCTCGGCGTCAGCGTGACGTGGCGGCAGCAGTGGAGCTCCGTTCAGCAGGCGTGGATCAACCGGAGCAAGGCCGCTAGTCGGTGCCGGTGATGGGATGACTTCTGGAGCCGTCCTCTGTTCGCTCTGGATCCACGAACCGAATAGCCGGCGACGGGGCAGCGGATCACCATGCAGCGGTATCCCGCCCGCGCCCGTCAGCGCCTCGGCTCGCCACGCCGGAGCGACTCCAACCGTCCAGGCGGTCTCCAGCCAGGGCAGAGCGATGCCTGGCACCGGCAGCATGCTGTCCCCGAGCACCGCCGGATGAGCGAAACGCAGGGCGAGCTGTACTTGAGTACGTCCGGGCAGAATCACCGCCACACGTCCAGCTCCATCGCGACGCACCGTCGCCGCTTCACCATCAATGTAAGCCTGCTCCAGACGCATGCCCGGAGGCAGAACGAGCGGCAAGGCGGCGAGTCCGGGTGCAGCGAGACGGGCACTGAGCAGCGTACAGCCACCGCCTGGTCCGATCTGACTGCGCAGCTCGACCCGATCAAGGAAGCCGGACGGCCCATCATAGAGCCGCGGCGCCTGCGCCACGATACCGCCAGCGTCCCCATCATCCGCCGGACGCCAAGCCGCCAGTACCCGAGCACCGGGTGGCGGCGAAGACCAGCGCGGCATGTCGTCAGCCTCCAGCGTCCGCCCCAGCGGCTTGGCGCTGACGTCGACGCGTTCTCCAGCCAGCGCGGCCACCGACAGGCGCAGCGAGACGGCATGCCCGGCCAGTTGCAACTGCGGGCGAACGGCGGCGGCACGGCCATCAGCCAGGGCGACTCGACCCGTCAGCTGCACCATGCGCTGGCCGCTCCACGCGGCGGGCCAGCTCAGGCGATCATCGCGCAAGGTGGCACCGCCGTCGACTGTCCAGCCGTTACCGAGCGCGGTTGGCAACGTTAGTCCGATCGCATCCAGGGAGCCGCCAGCGGCGACAAGGCGCAGGTCGATCCGCACTAGGCAGTCCTCTGGTCGCGGCATCAGCCAACATGCAGCTTCACTCTCCACGCGGACCGGCCGCGCGCCAATTCCCAGAACCAGCGGCGGAGCCCGATCGGTAGCGAGCAGTTCACCGACCGCCTCTAGGCCGCCGACACTAGCAACCGCCGGCCCCAGCCGCCAGGCACCGCCAGGCGGCTGGATGATTATCTCGGTGGCGGGATCGGCGACGATCAGCACACGTGTGCTGCTGCGCACCGCGCCGGCAATCTCGGGGGCTGCCACCGTCACCACGACATCCGCAGGTCGTTCCAAAGTCACCACCATGGTCGCGGCGGTGCCGCGCGGCAGGGCCTTCGCCAGAGGCACGGATAGGAGCCAGGGCTGGGTCTGCACCTCGTCGTCGGGCGGCAGCGCAACCACCGCACCGCCAGCATCCACCGCGATGACGCGCCAGCCGGCTGGGATGGTTGCCGCGATGCTATGTAACGGCGCCGCCGAACGGATCTCCAGTCCCCAGGTCGCGCGAATGATGCCGGAACTGATGGTGACAGCGCCCGCGCTGCGCAGATCGATGCCATCACTGGCCGACATGGCCACCGGAACGAGGGCGTGGCCAGGAGCAGCGATCGCGAAGTGGCGCGCGTCCACTCGGTCCAGCACCCCTGTCGCAACCGGTAGCCAGCCAGCAGGGGTCGGCAGCAGGGCAGGTGCGCTCATCGCCAAACTGACGATGCCACCCTGCCAGCGCGCTCCGACGAGGGCGGGCAGGTCGAGGGCGGCTCCGGCGCTGACAATGCCGTGCACCGTAGTGCCACGTCCAGGATGCAGCAGCACACTGCCATCAGGCTGCGGTTCGCCCCCTGCAGTCGCGGTAAATCCGGGCGGCAAGTGCAGACGCAGCGGATCCGGAACGCTGCCTTCGCTGGTGCCCAGCGACCAGTGAAAGACGCCACCTGCTCCGGCTGCCGGCAGCTCGATCGCCAACGCTTGGCTGGCACCCCAAGCGCGAGCCTGACTGCCGGCTGGACGCAATTCGATCTCCGCCTGGCGTGCGGCTGTCGGCAGGCGCCAGCGACCGGGACCATCGGCGACCAGCCCGGGGCCGTGCAGCTCCCAATCCGGCGGGGCGGTCAGGCTGAGGTCGAGTGCACCGGCCAGTGGCAGTGGGATGGTTGCCGACCAACCGGCGTCGGCACCGGCCGGTGCCGATTGTGACCAGCGCACCACCAACGGCCAGCGGCCCTGGCCTGGCAGCAGCACGGCCAAGGAGCCGGCGTCATCCACCGTCATCCCTGGTATTCCACCGACGGTGAGGACTTCGAGTCGTTCTGGCCGGGTGGAGAACAGAGTAACTGCGGCGGCGGCCGTCACGTCGGCGGTGGCATCGATCTCGGCGCTCGCGCTGCATCCGGCCGGGGTGCAGGCGATGCGCACCTGACCGCTGCCGAGGCCGGTGCCGGCGCGCGGCACCGGCGCGGCACGGGCGGACGCCGCGGTCAGGCGACGCCACTCTGCGAGCGGCAGGAACAGCCATTCCTGGGCCGGGTCCAGTCGGCGGATAAGTTCCGCCTGCGGTAGCAGCACCGGTTGGACCGCTTCACCCGCAGCGATGGCGACGACGAGCGCTAGAATGACGCCGGAGCGGATCACGGCGCCTGCCCACCCTGCTCTAACCAGGGATCCGGTTCAATCCGGTGCAGCGCGGCCCGGCGTGCGCGCCAGGCACGGATGCCGGCGGTCAGCGCCGCTCCGGTCGCTCCAGCCAAGCCGCCGATCAGAGTCGCCGTGGCGATCGCGCTCCACGCTTCGACGGCGAGGACGCACACGGCAGCGAGGACGGCGAGCGCTGTCAGCGCTGCGAGCGGCCGGCGCCACAGCCACCAGAGGCTGAGCAGCGCCGCACCGGCGCCGAGTACAAGCAAGACCAGCTGCGCCCGCTGGTGCAGCACACCGACCATGACCGTGCCGCCATCGCCGACCCGGGCCGCCACCCGCGACACGCCGCTGGCGGTCACCGGCACCGAGAGGCCGTCATCACGTTCCTCGAGGCCGAGGGTCGCCCCGATCGAGCCTTCCGCCGCCAGGTCGCCGGCCCACGAGGTGACGACCCAGCGCGCAGGCAGGCGCAGCTCGACCTCCGTGCGTGCCACCGGCACCGGCGGTGCTCCGGGAGTGGTCGCGAGACTGGGCACAGCGATGGCGACTGAGCCACGCCAGCCTGGCACGTCTCCGGCCAAGCGCTCCTCAATGACCACCGCGACACTGTGCGCACCGCCGTCAGCCGGCAGGGGCAGGACGACGGCGCCATCATCGCGTCGGCTGGCCCGAGCAGGACGGCCGTCGACCGCTGCCTCGACCAGGGTTGCGTTAGCGGGCAGGGCGAGGGCAAGCTGGGCCCGCCCGCGGCTTATCGCGGCGAGTCTGCCGCGCAGACGGACGACGCCGTCCTCGCCAACCACTGCCAACCAGGACGATCTCGAGACGCCGGCGTCAGCCAGGGCAATGAGGTCTTGGCGCGTCGCAGTCAGGCTAAGCGTGACCGCCTGATTGCCCTGGAATCCGGCGACTGCGCCCTGGCCGAGCGCTGCCGGCAGATCAGCCGGCGCCATAGTTTCCAAGCCGGGTGCGCTGGTGGTGAGATCGATAGCGCCATCGCGAGCCACCGCTGCGAGGTAGGTCAAACGACCAACGCCCTCAAGTCGCAGCGGCGGCACGGTGATCACCGCCGGTTGGCCTGGAGTAAGTCGCGGTGCCGCTACGGCAGCGTCAATGGTCAGCTGGAACGCACCGATCAGCGGCGGTTGGAAGCGTAATTCCCAGGCGGTGGTCGCGGCGGCGGGATCGGCCGCGCCACGAATTCGCTCGCTGAGGGCCTGACCACGTACCGATACCAACTCATCCCATGCGCTGGGTAGGATCAGGGTCAGGGTGGCCGCTGGATTGTAGCGCACCTCGCCGCGGATGGTGGCGGATCGAGCGACCTGCCCATCCTTCACCGTAATACGATCCTCGATGGTGGCGGCGATCTCGCGTGGTCGCGGACTGGCGGCGAGGCGCGCACGTGGCGACTCAGCCGCGGTCGACTGCCAGGTGAACGCCAAGGCCAGCTCTTCGTCACGGCCCAGTTCACGTACCAGATCGGCGAGCAGGGGCTGGCGTGCGGCTTCGGCAGCATCGAGGCCGACCAGACCACTGCGTTCACTGGCCTGCAGCGCGAAGGCGCTGGGAGCGGAGATCGCCACCGTGCCGCGGCCGGCGCGGGCGCCGATCAGGCGCGGCGGAGCAAGCGTGAACGCGGTGGCGCTGAGACCGGGTGGGGCGCGGAAGCGACACGTCAGATCCCCTTCGCCAAGTAGTCGCTGGCGCAGCTGCAGTTCGAACCTGCGCACGCCGGCCAGGCCACCGTTCGCCGGCAGCGGGCGGACCTCGTCGACCGCCAAGCCGCCAGTGTCGAGCAACTCCCAGCTGTCCGGAGCCTCGATCGTCAGGCTGAATGTCCCAGCAAGGCGGACGTCGAGGTGGAAGCGGGTCGCGACTGTCGTCTCCTCGGCACCGAGGCGGACGAGACTAGCCGACTGCGCACGTAACTCTGGAGTCAGCAATGCGAGATCGAGCACCGCCGGCTGGGGTTGGGCATGAAAGCGGAACGCAGCGTCGGCTGCAACTCCGAGATCAGCGGCGTCGACCCGGGCGAGCCCAGGGGTCGCGGTAATCGTGGCGCGTACCCCGTCGTGAGTAATCAGCGCTACCGTGCCGGTGGTGCGGCTGGTACCAGCGACCGTTGGCCAAGTCAGCTCGATGCGCGAGCCAGTACCGGCGATCTCGATCGCGCGTTCGAGATGAGCGGTGATCGTCAACGAGCCGGAACTCGGCTTGGCCAGGATGATATCGATGCCGCCGTCGACCGGTTCCCACCGTGCGACAGCGCTGCCTTCGATGCCCAACGTCTGCATGCCGGCCGGTATGGCGAGACGCAAGCGATCGACCGGACGCCGGGCAATCTCGATCGTCGCGGTGAGATCATAGCGCACTGAGCGCGGCGCGATCTGTACCACGAACGCGGTGTCGGCGGTCAGCACCGACTCGCCACCAACCGTCACTGCCGGTTGCCAGCCCATCTCCAGCCGGACGCAGCGCGGGGCAATCAGCACGCGCGTGCCGTCACCGTCGCGTCGGCTCGACCAGGCCCCGGGGCTGCCCACGGTGATGGTCGGTTCTGGACCTGGGATCAGCAGTTCGGCACGCACCGCGCCGGCTTCTGGCAGCGGCAGGGTCAGACTACGCGGCGCTCCGGCTTCGCCGCCAATCGCCACCGCCGCTTCACCTTCGAGGACATACATTCCTGGCGAAGGCAGGTGCACCAGCAAGCGTTCGGTTGGCAGCGGAACGGTGATCCGGCTGCCAATCACCAGCTTCTGCGGATCCAGACCTGGATTGGCTGCGGCGATCACTTGCCAACGCTGGCCATCGCCAAGTCGTGCCTTGGCGATCCCGCTGAGCGTATCGCCGGGCTGGATCAGCACGGCGATCGAGGCGGCGCGCTGAATCACCACCCGCGGATCTGTCGGCGTCAGCCGGGTAAATGGCAGATCGCCTGGCACCTCGACCACCGACCAGCCTTCGGCCACTGCTACGGCAGTCAGGCGGACGGCGAAGCGGGCGCGCGCACCTTCGACCTGGCCGATGAACGTGGCTTCGGTCAACGCAGCAGCGAGCGGCGGCTGGGCCGGCGCTTGCGCCTCGGGCGTGGCACGATCCCACCACTGGCGGAAACGCTCGTAGGGCAGCCAGACGCCGTGCCCGTTTGGATCAAGCGGCGTCTCTTTGTCGAGCGGGGCATAGACGATCGGTGGCAGCTCGCGCGGCGGATCACCGGCCTGGACGAGGCAGGCGACTGCGAGTGCGAGAATAAGTCGATAAGGATAGTTAGTCGACCAACGACGAACACCGTTACGTACATGCTTCATGGCTTGGCGTCCTGGCTTTCGAGTTCACGGAAACGACGGTCCATCTGTTCCAGCACCCGGGCGAACGGCGCGTCTAAGCGAGCCAGCTCACTGCCCAGTCGGCCATCACTTGGACCACGTACGTTGCGCCACCAGCCACATTGCATGGTCTCGCCTAGCTCGGCAGCGCAGGCAAGCAGACGCAGTCGTGGCGAGGCAGTGGTCGCGATCAGACCCCCTGGCAGTGGCCGAGACAATTCAACAACACGATCAAGGCGGGTGTCGTGGTAGCGTACCGCGGCGGTGCCGAGAGCGCCGCTGCCGCGATCGGTCAGAACGATTTCAAACAAGGCGGTGGCCTGGGCATCCTGGGCCAATTCGCCAGCGTCGACGCTGTTGTCGCGGAATTGCTCGTTGGCCAGACGACGACGCTCAAAGCCGATCAGCCGGGCGTAGCTGACCCGTTCAGGGTTCCAGGTCACCTGAACCTTGGCATCACGGGCGAGGATGGCGAGCCGGCTAGGTAGCAGGCGGGTTGCGAACAACTCGCGCGCAGCCTGATCGCTGGTCACCGCATGGTGCTCGCCATCGCCGCGCTGCGCCAGCCGTTCAAGGGCTGCGCCATCGTAGCCCTCATCGGCACAACCGACGACAAGCAGCGACACGCCACGACCGCGCCAGCGGGTCACTGCCGCCTCGGCGGCAGGCGCAGCCTCGCCGGCCAGGGCTGCACCGTCGGTCGCCAACAGGACGCGGCACGTACGCCCGGGAGTGGCCAACTCGCCTGCGACCTGGCAGGCAAGGGCGAGGCCGTCGGCCAGGTTGGTGGCACCAGCCGGCTGCACCGAAGCCATGGCCTGGGATAGACGTGACTGCTGATCACCGCGCAGGGCAGGCTGCACAATCCGAGCAACATCCCCGAAGGCGACAACGGCGACACGATCACGGGCATCGAGTTGCGGCAATAAGGCATCGAGCCCGGCGCGAGCGCGAGCCAGTCCACCGGGTCGACCCATCGATCCGGAAGTGTCGAGTGCCACCACCAGGTCGAGCGGTAGTCGTTCGTCGGCTGCGGCACGGCGCGAAACCACGCCAACCGCGACCAGGGCGGTGCGCGTGGCCAGCGGTCCGCTGGCAAAGGTCGAGGGACCGGCCTCAGCGTAGAGCTGGAAGGCGTCGTCACCGCTCGGCGCCGGATAATCAGCCGGCACGGCGTTGTACAGATGCTGCGGCTCAATCTGCGCGGGGTCGGGCAGTCGACCCGCGGCGATGGCAGCACGGGCAATTTCAAATGACGAGATCGACGCATCAATGGCGAAGGTCTGCTGCGGTTCCTCGACGACTGCCTGCATCGGCGCGCTGCCGAAAGCGCTACGCAAGTCCTCGGGCAACCAGCCGAAGGTAGCTGTAGGATCGAGCGGCTTGTGCGCCGCCTGGATCTCGAACCCGCCCGGCATCGGGACAACCTGCAGTCGGTTGCTGGTGCACAGATTCAGCACGGATTCACCTGGTTGGGCGGTCTGTGAGGCTTGGCTGACGCGCACCTCCAGATTCGGATCCACGAGCAAGCGGAACGGCACGGTTAAACCTTCGCCATTCTGGGCCGAGAGCAGCGGCAGGTTCAGCCGATGGATCAATTCGTCACCCAGGACGCTGCGCTGCGAGTTCTGCATCAATCGCTGTTGCATCATCTGCAGATTGCGCGGCGCTAACTGCTCGACCAAGTCGACACGAGTTTGCGGAATAAAGGCCAAAGCCGCCGGCGCATCGGCCATGGTATCTCGTGCCTGCTGGAGCTGTTCCACTTGCTGACGCTGGGGACCGTTCCAGATCGCCGAAGCCTGGCTGCTGAGAGCGATGTCTTCGTTATACGTGTAGCGCCCGCCAGAGATGGATGACTGCTGCGCTGCGTCGCGCAGGGCGCTCTGTTCAGCTTTCTTCTGCAAGTCGGGCACTGCATGCAGTTGATTCGCGGCCCTGCGGCGGCTGTCGTAGTGCATCTCCTTACCGCTCACCGCCTCTCCTGTTGCAGCAGACGGGCTTTGCCTGGCATCGGCCACAGATTCAGCACTAATGTCGGACGTGGATTTCCGGGCATAGCGAGTTGACTCTGCTCGTTCTGGTAGGGACGACTGCGCTGCTGCCATCGCCTTGTCACCATTCCGTCCGTCATCGGACGAGCGACTGCCCTGTCGGAACTCAGCTACTTGAGATGCGGGCGGTGAAATGGTTAAAGGAGCCGCCGCGGCAAATGGTGACTTCGGATACAATTCCATCGGCGGACCTGCGATACCACCGGCGGTGACGCCATCGATTGGTTTCGGAGTTAGCGTAGCCTTTTCCTCATTGTCGGGTTTATTTTTTCCGTCGAACGTGGAGGATAATTGCCATCCGTTCGTCGACCTGCTTAGGCCCTCGGTTGGTGCAGAGAAGGAAACGGCCGTGCTCGTCAGCGTGACACTCAAGGCCACCACCAGACACGCTGCGGCGACCAGCGCCATCGGTCGCCAGCTCCACATCCGGCGGGGCGGGCGCAGTTGCGCTGCCGCCAGCACGGTGATCCGGCGATCCTCGGTCAGCGATGCTGGCGCGGCAGGCAAATTGGCGCGCAAGACCTCTTGAGCAGCACGGATCTCGCCAAGACGATCGCGCAACTCGGGATGGGCTTCCAATTGCTGTTCGAGGAAGGCGCAGCCG
>JBBQCI010000101.1:0-12393 GCA_038318565.1 Planctomycetota bacterium
GCGGGCAAGGCTTCCGCCTGCCATCCTTGATGAGAGCAGGCTGGAAGTTTGCCCCTCCGATTCAACGTTCCGCCCAACGCGTACAGTTCCCGCCTCTACATTCCGCCACTCCGACACCCCTCCCCACCCATGCCCGAAACCACTGACCAAGCCCGCGCCAACGTCGAAGCCTTCCGCAGGGACTTCACCGCCGTGCGTGAACAGATCGCCCGCGTCATCGTCGGCAACGCCGACATCGTCGACGGCGTTCTGATCTGCCTCTTCTGCTCCGGCAACGCCCTCCTCGAAGGCGTCCCCGGCCTGGGCAAAACGCTCCTCGTCCGCACCCTCGCCCGCGCCCTGGCCCTCGACTTCCGGCGCATCCAGTTCACCCCGGACCTCATGCCCGCCGACATCACCGGCACCACCGTCGTCCGTGAAGTCTCAGGCTCCAAGCAGTTCGTCTTCGAGCCGGGGCCGGTCTTCACGCAACTGCTCCTCGCCGACGAAATCAACCGCGCCACACCCAAAACCCAGTCCGCCCTCCTTGAAGCGATGCAGGAGCGCAGCGTCACCGCCGGCGGCCAGACGCGCCCACTTGCGAAACCCTTCTTCGTCATGGCGACGCAGAATCCAATTGAACAAGAAGGCGTCTACCCGCTGCCCGAGGCCCAGCTCGACCGCTTCTTCTTCCTCGTCCGGCTTGGCTATCCTACCCGCGACGAGGAGATTGAGGTGCTGCGCCGCACCACTGCCACCGTGGCCAGCGATCTCAAGCGCGTGCTGTCGGCGCGCGAAGTGGTCCAGCTGCAGGATCTGGTGCGCACGGTGCCTGCCCCCGAACCGGTCCTCGCCTACGCCGCCGACCTCGCCCGCGCCACCCGCCCGGCCGATGGCCATCCAGAAGCCCGCCGCTGGCTGAGCTGGGGCGCCGGGCCACGCGGGGCGCAGGTGCTGGTGCTGGCGGCCAAGGCCCGCGCCCTGCTGTCCGGACGCTTTCATGCCAGCTGCGACGACGTCGCCGCCATCGTCCTGCCGGCTTTGCGCCACCGCGTGGTGCCGAGCTTTGCCGCCCAGGCCGAAGGGCTGGACGCCGACGCGGTGCTCGGCCGGATCGTGCCCGAAGTCAAGCGGCCGTAGACGCCGCACCGGTCATCGCCCTGGTCAGCCGGCCCCGCCGAAATGGCTGAACGGCATTCCCGAAAGCTGCCGGCGCGTACCGTACCGCCATGGCGCTGCTGAACTGGCACGAGCAGATCCTTCCGCGGCTGGCCCGCGTCTCGCTGTCGGCCCGGCTGGCAGTCGAAGGATTCCTCGCCGGCGAGCACCGTTCCAACCGCCGCGGCCAGTCGGTCGAGTTCGCCGGCCACCGCCCCTACCTGCCCGGCGACGATGTCCGCCGCATCGATTGGCCGTTGTGGGCGCGCAGCGACCGCTTGGACGTGCGCCTCTACGAAGAGGAGAGCCAGCTGCGCGCAGTGATCGCGATCGACGCCAGCGGCTCGATGGGCTATGGCGGTTCCGAGGCCAAGATCGACTCCGCGCGCACCCTCGCCGCCGGCTTGGCCGCGGTGCTGTCGCGGCACGGCGACGCAGTCGGACTGGCGGTGCTCGGCGGCAGCCTACGCAGCTACCTACCGCCCTCGGCCTCGCCAGCCCATCTCATCGCCGTGCTTGAACGTCTGCAGGACTTGCGCGCCGAGGGTCCCGGCGGGTGCGGCGAGGCGCTGGCCAGCCTAGCCCCACGGCTGCCCCGGCGCGGCTTGTTCGTGCTGATTACCGACGCCTGCGAGGATACCGGCAGCCTGTTGCGCGGACTGCGCCTGGTCTGTGCCCGGCGCACCGACACCCGGCTGTGGCATCTGTTGCACGAGGATGAAGGCGGCTTCCCCTTCGCCGGCGACGTCCGCTTCCTCGGGCTGGAGGGCGAGCCATCGCTGGCGCTGGACGCCGACCGGGTGCGACCGTGGTACCTGCGCGCGTTGGCAGCCCACCGGGCCGAGCTGGCGGCCGGCTGCCGCGCCGCGCGCATCGACCTGCGCGGTTTCCGCGCTGATGACGATGTGGCCCTGGCGATCGCGGACGCCTTGCGGTGAACAGGCTGCGTCGCGCATGATCGAACTCGCCGCCCCGTGGCTCCTCCTGGCCACCCCGATCGCCGCAGCACCCTTCGTGCTGCATCTAGTTCGTCGCCGCCGGCCGCGCGACGTCGGCTGGGGTGCGATGCGCTTTCTCGCGGTGGTCGCCGCCGAGCAGCGCCGTCGCCTGGCCGTTCAGGAACGCCTGTTGCTGATTCTACGCACCGCCGCCCTGCTCGCCGCCGCGGTCGCCGCCAGCAGACCGGCCTGGGTCGAGCGCAGCGCCGCAGCGCCTGTCCTTGAACGTGGCGGCCGCGTCGCCTGCGTGCTGGCAATCGACGATTCCGCGGCGAGCGGGGCCGCCGGGGGCGACGCCGTGGCCCGCTCGCTGGCTGCGGCCTGGCTGTCGACTCTGCGCGATGGCGACGAGGTCACCGTGCTGCCGCTGTCGCTGCTGACCGAGCCGGCGGTCGATCCGCTGGTCGACCTCGCCGCGGCGCGCAGCCAGGTCGAGGCGATCCGCCCGTCGGCCCTGGCCGCCGACCATCCCGCCCTGCTGCTGGCCGCGCTTGACCGCCTGCAGGCTCACCTCAATCCGCATGCCGAGGTCGTGCTGGTGGCTAGCGGCCGCGCCGAAGGCTGGCGGCGTGGCGACCGGCGCTGGGACGAACTCGCCCGCCGCTTGGCCGCGCCGCTGCACGGCACCCGTGAGCGACCGCACATCGTCGTGCTGGAACCGCCCACCCGTCGGGTCGACGATATGGCGATCACCGCCGTCATACCGGCATCGGCACGCGTAGCCCCGCGCACCCGCGTCCCCGTGCGCATCACCGTGGCCGGGCACGGAGTCCGTCGCGATGTCACCCTGCGCATCGCTCTCAATGGCCGCACCATCGAGGAGCTGACCGTCTCACCACCGGCCGATGGCGAGAGTGAAGTCGCGATCCGCCTGCCCCCTGTCGAGCCGGGCGACCACGTCATCAGCGCTCTGCTGGTTGACGCCAACGACGCCTTCCCAGCCAGCGATACCTGTGCTGCCGGCCTGGTCGCCGAGGCTCGCCTTGGCGTCCTGCTTGCCGAGGCGGTGCCAGGACGCGGGCTTTCCGGCAGCCTCGGCCCCTTGGCTGCAGCACTCGATCCGGATGACGGCACGGACCCGTTCGCCCCATTCGCTCCGCGCCGCGTCGCCGCCACCCAGCTGCTCGACGGAGCGCGGGCTGACGAACTGCTGAACGGAACCAGTGCGGTGGTCCTCGGAGGAGTTGCTGCACTCGATGCCGGCGCCCTGGCCGCGATCGAACGCTTCGTCGCAGCCGGGGGAGGACTGCTGGTCGTCCCGGGCGACGGCATCGATCCGGCGCATTGGGCCACAGCGTGGTACCGTGGTGGCGACGGCGCCCTGCCGGCTCCTCCGGGCGCGGTGCGCGATCATCGGCCGCATGCCAGTGCGACAGCCGCGCCCGGAAGCGCCCATCCGCTCGCCGAGGTCTTCGCGAATGCCGGGTCGGACGCGCTCGGCCAACTGTCGATCAACCGTTCGTTGGAACTACCACGTCCCGGCGATGGCGCACCGGATGACGCCAGCGCTCCACTGCTGCTCGACGATGGATCGCCGCTGCTAATCGAACGGCGGCGCGGCCAAGGTCGCGCCGTGTTGTTGGCGACGACTCTGGATGGCAGCTGGGGCGACCTGCCGTGGCGCGCAGCCATGGTGCCGCTGGTGCGCACGCTGATCGGGGACATCGCGGCCAAGCCGTCACCACCACGTACACTGCTGCCGCTGCAGCGACCGGCCTTTCCGCCGGCCAGCGGGGCACGGCTGAGCGGCCCGGCCGGAGACCTGCCCGTGGAATCTGGCTCGTGGGACGGCCGTAGCGCTCTGCGCGGCCCGCCGCTGACCTCGCCCGGAACGTATACCCTGTTCGCCGCCGACGGCGCGGTGCTGGCTCGGCGCGCCGTGGCCGTCGAGCGTGCCGCCCATGACCTGACTCCGACCAGCGAGGCCGACGCCGCCGCCGCCGATGTGCTCGGGGCCTGGCGCGCGGCCGACCCCGCCGGAGCCATCGTTTTGGTCGATGGTGGGCAGCGCCGCGGCGCCGAACTGTGGCCCTGGCTGATCGCCCTGGCGGTGATCGCCCTGCTGACCGAAGCCTACATCTGCGGCCGCGCTGCGCGCGACGAGGCACAGTCGTGAGCGGCCTGGCCCTTGAGTTCCTCGGCTGGCACCCGGCAGCCGCGCTAGCCGCGGCGGTTGCTTGCGGCTGGATCGCCCAGCGCCTGCGGCGCAGTGAGTCGATTGCACAGCAGCCGCGACGCCGCCTCGGCCTGGCAGCCTTGCGCGCAGCCGCACTCACCATGCTGGTTCTCGGACTGGCCGAACCCGCGCTGGGGTGGAACGATGTGCGCCGTGAACCTCCGGCAGTAGCGATCGTCATCGACCGCTCGGGTTCGATGGGCCTGGCCGATCCTGGCCTGGACCCGGGAGCCCGTCTCGACGAGGCCCACGCCATCGGTCTGATCGACGCGTCTGCGCGGCCCGACACGGCTGCGCAGGCGGCGCGACTGGCCCATCACGCCACGCTCGCACCCGATCGCACGATGGCCAAGCCCGCCCGCGAATTGGCCGCGGCCCTGGCTGGCGACCAGGCGCTGGCCACCGCCCTGCAGGCGCTGGCCTCCAGCCTGGAGGCCGGCGACACAGACCCCGCGCGCAGCGCAGCCGCCACCGTGGTGCAGCGTGCCGGACAGGCCCAGGCCCAGGCCGATGCCGCCCTGGTCGCCGGAGCCGCCGCCGACAGCCCACTTGGAGCTGCTCTCGGCCGGATCGCCGCGCTACCGCGCCGAGAACGTGCCGTTCTGCTCGCCGAACGCATCGCTGCCCGACTGCCGCAGGCGGCCGTCGACTGGTTCGTGCTCGATGAACGGTTGGTACCGGTAGCCGACGCTGCTGGCGCCCGTGCCGCCCTGGCCGGCGAGGCCGGCACCGACCTCGGCGAAGGCCTCGCCTCGCTCGCCCGGGGCTGGGCCGGTCGTGGCCATCCGACCGCCTGCATCTTGCTGTCCGACGGCCGACGCACCGCCGGTGCGGATCCCGATCCCGCCGCCCGTTCCCTGGGCGCTCGGGGCGTCCGCCTGCTGGCAGTGGCAATCGGCGACCCGACGCCGCCGCCGGATGTCGCGGTTGCCGGCCTTGACGCGCCAAGCGAGGCGGTCGCTGGCGAACGGGTGCGCTTGTCTGCCTCAATACGAGTGCCGCCGGGGGCCGGCGCCTGGGAGCTGGCCTGGCTACGTGATGGCGTCGAGGTGACCCGCACGAAAGTCGCTCCGCTGACCGCCTGGCAGCAGATCGACCAGGAGTTCCCGGCCGGCGAGGCCGGTGTCGCCTTGTGGGAAGCGCGGCTATGTCCGGCCCAGGGCGAGGAACGCGGCCTGGGCTGGCTGCGCGAGGTGTGGACCGGGCTGGCGGCCGGCGGTCTTGCGGGTTTGCGCCAGGATTCGCGCTGGCCCGACCATCCTGACGAGCGAGCCGTCGTCGCCGCCGCGATGTCGCTCGATCTCCGCCCGGCCCGTGGCGATCGGCTGCGCGCCTGGCTGATGCCACCGCGCGACGGCGATTATGTGCTATGGCTGTCGAGCGACGACCACGGCGAACTGCTCGCCAGCGAGGACGGTGACGCCGCCAAGGCCCGCGTGGTCGCACGGGTCGACAGCTGGAGCCGTCCCGAGGAATGGGACAAGGAGCCGGGCCAGCATTCCGAGCCGCTGCGACTGCGCGCCGACCGGCCGGTGTACGTGGAAGCGGTGGTCGCCAACGGGGTGGGTTCGTCCCACATCGCCGTCGGCTGGACCCGCCCGGACGGCAAGGTCGAACGCCCGCTGCCGCTGACCGCGCTGGTGCCGTGGACGGCGGCCGGCCCACCACTGCGGGGCGGAGCCCGCCGCGAAAGCATCATCGCCAACAATGCCGCGTCGCGCGCCGTCGCGATCGCCGCCGCGCCGCCCCGCGTACTAGCGATCGACAGCGGTCCGCGCTGGGAACTGCGCCACGCCGTCTCGGCACTTGAGTCAGGACTCCTTGCCAAGGTCGACCGGCGCTACCGTGCCGTGCTCGGATCCGGCCCGACCCTGGTACCCGACCAGGCTGAGCTCGACGGTTTCGACATGCTCATCCTCGGCGATCTGCCGCCTGCCGAGCTTGGCGCCGACGAGCAGGCGCGTATTTCGGCCTTCGCCGCACGACGCGGCGGTTTCGTCGCGGTGGTCAGTGGTCCACGTGCGATGCCAGGTGCCTACGGCCTGGGTCCGCTCGCCAGCATGCTGCCGGTGCGCACCGGCAGCTCCGAGGAACTGCCCGAACCAGACGCGATGGCCGCTCCCGGGCCGGCCATGCCCAACATCCTACCAGGACTCGCCGTGGCCTGGGACACCCTGCCTCCGCTGCCCTGGTGGGTCCGCTCCTCGGTGCCTCGCCCGGGTGCGGATGTCGCCCTGACCATGCGCGACCAAGCCGCCTCGCCGCTTCTGGTCTGCGCCGAACACGGGGCCGGTCGAGTCGCCTGGCTGGCCAGTGACGAACTGTGGCGTTGGCGAGCGGTCGGCGACGGCACCACCCACGCAGGCCTGTGGCTGCGCCTGGCGCGTTGGGGCCTGGGCGCCCGCCTGTCCGGTACTGACCGTCGTCTGCAGGCCGCATTGGACCGCGCCGTGGTCGCCCCGGGCCAGCCCGCAGGCCTGCGCCTGCGCGCCCTCGAGCCCAGTGGCGGGGCGGCGCCGGTACCTCCGCTCGTGATGGAAAGCATCGGCGTCGACGGACGGCTGATGCCCGGCACTCGCCGCATCCTCACGCCCCTCCCGGTGCCTGACCAACCCGGCACCTGGACGGCCTCGGTCAACGGACCTTCGCAGCCGCTCGACCAGGGGCGCTGGCGCCTGACCGCCGGCATCGCAGGCGCCATCCAGGAATCCCGCGAGCTCCTGGTGCGTAGCGATCCCGGCCGCGAGGCGCTGGAGCCGGCCCTTGATCGGGCGGCCCTCGACCGCATCGCTGCCGCGACCGGTGGCGAGGCGGTTGGCATGGACGAGGTCGAATCGACCGTGGCTGCGCTCGCCATCCGGCTGAGCCCGCGCACGGTCACGGTGCGGCATCGCCTGACCGTATGGGATGGTCCGTGGTGGCTTTTGCTGGTGGCCGGACTGCTGATCGCCGAATGGGCCTGGCGACGCCGGGCGGGTCTGCCATGAGTAGCCCACGACCGTCATCGGCGGAATCCGGCGAGACGGTGCCCGATGCGCTGATCACCGTGCTTTCCGCCTGGCGACGGCTGATTGGCCTGCAGGCGTCCATGCGTTGTTTTGGCTGGGCGATGGCCGCAGCCTCGTTGCCGATCGCCGGGGCGATGGTCCTGGATCTGGCCGGTGATCCGCTGCCCTGGGCCCGGGTCGGCCTGGCCGGTGCTGGACTCGTCGTCTTGCTGGTCGCTGGAGTAGCCGCCCTTCGCCGGCGCTTCTTGCGAGTGCCGTTGCCCCGGCTTGCTCGCAGCCTTGAACTGCGCGCAAGCCTCGCCGGCGAGCCGCTATCTGGTGCGCTGGCCATGGCCGGCGCACCGCCGCCGGGGATTAGCCGCTGGATGATCGGCCGCTCGCTCGCGCTCGCCGCCCTGGCGGCCGATGGCCTGGATCTGCGCCGGCTGTCGCCGTGGCGGACGGCGATGCCCGGCATGATCGCCGGAGCCACGGTCATCGTGATATTGGCGATCAGTTCGACCGCGCATCCGGCCATCCGTGCGGCCGCCGCCCGCGCCCTGCTGCCGTGGCGCGAGTTGCCCGAGCCAGGCGCCGAGTTGCTGATCGCGGAACCGGGCGACGTCTGGTTAGCCCCAGGCGACTCGTTGGCGATCGCGGTGCGCGCACCAACCGCTATGCAAGCCGAGCTTTCGTGGAGCGATGGTGTCAGCGAACTGCGTGACATGCACCGTGATGGTGCGATGTGCCGTCTCGATACCGGGCCGGTGCAACGCGAATTGCGCTGGCGGGTACGCGGCCCTGGCCTCGCCAGCGCCTGGCATCAGGCCAGACTGGTCGCCGTACCCCGCATCGCCACGGTGAGCCTGATCGTCGAACCGCCCGCCTACAGCGGCCTACCGGACGAACGCCTCCAGGGCGGCGATGCCAGCGTCATCGCCGGATCCTCGGTGGCGTTCGAGGTTGTGCTTGATGGGCCGGTGGCGGCTAGCGCCGCTCTGATTGCAGGCGAGCAGGTGCTGCCCATGTCCTTGTTGCGCTCTCCTTACGGTGGTCAAATCGGCACCGCGCGACTGCGGGTTGCGGCCGACCTCGAGTGGCATCTGCGCCTGATCGTGGCCGGTGGTTCCGGTGGCATCGCCATCGATCCGCCACAGCGTTGGCGCCTGCATAGCATCGCTGATGTAGCCCCAGAAGTCGCGGCCAGCGCCGATGCCGTCACCGTCGCGCCTGGCCGAGCAGTGCGCATAGCGGTCGCAGGCTCGGACGATGTCGGCCTGGCGGCCATGTGGCTGGAAGCGGGAATGGCTAAATCGCCTGTCCGCATCGCTCTGCCAGTGCCCAGCGGGGCGCGCCGGGCAGAGGCGACAGCGGCGCTGGTGCCCGCCGACCTCGGAGCCATGCCTGGCGATCGCTTGCTCCTGGTTCCGATAGCTCGCGACCGGGCCGGCGCGGAAACGCGAGGTATCGCGATCGAGATTCTCGTTACCCAGCAGGCCCATGCCGACCGCCACGATCTGGCGGGCCGGCTGGCCGACCTCGCCAAACACGCTGCCGAGGCAGCCTCGGCCGCCAGGGAGACGGAACGCAGCTGGCGCGCTGCCGCCCGAGCTTGGCGCGCCGAGGATCCGACGGCTGGCGCTTCTGGCTTGCGGGCCGCAGCCACCCGCGCGCGCGGACTAGCCGCTGCGGTGACGCTCGTCTCCGATGGTGCCGAGGCAGCCGGAGCCCTCGCCGGAGCGCCCAGCAACCTGGACCGCATTGCCACCTTGGCTCTAACCACAGCCGGTGCAGCTACCGCTTTGGCCGCCCGCTCGGCCGCCACCGAGGCGGGAAACGCCGAGGCACGAGGCGGAGCCGTCGCTGCGGCAGAGGGCCTGGTCGCGGCAACTGCCGAGCTTGCCTATTCGACTTTACTGGCTTTCACCTGCGCCGAAACGGCCGCAGCAGCAGCCGATCTGGAAGCGGCGCGCGATGCCCTGTCGGGCGCCGCTGTGGTGTTGACCGCCGAGCAGGCGTGGAGCCTGCCCAGGTGGAAGCCGGGCCTTGCCGGCCGGTTCTGGCGTGGCGCGATACCTGAGGGCGATGCTCCGATCGCCACAGCCAATGAAGTGCCGACGGTCGCTGATCGTGACGTACCCGGCATCGGACCCGACGATTGGTGCGCCCGCTGGCAGGGCGAAGTACAGGTGCCAGTCGCTGGGCGCTGGACCTTCCGCTGCACCGCCGACGACGGGGTGCGGCTGCGCATCGCTGGTCAGGATCTGCTTCCGGACGCCGCCTGGCAGCGCCAAGGGGCAACCCCGTTCGACGGCGTGATCGAGCTGGCGGCCGGTTGGCACGCCATCGACCTCGCCTATTTCCAAGGCGGTGGCGGTAGCGTCCTGAGCTTCAGCGCAGGCACCGACCGTCAGGCGCCACTGACGCTTGAGCGCCTGCGCCATCGCGAGGCGCTGGCAGCCAACACGCTACGCACGATGGCGGCCCTGCCGGTCGGGGCCGCCGAAGCCGCGGCCATCCGCGCAAGCGCAGCCGGCGCAACCCTGACCAGTGCCGTGACCAGTGCACAGCAAGCCATCGAACGCCTGACGACGCTGCGGCGCGTCCCCGGCCTGGACGCGCCCCTCGACCGCTTGGCAGCCCTGCCTATCCAGGACGCTTTTTCGGCTTGGACCGAAACCGCCGCAGTCGAGGCCGTTGCTGTGCGCGCCGCCGAGGCGGCGGAGGTGGTGGGCGAGCTGGCCCGCTTCCTACGTGAACGCTGCCGTGCGGATCTGCGCCGCGGCGGTGACGACGATAGCGGCCCAGCCGAACGGCTGCGCGCCGCCGCCGCCAAGCCAGGCAAACAGCGGGCGGTGATCGACGAACTGGCCATCGAACGCAAACGGTTGATAACGATCGCTGGTGATCAGCTGAATGATCCGGCCTATCGGGCCGCCGCACTGGCCGCCGCCTGGAGCCTCGACGACATGACCATCGCCTTCGCCGGCGTGGAGTCGGGTCCAGCCCGCGCCGCTCTTGCCGCCGCAACACCTGCTCTGGCACTGGTCGCCAGGCATGTCCGGGCGGCCGAAGCCTCGGCCAGTGCCGCCCAGCAGGGTCCTGCTGCCGGATCGCTGGTTGCCGAACTGGCCCTGTCGCCGGGCTGGCCGCCGAGCCTGCTGCGGGCTGCTCGCGACCGGCTACGTAACACCGCCAATCTGCTGCGACACGACAGCGTGGAGAACTCGGCCAAACAGGTTGCAGCCGAGACGGCCTGGATCGCCGAATGCGAAATCCAGCGTCCCGGCCTACCCCACGACGGAACACTCGACAGCGCTGCCGCCCTGCTGCGGGACCAGGTCGTTGAACCGACCGTAGACGGGCTCGTCGAAGTCGCTGAACTGTTCGATCGCGCCGAGCGCCGCGGCCCCGAAAGCGGACCAGATGCCACCACCCTTGGAGCGGCCCGTGCCGCCCGCCGCAGCAATGCTGCGCAAACCCTGGCCGAAACCGCCGCCGCCCTTGCGACCGGTGCCGCCGCCCTGACCGACGCCGGCCAAGGCGATAGCGCGGCGCGGGCCGCAGCGCTAGCCGAACTCGGCCGGACCGTAGCCGCCTCGCCGGATCGCGCGGTGGCCAGCGGCCTCGCCGATGCCCTGCAGTCCAGCGTCGCCGGACCGCTCGCCGCAGCGGTAGCCGAAGGTCGCATCGAACCAGGATCGGCGGCCGCACGCGTCGGCAGGCTCGCTGCCCAGACAGCGGCAGCGGCCCGCGAGCTGGCCTCTGTCGACATCCTGGTCGAGGCTCCGGCAGGCGAGGTCCTAGACGATTGGGCGCGAGCCTCTGATGCCGCGGCCGCAGCGGCAGCGGCGTCAAGCGCAGCAATCGACTTCCCCGAAGAGCATCGCGCAGCGATCCGTGCCTACCTACGTCGTATCGGAGATGGACGATGATCCTAGAAAAAGACCTGCGAATTCACAGGAGACACCGAGACACTGAGGGTCGAATGATTTGGGAAGAATGGGTCCTTCACCAACAGGGTGACCGCTGGATTTCACCTAACCTCATCGCGCCTCTGTCTCTCTGCGCCTCCTGTTTCTCGAACTGCGGCAATTAGGATGATCCGCCTGCTCGCCATGCTGCTGCTGATCGGCCAGCTGAGTGCCGGTGAGGCGGCGCGTTCCGTACCGCTGGCGATCGACCGCGGACTGGCCTGGCTGCGGACCCAGCAACAGGCCGATGGCTCGGTCGGCGACAAGCACCGCACTGCTACAACTGGGCTTGCGGCCCTCGCCCATCTCGCCGCCGGAACCACGCCTGACCTGCCCGAGCATGGCTCAGCGGTGCGGCGTATGCTCACCTACCTGGTCGGACGCGCCGACGGCAACGGCTACATGGGTGCCGACGGCCGCGGGATGTATGGTCATGCCATCGCCTGCATCGCCTTGGCCGATGCGATCGGCACGACTCGCGACGACGACCTGGATGAACGGATGCGCAGTACCCTGGTACGGGCGATGGCGGTGATCGTCGCCGCGGCGCGGGTCGGCAAGGACGACGCCAACCGTGGAGGTTGGCGCTACAACCCCGACGAGGCGACCAGCGACGCCAGCGTCACCGGCTGGCAACTGGTCGCGCTGCACGCCGCCCGTCGGCTCGGTCTCGCCGTGCCCGACGACGTGGTGAATGGTGCGCTGAGCTATCTGCGCCGGCTGATGAGCGCGGACGGACGGATCGGTTACACCAACCCGAACGAGGACCGTCCGACTCTGCGTGGGCTCGCCCTGCTCACGCTCGCGATGACCGGCGGGATACGCGACCCGCTGCGCGACAAGGTGCTGGCGCGCATGAACGATGAACCGATCTCGTGGACGGGGCCGTGGTTCTTCTATCGCGCGTACTACGACGCGGTCGGCCTGGCCCGCTCGGAACCAGCGGCTTGGCCGGTCCACCGCGAGCGCCTGTATGGCCTGCTGATCGCCAACCAGGGCGCCGACGGCTCGTGGCCAGCGCCACCCGGCGACAACGAACGCGAATATGGCGTGGCCTACAGCAATGCGATGGCGCTGCTCGCCCTGACCGTCGATCGCCGGCTACTGCCCGCACATCAACC
>JBBQCI010000102.1:0-12274 GCA_038318565.1 Planctomycetota bacterium
CGCCGCAGTCAAAGGCGCGCTGCGACCCGTCGTCCGCCTGTTCCGCCTGCCTGTGCGAGTGATCGCCAAAGTTGCCGGAGCTCTCTTTGGTCTGATCACCTGGCCCTTTCGCGCCACCTGGAACGCACTACGTCGAAAAAAAGAATCCCCCGGCATTTAAGCCGAGGGACTCAGAAACTGCGACTCGCCTGAATGTCGATTACGGCTTCGGCTTCGTGAGCATCTCGAAGCTGTCACTGCGGAACGGCGTCACCGGCAGACCATCCGTGCTGTACAAATTGCACACGGGATTGTCAGCCCAGGCATAGCGAACCGCGACAGGTTTGGCGATGCTCTTGGCGCTGATTTCGAGCTTGTCTTTGCCGACGATTTTTGCCTCGGCCCACGCCCACTTTTTGTCTTCACCGCAAACCACAAAACCCTTCACCTCGCTGACATCGACTGTGCGCAGGCTGCTGCCGAAGGTATCAAGCGTGACGGTGGCCTTGTCGCCGTTGAACTCGGCGGATTTGAACTCAGGGCTGCGATACGGCAGCTTCATGCCATAGTCTTTCACCAGCGCCCAGCGGGCGAGGCGCTCGGCCACATCGCGCTTGTTCTTCGGGTGGATGTCGTTCGCCTCACCGAGATCAATGATGACCGCCTGTCCGCCGTTCTTGATGGCGTTCTGCGTCTTCGTCTGGCTCTCGCGCAGTTCCGCCCATGAGCTCATGTTGGCCTGCTCGGCGTCGGTTTTTTCACCCATGAAGTCAGCTAGCTGCACCCAGTAGAAGGGGAAATCCCCCTGCTTCCACTCATTGCGCCAGTTCTGGATCATGAAGGGGAACAGGCTGGCATATTCATAGGCGCGTCCGGCATTGCTTTCTCCCTGATACCAGATCGCTCCTTTGATGCCGTAGCCGATGGTGGGCACCAGCGCACCGTTGTAGATGTTGGCCGGGCGCTGGTTGCCGGTTAGCCAGGCAGCAGGTGTTCCGGGAGCACGGACGAGGAAAGGCTTGTTGGCTTTCTTGGCTTCCTCGGCCTGCTTGTTCCAGGCAGCGAGATCGGCGTCATACTTGGCCTTGGCTTCCGCAGAGGCGTTGTAAGCCTCAGTCTTCCTCGTGTTCTCCATCAGCAGTTTGAAGTGCGGGTCTTTTTCGAGTTCACCACGATTCACCCATGCCTCGCACGCGCTGCCACCCCAGGCGTTGTTGATCAAGCCCACCGGCACATCCAGCATGTTGTGCAGCACGCGGCCATAGAAATAACCGACGGCACTGAATCCGCCCACCGTCGCTGGCGAGCACTCTTTCCACTCCCCCTTGAAATCCTGCTGCGGCTCCTGCGTTCCAACATTTGGCACCGTGATTAGACGGATGTTCGGATACTTCGCCGTGGCGATCTCCAAATCAGCATCCCAGCTCAATCCGACGGTCCACTGCATGTTCGACTGGCCGGAGCAGATCCACACCTCGCCGACCAGCACGTCGCGCACCACCGCGTCGCCAGAAGCGCTGCTGGCGGTCAGCTCATGCGGACCGCCAGCTGGCACGGGCGGCAGGCGGACCAGCCAGCGGCCATCAGGCGAACTGGTGACGCAGGCGCTGTGCCCGGCCAGGCGCACCGTCACCACCTGCTCGGGGCCGGTCATGCCCCATACCGGGATGGGCCGGTCGCGCTGCAGAACGGCGTGATCGGAGAACGGCGGGGCGAGTCGCATGACGGTTCCTGGCTGGAGGGGACCGTCATGCTAATGTCCCCAACCGCCCTGCCAGGGTCGGCTGGAGAGCCGCAAACGGCCACTGGGCCGGCGGCGCCCGTACGTTAGGGCTTCGGTGTGTCCGTTAGAGCCGATGCGGCAGGCACGTCTGCCTTGGGGGCGTCGACCTTCGGCTGCTCGACTACCGGTTTAGGCCGGTTCCAGCAGAACGAGCCGGTGCGCCAGCGGTCGATGCCGAGCCAACCGGCGGCGCCGAACAGAATAATCAGGAACACAATCGTCTTCCACGGACGCTTCTTCTCAGCGTACGGATCATCCAGCATGCGCACCGAATTGACCGGCAGCACGGCGAGCTCGGTCATGGTCGTGCCGTATGGGATGTTGATCGCGACGTTGCCGTTCACCGCCCAGCCATTGGCATCGAGGATCGGGCCAATGGTGCGCTTGCGCAGCTTCAGCCAGGCGAGCACCATCGATGGACCGCTGATCATCAGGATGAGCCCGACAAAGCCGAGCGGGATCCAATAGCCAAGGCCGAAGAAGGCAGACAGCATCATGCCCATGGCGGTGGCGATGCCGCCGACGGCGACACCGAGCGCAGCGACCGTGCCGATATCGATCTTCGGCTTAGTTACAGATGCGCCGGATCCAGCTACCGCAGTTGCAGTCACGGCAGTGGTCAGCTTGCTGTCCGCCGCTTTGTCCGCCTCAGCTGCGCGTTTTGCGGCGAAATCCTCGACGAAGCGGATCACCCGCTGGTATGGGGTCCAGAACGCCTCGCGGATGCTGATCGGGTTCTCGACCACCTTGACCACAGTGGCATCCCAGTCATGCCCCTTGCGGTCCATGAACAGGCCGTTGCGGCCAACGAACAGGCCGTTGGCGTCGCCATTGGTCATCGCGGCACACACTGTCATCTTGGTGTCGCCACGCACACAGTCGGCATAGACGAGATAGGCGTTGCTCTTGCCCGCGAGCAGTCCGTGGCGGGCCATGTCACCGACTCGTACGCACAGCTCGCTAGCTCGGCTGTCGATGTACAGCTTGCCGCTCTGGAAGATGGCCAGGCGTTTCGGATCGTAGACATCCGCGAAGCTGACAAAGTTATTGAGCAGCCGGAAGAGATCGCGGTGAAATCGGATGAGCCGTTCAAGATCGGCGATCGCCTCGAACTCGGGCTTCACCGCCTCGTCCTGCACCAGCAGCGCGACCAGACCGTCTTGGGTCGACTTGCCGAGCAGGTCGCGCAGCCGCGCCACGCCCAGCTTGCCCGCGGCTGCCGCTACCTCGGTAGTACACCAGGCGTGGTAAGCGTCGAGCTTGGTGCATACGGCACGCCAATCGGCTTCGCTCAATTCCGAGTGAGCCCCGAGTAACGGGACGACTGCGGCCGTAGCCAGGGTGGATACGGCTGCGGACCAGGCCGGGTTGATCGCACGCGCCAGCGGCAGGGCGGCATCCGGACGAACCGCGGCGATCGGGAAGCCGGCAAGCTGAGTGGCATCGCCCAGGGCCTGTCCGGCGATCGCCGCCCAATCGGCATCCGAGCGGCCCAGCTGGACACCGGCCCGGGCATCGAAGGCGGCGGCATTGCAGCGCACAAAGAAGTCGTCGACCTTGGCGCGTACCGCCTCGACCGCGGCGCACGCCGCCGGAGTAGCGTCGCCTAGCGGCACCAGCTCGGCACCGCGGGACTGGCCGGCATCCCACCAGGCCAGCCACGCCGTCGCCTCGGCGACGAAACCAGCCAACACAGCCCGATCGAGGCCAAACTCACCGCTGCGATCGGCGGCCCCAGCGCGGGTCGTCAGGATGTCCGCGATCGCCTTGGCCAGCGCGCCATCCTGGACCATGGCTGGCGGCATCACGCCATCGCCGTTGAACGTCGTCTTGGCCAGTTCACCCGATGCGGTGGCGATCTCATCGACTCCGATGTCGGGCGATCCGGTCTTGCCCACCTTGTCGAGCACACGCTTGGCGCAGGCGATCATGGCGGTGCCTTGCGGCGTTCCCGTCTTGATCGCGGCAATCGGCAGGCGGTCCTTGCCGGCGATGATTGCACCAAGATCGACCAGCACCGTTCCACACCACTGCACCGCGGAGATCACTTCGGGTGCACGCACGCGACCGTCATGATCGGCGTCGATCAGCTGCAGAGTGCGCTCATCGAACTCCAGTCCGACCACCGGGCAGGCGAGAGCCGCCCACAGCTTGTGGTCAAGCTCGGCGAGGGCCGCCAGATCAGCCGCGGTCGACAGGCGGACCTGATCAAAACCACCGAGACGACAGAATGTGAAGGCGTGCGGCATGCTTGAGGGGATAGCCCCGAATAGAGGGCCGGCAAGGTGTGCTTAGCGAGACATTGTCCGCTGACTGCTCAACGCCTATTACTTGCCCATCTGCTTCTCAACCTCGGCGTCCAGATTCTTGAGCGCCTGGTCGACCTGGGCATCCAGTTCAGCCAACACCTCGCGCACGTTCTGCGGTGTGTACGGACGGGGTTCCTGTTTCAGGTCGGGCAGAATCGGTTCGGGTGGGGTCGGCGTAGCAGGCGCGGTGGGAGTTGCCGCCGCGACGGCCGGCGCAGGGGTCGGCACCAGAGCAGTGCGGTCCAGGCCGGCGTGTTCGAGGAAGGCGATCGCAACCTGCGAGGTGACGGCAAACTGCAAACCCTGCAGCACCACTCCGGCCTCGTTTTGGCGGATGACGAAGGTGTTGATGCCCAGCACGGTGCCCTCGGCACCGATCAGTGGACCGCCGCTGTTACCCGGATTCACCGCTGTCTCGGTCTGGTAGACGTCTTTGCCGGTCGTTCCGCCGTAGTCGGCGAGGAAGTTCGACACCGTACCGGTGGTCAGGGTCCATAACCCGCCGTGGCCGGGGTGGCCAATGGCGACCGCCGGTTCGCCCGACACCGCCCGCTCGGGATCCAGTTTCAAGACCGGTGCGTAGTCTCCCTTCGGAAGTTCGATCAGGGCGAGATCCAGATTGCCATCGACGGCCACCAGGCGGCCGACGAGTGGCTCGACCAGATCCTTGCGCATGTCCCCGGACAACTGCGACGGCTTGCGGAAGATCAGCACACGATCGGGCTTCCCGCCATCGACCGTAACGACATGCGCGTTGGTCAGTACCTTGCCACTCCCATCGACAATCAGGCCGGTACCCATCGAACAGCCTTCGACGCCCTGGCGTTCAGCCAGGATACAGACCACTCCGGGGCTCAGTCGGAGATACAGCTCCTTGGCGCTGGCAGCGTGCAGCGCAGGCGCCGACGCTAGGATGATGAGGACAGGAACAAGATTGCGGGACATGGCAGACTCCGGGGCGGCTACTGTGCCGTCGCTTCCCGGCGTGGGCAAGCAGCGGTTGGTCTCAGCGGACGTCGAAGCGGAACATGCGCTTCTTGCCGGCGCGCAACAGTAGATGGCCGGCCGGCGCATCGCCCGGCAGGGCGCGTTGCTGCAGATCCGACACCTTGGCCTCGCCGAGGACGACACCGCCACCTTCGATCAACCGGCGGGCCTCGCCCTTGCTGGCCGCCAGTTTGCCACGCACCAACAGGTCGAGCACCGCGATGCCGGCGGCCAGCTCGGAGGCGGGCAGATCGGCATGCGGCACCGCGTCACCGGTAACATCGGCGGCAGCCGAGAACGCCCGCTGGGCGCTGTCGCGGGCGAGATCCGCCTCGGCCTGGCCGTGAATCAGCCGGGTGACTTCCCAGGCGAGGCGCTCCTTAGCTGCATTCAGCGATGATCCGCCACCCGCGGTCAACTGCACCACCTCAGCCATCGGCAGGATGGTGAAGAAGCCGAAGAAGCGCTTCACGTCGGCGTCAGCAACGTTGCGCCAGAATTGGTAGAACTCGTAGGGCGGGGTGCGTTCCGCTGATAGCCAGATATTGCCGGACTCGCTCTTGCCGAACTTCCCGCCATCCGACTTGGTGACCAGCGGGAAGGTCAGACCAGCGAGTTCCAAACCGGCCTTGCGACGACCCAGCTCGATGCCCATGACGATGTTGCCCCACTGGTCCTGACCGCCCATCTGCACGGTGCAGTTCGCGGTGGTGGCGAGGTGCCAGAAATCCCACGCCTGCATGACCATGTAGTTGAATTCGAGGAAACTGATGCCGCCCGCCTCCATCCGGCCCTTGACCGAATCCATGGTCAGCATGCGGTTGACGCTGAAGTGTGGACCGGCCTCGCGCAGGACCTCGATCCAGGTGCGCTCGGCCAGCCAGTCGGCGTTGTCGACCAGACGGGCATCAGTGGGACCGTCGCCGAAACGCACCACCCGGCCAATCTGCGCGGCGATCGCGGCCGCATTGGCCCGCACCTGCTCGCGAGTCAGCATCTGGCGCATCGCGCTCTTGCCCGACGGATCGCCGACCAGCCCGGTCGCCCCGCCGATCAAAACGATCGGCCGATGGCCCAGCTGCTGCAGCCAGTACAGCGCCATGATCGGCACCAGCGATCCGACATGCAAGCTGTCGGCGGTCGGATCAAAGCCGATGTAGGCGGACAGCGGCGCGACGAAACGCTCGCGAATGGCGGCATCAGTCGTCTGCGCGACCAGGCCGCGCTCGTTCAGGACATCAACGAAGTTCATGGGCCGGGAGTCTGGAATCGACCGTGGAAAAGCCAGACACGGAGCGCATCGCGCCTCACCGGGTTTCGCTCACATCGGGAAAGGGTTCGGGCAGCAGCCCGGGGGCCTCCAGGGACGGCTCCCAGGCGGGATCATGGTACCGCCAGGACAGGCGCAGGGTGCCCCGGCGAGCGGCTTCCGCGGTGCTGGCCGGCGGATCGACCCAGTCGCGCACCAGCAGTTGTATGCAGGCCGCCTGACGGGCGTTGGCCGTCGGCAGGGCGGCTTCGAGATGTGGCCTGGCAGTTGGACCGAGCAGGAAGAGGGCGCGGATCGCCCAGGCCGGGGCCGGCTTGCTGCCGTCACGCAAGTGCGGCACCAATTCGGCACAGATCGGTGCCGTCGACTCGGTGTCGCCACGCATGGCCAACAGCCATGCGGCCAGAAAGCGCTGCTGGGCATCATCCGAGGCCAGCGCCGTACGCAGTTCGGCGGTGCCAACCGGTTGGTGTATCCACAGCCAGCAGGTGCCTTCCTTGGCATTGCAGAGATAGGTGACTCCGTCTCGCCCATATGGGTAGGCATCGTCGCGAAGCCCCTCGATCGACACCGTGATCAGGCGCGGACTGGGCGGCTCGCCCTGATTGCGCAGTAGCGAGGCGGCAAATTGCCGGGACTGGTAGTCGGGGTCGTCTAGAGCCTGACGCAGGAACGGAATCGCCTCTTCGCCGAGACTGCCAATAAGCAGATCTTTGGCAGACAGCGCACTCCAGCGCACCCCGTCGCTGCGCAGCGCGCGCACCAGCAGGGCGAGGGTACGGCTGCGCTCCTCGTCCCGCAGTGGACATTTCAACAAGGCGGCACCGGCGCTGTGGACCGCACCGTGCCGGTTGGCTTCGAGGGCGGTCAGCAGCGGCGGCACCGCCCTGGCATCCGCGAGCGAACCCAGGGCGTCCATCGCTGCGCAAGCAACCGTGTCGTTGGGATCCGCGAGCATGGCAATGAAAGCGGGCAGCAGGGTGGCACTATGCCAACCGTCAAGCCCGCTGACAGCCTGTCGTCGCACCCGTGGCGATGAATCGCCCAGCGCGAACAGCAGCAGGTCCTGGCGGCACAGCGCTTCGCCAAGAATGCCGATCAGCGCGGCCCGGACCTGCGCGTCCCCATCGTTGATGTGGTCGGCGACAACAGTCAGCCCAGCGGCATCGCCCGGCGCACGCAGATGGAGGTACGCCAGATGCTCCGCGGCGATCCGGCGCACCGCCGCATCGTCGGTTGTGAGCGCCCGGATCAGGCTGCGCTTGCCGGCTGCGGGATCGTGGCCGATGCGCTCCATCAGTGAAACATAGGGCGTATGGCGGGTGAACACCGGCGGCGAGTTCGACTGACGCCGGGCCTCAGCACGAATCGCCGGTTCCAGAAACGGGCTGTAGGCGACCACGCCGTCTGGCCACCACTGCGGCAAACGCCACCAGGCGAGCAGTACGACACCGAGCAGCAAGGCAGCAATCGACGCCAGCAGCAGGCGGATGCGCATGCCGTAGCGTCTACGTTTTACAGTGAAGGGAAGGTGCGGCCTAGACGTTCAACTGGGCCATGATCTCGGTCTTCACCGCGGCCGGATCGGCGGTGCCGCCGGACAGCTTCATGGTCGCCCCAACCAGGCGACCGACCGCCGACAGCTTGCCGCCCTTGATGTCGGCGACCGCCTTGGGCTCGGCAGCGATGACCTGGATCACCCACGCCGTCAGAGCGCCAGCGTCCTGCACCTGGATCATGCCCCGACTGGTGAAGTAGGCCTCGGGCTCCTGATCGCCGACGAGGAGGGCGCCGAGCTCGGCCTTGGCGACCACCCGCGCAACCTTGCCGCCATCGACCAAGGCGATGACTTTGGCCATCACCGCCAGCGGCGCGACCTCGGTCAGCGGACGGCCGCTCTCGTTGGCCAGGCGGATCGATTCCTCGCGCGTCCAGTTAGCGGCCAAGCGTGGTTTGGCGCCCAGGTCGATCAAGGCCTCGACGTAGTCGGCAGTGGCGCGCTCCATGGTCAGCTCGCGGGCGACTGCCGGATCAAGACCAAACTCGGCGACGAAGCGGGCCTCGCGTGCCTGCGGCAACTCGGGCATGGACGCGCGGATCGCCTCGACGCGGGCAGCAGGCAGATGCAAAGGCGGCAGGTCGGGATCGGGGAAGTAGCGGTAGTCCGCCGCGTTCTCTTTACTGCGCATGATCCGCGTGCACTTGGCGTCAGGATCCCACAGCACGGTGGTCTGTACGATCTCGACACCGCGGCCGGCCCGGCACAGGCCGGTCTGGCGGCGGATCTCGTATTCGATCGCCGCCTCGACATTGCGGAACGAGTTGAGATTCTTGACCTCGACCCGAGTGCCAAGCTTCTGCTGGCCGACCGGCCGCACACTGATGTTGGCATCGCAACGCAGCGTGCCTTCCTGCATCTCGCAATCAGAAACGCCAGCCCAGCGCAGCGAACGGCGCAACTCGGTGAGGAAGGCGAAGGCCTCGGCCGGGCTGTGCATTTCGGGCAGCGAGACGATCTCGACCAGCGGCACGCCGGCGCGGTTGAGGTCCACCTCTGAGAACGGCCCCCGCTCCTGGTGGACCAGCTTGCCGGCGTCCTCTTCCATATGGATACGGATCAGACCGATGCTGCGAGCCGTGCCGTCCGCCAGTTCGGCGCGCACGGTGCCACCCAGACAGTACGGCTCGTCGAACTGGGTGATCTGATAGCCCTTGGGCAGGTCGGGATAGAAGTAGTGCTTACGGTCGAACTTTGATCGTTCCTGCACCTCGGCACCAACTGCCAAGGCGGCGCGCACCGCCAGCTCGACCGCTGCCGCATTCACCACCGGCAGCGAGCCGGGCAGGCCAAGGATGACCGGATCGACCATGGTGTTGGGCGACTCGCCGAAGCTGTTGCCTGCACCGCTGAACATCTTGGTCGCCGTCTTGAGCTGGCAGTGGACCTCCAGGCCGATCACTGCTTCGTAGTCCGTGGTCATGGCCGGAGAGGGTAGGCCCAGCGCCGGCCTGGGAAGAGGGTCGCCCCGGCTACTTCGGCGTCGCGCTGACGATCGGCACCCAGCCCATATCGGTGTAGCATTCGCGCCCGAGATCCTTGGTCTCGCTGCCACGGGTCTGGCGAATGGTCACCGGATAGCACATGTAGCCCTGGAATACCTGCTCTTTGAAGCAGGCCGAGAACGACGAGCCATCGTCGACGATGAACATTGGCGGCGGGGCCGGGGTGTCCTTGTGGCGCCAGCTGGGATAGATGTAGCCACCCAGGACCTCGGTCTTGCCACCACCGGTGGTGCGGATCCAGGTGCCGGTCGCGGTCTCGGTTTTGGTGCCGAAGATCCACACCGTGCCGCCGTTGTTGGTCAGCATCACGCCATTGGTCTCGGGGTTCCACTGACGCATCCACACGTTTTGGCCAGTAATCGTCAGATCGGCAATGGTCAGATCTTCAAGGAACAGCTTGGCTCCCTTCGAGGCCGGCAGGCCGCGGTAGGGAACGCCGCAGACCGCCCCGCGTCCCCACACCACCGTGCGCTGGCTGGCGTGCTCGATCCACACGTTGTTCTTGACCGCGTTGCGATTGCCGAAGTCGTGGACGAAGAAGCGTTCGATGACGATCGGATCCTTACCGGCGCCAATGCGCCAGACCGGTTCCGTCGAACGGGCCAGGTCGGGGGCGATCTCACTCAGCGAGTCGGTGCCGCAGATGCGGCGGATCTCGGCCGGTACGGTAATCGGCGAGCCGAGCTTAAGGTTGCCCGGGACCAGCAGCGAGGTGCGGCCATTCTTCGCTGCCCAGTCGAGCGCCTCCTGGATCGCCGGGCTGTCGTCGAAGTCGGCTTCCAGCCGCTTGGGGTTGACCACCGCCCACTTGGCCGGCGGATCCCAGGCGATCTCAGGCGACTCTTCGATCGGCAGGTTCAGCATCTGCGCCGGCGTGCCCTCGAAGGCGGCAGTCTTCGCGCCAACGTTCGGCCACCAGTCCGCCTTCTGGCCGGGTCCGGCCAGATCAGGCTGCTTGGCCTTGGACAGGTCAACCAGCTTGGCGTAGCCGGTCTGCGAAACATTGCGCAGTTCGATCTGCGGACGGTTGGCGATGACGGCTGCAACCTTGGCGGCTTCGGGTCCGACGCCGGTGAACACCGAATCGTAGACCATCACCGCCCCGTACGGAGTTTCGTCGGCGAAGATCAACGCCGGGACGCTATTCTCGCTGAGGATCTTGCGCAGGAACAACGTCTGGGTGTTGTTGCGGATGCCGGCCTTGCGCTGACCTTTTAGCTTCACGTGCTCGAAGGTCATGCTGAAGCAGGTCTGCACCGAGTTGATGCCGTAGTCGAAGCCCTCGACCACGAGATAACGCACCAGGCCGGGACCGGGCTCGTGCTTGGTCAGGTCGAAGCCAGTATGGCCGCTGTCCTTGCCAGCGCGCAGGGTCACGCGCTCGCACGAACCACTGTTGTTGTTCATCCACTCCAGCGCAACGGCGCCGGGATTACCGCTGCCGACATCGATGGTCAGATCGTAGACGCAGTTGTTGAAGGCCATGCCGGTGGTCTTGCCTTCGAACTGCGAGAGCACCGCCTTGCGCTTGTCGTAACCGGGCGCGCTGTCCTTGAGCCGGATGATGCTCTGGTCGCGACCCTGGCCTTGGATGGTGAGGAACTTGGCCTGTTCGAGATTGTCACCGTAGCTCAGCTTGTCGGACACCAGATAGGTGCCAGCCGGCAGATAGACGATGCGGCCACCGCGGCTGCGGTTCTCGCTGATCGCCTTTTGGATAGCCGCCGTGTCGTCGGTCTTACCGTCGCCCTTGGCGCCGAAATCGCGCACATTGGCAACTCCTGGTACATCAGGTAGCGGGCGACCGGCGGCGCTGCCGCCCTTGCCCGGTTCGAACGGGATGGCAGCAGCGAGCTTCGGCCCAGCGGCGGCCGCGCCGGTGGCGATCAGAGTCACCGTCGGCTTGACCAAGGTAACGTTGGCACCCGACCAGTGGCCGTCATGCCAGGGAATGATGGCCAACTCGTCGCCAGCCTTCAGCACCGCCTCCACCGGATTCAGCTGATTGCCCTTTTCAGGCTTGAGCGCTTCCGACGACAACGGCTCGACCGACCAACTGTCGCCTTTCTTAAAACGCTTCATGACCTTGAGGAAGGTGGTGGCGCCGCCTTCCCAACGCCACACATCGACCTGGCCACTCCAGCTGTAGCGGCCATCCTTGGGCGCCATGAACACCAGCGCAGCCCCCTTGACGTAGTCGAGATCACCGCCGCCACGCGCCCGAATGCCGAATTCCAGATTGCCGCCGTCCTTGCAATGCACGGCTGGCTGGCCGCCCTGATTGCCCTTATCATTGAACCACTTGTCGCCTGCCCAGCCCATCGTGACGTAGGCCGCGCCATCCTCGGGATTGCCCGGAAAGATCTGGTCGAGGCGCCAGCGTGGCTGGCCGTCGACCGGGACCGGATTGCCCTGGTCCTTGCCCCACACGGCGGGCGGGGTGAAGGATTCGCCGGCACAGAGGGCGGCGGCGCAGGCGAGGATTGCGAGGCTACGCATGGTTGGATTCCGATTCACGGCTGGCGAGTGGATTCACGTGGTGCTACGGCTTCAGCTTCTTCACCGCGTCGAGGTCGGCCTGGGTGGCCACGCTGAGGAAGTCCATCGCCCAACCCTTGTCCCAGTCGTAGGTCTCGCCTTTGCGCTCGACATGGACCCAGGGCTTCCACTCGCCGCTGCCGAACGAGTGCAGGCGGTGGCCGACGATGCTGGCGGCGGAATCCTTGATGGTAATGCCATTGCGCACTTTCTCACCGAAGCTGCCGTACCAGAAGGCGCCGAGCAGTTCGGTCATGCTGCCGTCCGTCAGTTCCGCCTTGGCTCCGGGATGCTCAACCTTGCTGCCCATGACCCAGAGGATGCCGCCCTTGTTAGTCAGGCCGA
>JBBQCI010000103.1:0-12239 GCA_038318565.1 Planctomycetota bacterium
CCTGACCTGCCTGGGCAAGGTGATCGGCGGTGGCCTGCCGGTCGCAGCCTATGGCGGTGCGCGCGACCTCATGGCCCACCTCGCGCCGCTCGGCGCCTGCTACCAGGCCGGCACCCTGTCGGGCAATCCGGTCGCGGTCGCCGCTGGCCTCGCCACCCTCAAGCTGGCCTCGCGGCCTGGTTTCTACGAACGCACCGCTGCCCGCCTGACGCGCCTGCTCGACGGCCTGCGTGAGCGCGCCGTCCGCCACAGCGTCCCGATCCAGTTCAGCCAAGCCGGCACCATGTGGGGCTACTTCCTGAGCGACCGTCCGGTCACCGACTGGACCACTGCCCAGAGCCAGGACGACGCCCGCTGGAACCGCTTCGTCACGGCGATGTACCGAGCGGGTATCTACCTGGCGCCGAGCCCGTATGAAGCTGCGTTCTGGAGTTCGGTACATACGCAACGCGATGTAGAACAGACGCTTATGGCAGCGGAGATCGCCTTCGCGGAGACCGCATGAAGGGGTGTGGGGAAATCCAGCAGGGGGTTTCCAACACCCTTGTGCATACTCAAGCCATGGATCCCTCGCCGCGAAATCAGCTTGCTGCCAACCTTTCCCCACCTTGGGTCCGGAAAGGCATGTCGATCGTCGAACTCGTCTTGGCCATTCTCGTACTCAGTGTCGGATTGATGACCGCGGTGGGGGGGATCTCCTCGTTGCGCGGCGTGCGAGCCCAAGCTGAGGAAACGGTCTCGGTACAATCTATTGTGTATGGCCTCGGTGAGCGATTCCAAGGCGCACGATGGGACAATATCGGCGTTGCTCCGTGGTCACTGGCTCGACTTGAAGAAGGCGCAGGCGTTGTTCCTGATAATTTGCCGATGATAGACGACACGGACATGAAAAGCCTTGACGTCAACCAAGACGCGACGGTCAGCGGCAGCGAACTGGCCACGCGCAGCTCGCGCGGCCTTCAATCGCTGGGCATCATCTCCGAACCAGCTCGCGTCTCCGACCTCAAGATCTACATCGAGTACTACCGGGCCGTTACGGCCAGGGACGGCGATGGAAACCCGACCGGTCCGGTGGGCCTCATGAGCGGCGAGGATGCGTCCTTCGCAAACGTCGAGGTCGGAGATTTCGCCAATGCGCTGCGCTTCGACCTGCGCCAGGAAGGCCTGGACATTCTTCATGCCGGCACGCGTGCTAGCGTACTCACCAATCGTGCAAAATACCGACTGGACCAGTCGCTGCCGCCTACCGGGCAGGTCGGTGAGAATGAGCCCATCGTGATACGCATCCTCGCCACTTGGTCGACCCGTGTTGGCGATCGGACATCCCCGTCAGGCCAGCTCTCCATCATCACCAGCCGGAAGCCGTGACCATGCGCCACCATCGCCCCGTCGCCGCGTTCTCCCTGCTCGAGATGACTATAGCCTCGGGGATGTTCGTACTCGTCATGGCCGCCGTCCTGCAAACCCTGGTGGCCAGCACCAAATACTCCGCGTTCGCCGAAGCTCAGGACGAGTTGTCTAGCGAAGGCAACCGGGTCATGCAATCCATCGCCGGCGACTTGGCCACCTCTGGCTGGTGGTTCTCCGATCGGACGCTGGACTACAAAAACGCCGTAACTGACCGCGATCTGCGCTACATGCCCTACGCGATGATCCAAGATGCCGGTGGTGCCGGCGGAGCCAGCGGCCAAAGCACCGTCCTGTTCCACGCACTGCGCGACACCAGTGATGGGCGAAGTTTCCCTGAAGCGCCGGCCTCGATCGACGAATATCTGCCCGGTTCACCGGGCGATCGCACCGCACTGTTCGGCACGGGCGGCAGGCAGGCCTGGGATTCCAGCTTTTACGCCCGTAGCCAAGAGTTGCTCTTCCTCAAGAGCTCGGTCTCGACTTGGAACCACGTCACAGACAAGATGCTGACGTCGCAAGAAGACAGTCCTTCGATCTACTTCGCGGGCAAGCGCTCGGAATGGACGGCGGTCGCCGCCTCGGACACAGCCGAGGATCTCAAGCGCGCCCGCCTACGCATCCTGGCCACCAGCGGCTGGAAGCCGACGCTCGACGGCTCCGGCAACGTCATCGGCTACTCTCCACGCAAAGTCTACTCATACGTCAACGCCCCCGCCGGCACCGAGATCACTGGCGCTGATGCCAACACGGTCCCCTACGGCGTGGTCATGGAGTCCGGCTGGCTCATCGATCCTGACGGAGATCTGTCCGGGCTGCAGGTCAACTGGGTGACGCTCAATGGAAATGCGTATACCACGTCGTCTCAGGATAAGGACAATCTCAAGGAATACTTGTTCGCGGTCGTGCGTTCGTCCGCCGGGCTGGGCCGGCTGGTGCGAGCGCACAAGGTCCTTGAGGTTAGCCCTGGGCCCAGCCGCTTCGGTGTCGAGGTGGGCAACCTGCTGCCACGGGCATCGGGGGCGAGCGGGTCCTATTACATGGAAGTCGACAAAGTCCTCTCGGATAATGTCATGCGGGCGGTTTTCGACACGTTCCGCACGGTCGATGAAGGCGCTTCGACGGTCACCTCGCTTGACTACAACACCGTGCGTGTGCGTCTCTACCTCGCACGGCGGGTCCTGGCCAGCACGGACGGCGCCGTGCTGACCCGCATCATCGACCGTGTATTTACCATGAGAGCGCAGAATTCCGAGCCTGACAAGGACCCTCTAGCGACGGATTCCAACGCTTCTGTTCTTGGCACCAGCGCCATCGGCCTACCCTTCTGACCCCCCAGCGGCAGCGAGATACCCCATGAGCCTACTTCTCCGCAGATCACCTACCCGTTCGGGCAACGCCTTGGTCCTGTCGTTGGGCATCCTCACCATGGTCGCGGCAGCCATCGCCGTCTCGACCACGCGCGGCACCGCGGTCCTGCAGGAGGCGTCGTACCTACGCCAAGACGCAGCCGTGATCGGCGCTGTCGAGGCAGTCCTGGCACGTGAAGAGATGATGGTCATCTCGCTGGCTCAGGCTGGCGACCCCAATGCTTTCGCCGCCATTAATCGCAACTACAATAGCCAACTCTTCGGCAATTGCGAGGTTCGCTCGAAGATCGAACCGGTTCGCACCGCCAACAAGGATCGTAGTGGCAACCCCATTGCGTTCATCACCAACCCGGCCCCCGATATCGCCTGGGAGGCGCCGTCGAGCAACGTGCGTGATGCTGCCGGCGAATCGTATCCGGATCCTGGCAACGCGGCTATCCAGGCGATTGACGCCTACAGCAACCCTTATTGGAAGACCAACGACAGCGTCTATCTCTACCGCATCTCTGCCGAAGCGCGCTATTTCGAGACGGCGCCCCTCGCGGCCGAACGTCAGTTCTATAATGACACTCGCACGGCGGCCGAATACGATTGGAACGTCCCCGGCACGTGGAAGGCGCGGGCCCAGGGGGTGCGCTATGTCGCAGTAAACAAAGAACCGCTGTTCCGCTATGTCATCTTCTATGCCCAGCAGGGTCCTAAGGGTGACCTCGAGTTCTCGCACGGCCCAGCGATCAACGTCCAGGGCAATGTGCACTCGAACGGTTCCATCTACATGGGTGCCGGCACCGAAGTTAACCGCTGGGATGCGGTGCGCCCGAGCAACGGAGCGACCCAACTCGGCCCCGACCCGTGGAACGCAACGACGATGTACTCGCGCGGCGCGCGCGTGACCTCCTCGCTCAGCGGCACGACGCGCTATTATGAATATGTCAACAACTCTGCCTCGACGAACAAGGCCGTCACGTTGACCGCCTACTGGAACGAGGCGAAAGAGGGTCGGGTCCGGGTTACCGGCGTCGAAGGTATCTTCCGCCTGGCCAAACCCGCCATGTATGGCCGCTTCAATAACTTCCCGATGGCTGCGCCAACCGGCTGGAGTCCACCAACCGGATCACTCACGGAGGCGAGCGATTATAACCTAGGCGTGTCGACGCCTCTCAATTCCTACGACGGCACCGGCGGCAGCATCCTATTGCGCACCTTTTCTGGTGGCTGGGTCAATCCCTACCGTCTGTTGCGTTCGAGTAACCTGGTCACCCGTCCGGTCGACGACTCTGCGATAGATGATGGGCGCCGGATAAACGGTGTCCCGCTGATTGGGTATGGCGTGCTCCCGGACGATGCGAATGACGCCCGCGATCAGGAGCGTGGCAACAAGTGGCCAACGGTGGCCCTGGCAGCAGCCCCTGTGGGGTTCACGGGCTTCGCACGCACCAAGACCGTCGGCGGCCGGGTGAAACAGCTTGACGAGACCTTAGCGACCAGACCGCTGGAAGGTCAGCAAGTGTTCTATCCCGATGTGCACCTGATGAACCGCCTTCTCGGCCGCATCCCGAACAAGACGGTCGTGACAGCAGCGGACAAGAGCAACCCGGCCCTCAGTCCGTACCTCTCCGGAGTGGGGATCGGTGCAATTCTCAACATCAACGAACCGACCATGCAGAATTTCTTCGGCACGTACCGCGACCGCGGCGATGATCACTCCGCGGCCACACCGGTCTTCTATAATCTGGCAACGAGTGCTGAATCAAACAGCACGGTCAGCGATTTCGAGGTACCCGGCCGCTACGTGCGCTACGTCCTGGATGGCACTGGCGCCGCCGCCAACCTGATGAAGCGCATCATTGATCCGAACCAGGGCTTTATCGGCTGGCAGGCTACTGACAGTGGCGGCGTCGCGATCACACCAGCCAACATGGCACCCAAGGTCGGGCTGATGATCCGTGAACGGCCCGTGCCGGACTTCAACTACTGGGGCATCCGGCCCGACGGCACCTACTTCAGCGACCGTCCGTTCGGCAACCGTGACTATCAGCCATGGGCTTATGGCAAACACAAGGATACGGCGGTATGGCCATTCACGGAACTGTATGTCAGTGGCAAACACACCGACTCCCGTCTTCCTACGCCCTATATCCCCACGGCCAATGCCCAGTTGCCGTCCACGGACCCCAATTACTCGGCCTTGGTCAGCGCTACCAATAACAACCGGATGACCAACCCAGGGGCTTCCACCCAGACGTACATCCTTGATAGCGTCAATCCTGGTCGAATCCGGGTTACGGCCGCAGCTCGACGCGGCGGCGACTTCATCGATCCGACAGGAAGCGATCCGGACGACATCGAGGCCGACGACAACGGTTTCTTCCGTGACAACTGGCGCTTCATACACCTCCGCCGGAACAATCTCGTGTCTGCCGTTGGGCCGGTCGTGAACATGACCGCAGCTAACACCTACTTCGATGCCAACACCTTCCAGGCTGTCCAGACCCGGATCCAGCCCGATGCGGCCAATAACCTGATCAGCGGCGGCACGGACGAACGTCTCGCCGGCTTGATGATCCGCCCGGTTGACAAGGCGGCCACGTTCATGACGGCCACGACCAACCTGGGCACTCTCGGCCTCAATGGTCGCGATCCGTTCGCCGCCCTGCTGGTTTCACCGCACCGTGGCATCGTCCTGCAACGTCGACCGGAACCAAGCCGCATGCAGTGGATTGTTGTGCCCGAATTCAAACGCTTCTACACTGGCACCAACGATGGTTCCGGCACCGAATCGGCTGGCCTGGGCTGCATCAACGCCCCCGGTCAGGCCGTGCTGACTCAAAGCGCTCGCGTACCGGCCGTTGCAGCCACCTACTCGGCTCCGATCGACTATAGCAGCGGCGTCGTCCGTGTCCCGGCCAGTGGCTTGAGTAGCTGGTTGGATTACAACGACTCACCAACCTTCGGAAGAACCTTCTCCAAGGCGCTGGGCGAAGGCACGGTCTCACAGTCCTTCACCTTCCGCAAAGGCCCCTGGGTCAACCGCTGGCGTTGGCAGGTGTACAAGTACTGGCAGAAGAACCGCTACCTGAACCGGATTGATCCTGCTGTGAACGGCTATCTGGACGTGACCGTCACCGGTGCCGGCGCTGGTGGCCCTGTCGACTTCTTCTCCTCCATGACGGGCACGCCCAGTCCGGTCGGATGGCGGGACGGCTGGGCGGGCCGTAACTTCTGGATTAATGTGACCTGGCCTTTTGGTCCGTCGGCTAATCCGACGGCGACGGTCAACAATCTGTTCGTGGCCAATTACAATACCGCGACACCGGGCGAAGGCTTCATGGCGAATAACCTTCATCGTTGGGCATATCGGCCCCAGAATGCCACCCAGCTCTGGTCGGGCAGTAATACGACCTGGTCGCCGAACAACGTGTGGACGACCAGCGAGAACCAGCTGGGTACCAATTCGACGGTGTTCCGGGACGCGGCGTTCACCAGCGCCGTCACCTTCCTCGGTAGCGATGCCGCGGTTCTCTCGGCACTATCCAGCAGCGGCATTAGTTCGGCAATCAACTTCACCACGGTCGCGAACCCGGCAGCCCCAACCTACACCGAGCCGACGAATCCTACCGATCCTGGTTACCCGGCTGCGCCTGGAGTGCCTGCTGCCCAGCCTGTTCCTGACCTCGGCGGTCTTCCTCTCACCTTCGCCATCATCCGGGACAACCAGGGTACAATGGCTCAACCGATAGAATATAACAGTTACATCTCCGCCCGCGGCACCTGGCAATTGTCGCCCACCGTCCCATTCCAGCGCTACCTGAACGTCACCAACAACGGCGCCGAGCGCATTACCCGCCCGGCAAATCCGATCGATCATCAATATGTGCCTTCGATCGATCCTGGCACCAGTCGCAGCCTGCGCCCGGACTATTGGACTGGCCAGGCAAAGGTCAGTGCCAGCTGGACTGACATGTACGATCCCGCTGACGTCACCAATGGTTCGATTGTGCCTGGCACCAACGGCTACGCGCCAGCACCTCTTCTAAACAACGGCGGCGCACCGAGTCGCCAGTTGATGGAAGATACCCAGATGCCGTATTGGACGTCAGGCACCAACTATCTAGCCGAGAACGTCGCATCGACCACACGCGCCAGTGCGGTGATCTACAATGGTGTCTTCTATGCCTGCCTAGCCAACCACATGTCGGCGGCAGCGACGAATCCGGTCGCTGCGCCGCTGCTGTGGCAACGCGCCGATCAGGTCTGGCTACGCGCCCAGAAGATCGGCACCCAGCTAGCCTTCTTCTGGCATGTCGGCGTAAGTGCCCCAGTCGATGGCGATTGGCGCTGGCGTGAGGTGACCGAAGCCCGTGTGCGCAATCTGGATGGCACCGCCGCCGACCCTGGTCCGGGCAACCCCGCGTCTCGGCTCGACATTCCGGCCGGATGGTCAAGCGACTGGATGGTTGGCCCATGCCTGCAGTCGGGTCATCAAAGCAACACCGCCACGGCGGAATTCACCAACCTGCGGGTTGAAGACAGTGCGGACACCAGTGCCCTCAGCCCTGGCCGCTGGGATTGGGAGGATTGGGAGGTCGGCGTTCAGACCGTAAACAACCCAGTCAACCTTGCCCAGATCACCCCGGCGAACCGCCGCACCGTGGACAACACCACAAAGTACCTATGCAGCCAGTATCAGGTCTTCTGGGGTCCAATCGACATCACCGAGGACTTCTTCAGCTACTCGACGGATGGTTCCGGTAACGATGCCAACCGATTGGCCACCGAGGTGTGGTTCTACAACCCTCGCGAGTTCTGGAGTCAGTCTGCCTGGTGGAACGAAGGCGACCTGACCAACACCTGGACGGCACTACCACGCGGCAGCTGGCTGTATAAAGGCACCGGCACGACCACTGCGCCCGCACTGCCGACCGGCGGGATTTCGTGGGTGGAGTACGCCGCGCGTGCAAATGTCCTAAACATGAATCTCGGCAACCTGCAAAACTACCTGACCAATCGCAACCTGGCCCAGGCCGCCTACCGCTGGAGTGCGGACAACAGCCAGGGCGTGGCGACGACGGCCGTCTTGCGTACGCGGTTCTCGGGGACGCTGTACGCCTCGCGCTACAATCGCTATCCGCGGAATCCGCTGCCTGGGCAGGTCAATCCGTGGAATCCGGACCTGCCGAATTCGACGCTGAACACCAACCTCGACGCGACCCGTGGGGTCCATCTCGCCGACCTTTTCACTGACCAGCCGGTCGCTCCGACCACGCAGCAGCTCGCTGTCCGCAATCGCTTGGTTCCTGATGGCGTCGGCGCCAGGCCGCCGATTGCACCACCGCTGCGCAGTGACCAGTTCATCAATGCGGTGATGGTGTCGAACGGGGCATCACTCAACTGGGGCTATCAGTCACCGGCGGTGTTGGGTCAGAGCAACACATCGATCGTGACCCCGAACCAACTCTATCTGTGGGGAGACCTCAACAACAACCAGCAGACCGTGCGCAACAGGCCCACCTCGACCATCACGAGTGATAAGTACACGCCGCTAGCGGTCATGGGCGATTCCGTCACCCTGCTCTCAAACAGCTGGACCCTGGCCAACTACCAGCGCACCGGACTGAACGTGAGCACCAGCAAAGTCGCCACCTGGAACGCGTCTACCTTGTCACAGCTAAACGGAGCGAGCGCCGCAGGTACGACCAGCTACCGCACCTGCATCCTGACCAACAATCAGCCCACGACGAAGTACCGTGTCTTTATGGGAGAAGGCGCGCCGTTCATTAATACCATGCAGTATATCGAAGACTGGAGCGGGAAGACCATGAACTTTACCGGCAGCCTGGTCGTGCTGGATTCGTGTCGCTACACCCGTTCGTTCCTGCTGCAAGACGCTCGGACCTACGGTCGCTCACCGTTCGGGATCATGGGTTGGCACTCCGACGGCACCTGGAACACCATCACCGGATGGGCGGGGGGCGCACCTGACTGGTGCATGATTGGCGGCTTTGGACAGCCAACCACCGGCAATGCCAACAATGCCAGCAACCCCTTCGGTGCACCCAACGTGTACCGTCCGCCGACCCGCAACATGACCTTCAACCCGGATCTGCTGACCGAGGAAGGCACGCCACCAAACACCCCCTTCGGTGTGACAGCTGCCGGTGTGGCTGGTTGGACGCGCATCCTGCGCTGATAATCGGTCCGTTTCGTCCCTGCCGCCCCCGCGTTGCATGTGCAGCGCGGGGGCTGTAGTTTCTGCGCAACGCGGAGGGCTACATGGCCTGGATCGACAACCTCTTCAAGATTATGGCCGAGCAGAAGGCCTCGGACCTGCACGTGACGTCGGAGCATGCGCCGATGATCCGCTCGGCCGGCGACATGGTGGCGCTGCCCGGCGCGCCCAAGCTGAACAAGGACCAGCTGCAGCAGATCCTCTTCGAGATCTGCCCCGAGCGTAATCGCAAGCAGTGGGAGGAGACCAACGATACCGACTTCGCCTACGCGCTGGACGGGGTCGGTCGCTTCCGCTGCAATTATTTCCGCGACCGCTTCGGTATCGGCGCGGTATTCCGCCGCATCCCTGACAAGATCCTCTCGGCCGAGCAGCTTGGTCTGCCGCCGGGCGTCATGCGTCTGTGTGACTTCAAGAAGGGACTGGTGCTGGTCACTGGCCCGACCGGCTCGGGCAAGTCGACGACCCTGGCGGCGATGGTGGACCACATCAACTCCACCCGCGCCGAGCACCTCATCACCATCGAGGATCCGGTCGAGTTCGTCCATCCAGCCAAGCGGTGCCTGGTCAACCAGCGCGAGGTGCACAATCACACCAAGAGCTTCGCCGCCGCCCTGCGCGCGGTGCTGCGCGAGGACCCGGACATCGTGCTGGTCGGTGAAATGCGCGATCTCGAAACGACCCGCATCGCCATCGAAACGGCCGAGACCGGTCACTTGGTGTTCGGCACCCTGCACACCAGCACCGCGGCCAGCACCGTCGACCGCATCATCAACCAGTTCCCCGCCGACGAGCAGGAGCAGATCCGCCTGATGCTCGCCGGATCGTTGCGCGGGGTGGTCGCGCAGACGCTGCTGAAAAAGAAGGGGGGCGGCCGCTGCGCCGCGCTTGAGATCCTCTTCGTCACCAGTGGCGTCGCTGCGCTGATCCGCGAAGGCAAGACCTTCCAGATCCCCTCGGCGATGCAGACCGGCGCCAAGTATGGCATGCAGTTGCTCAACGATGCCCTGGAGAACCGCATCAAGGCCGGCGAAGTCGAGCCGATGGATGCCTGGGACAAGTCGATGGACAAAGAGGACTTCGCCAAGCGCCTGAAGCTCCTCGGCGTCGACATCGATCAGCTGCTGGAAGCCAAGACGAAGGAAGAAAAGGCCGCCAAGGCAGCCGAGTTCGCCGCTGCAAATCCGCAGCCGAAGGCCGCCCCGCAGCCCGAGGCGCCCAAGCCGCCGCCCGGTTCGACCGTGCTCGGCCAGCAGGGCCCATCGTGGAAGCGGCCCGGGGCCTGAGCTTTCAGATCAGCGGGCGCCGAGGATGCGCGCCGCCGCGAACCCGGCGCCAAAGCCGTTGTCGATGTTGACCACGGTCACGCCTGGCGCGCAGCTGGAAAGCATGGCGTTGAGCGCAGCGTGGCCGCCCGCCGCCACGCCATAACCGACCGAAGCCGGCACCCCGATGATCGGAGCGGCCAGCAGCCCGCCGACCACGCTGGGTAGGGCACCTTCGAAGCCAGCCACCACGATGATCACGCGGCAGCGGCGCAGGGCCGGCAGATGGCGCACGATGCGTTGCAGGCCAGCGATGCCGCAGTCGGTGAAGCGGCGTACCCGGCAACCGCGCATGCGCGCCGTCAGCTCGGCCTCTTCGGCAACCGGCTCGTCGCTGGTCCCCGCCGAGACCACCGCCACCGGGCCGAAGGCCGGGCGTGTCGGCAGCCCAATGGTGAAGCAGCCCGAGCGCTCCCACGCCCGACCAGACGGCAGCGCCCGGCTCAACGCTTCCAGCTGCGACGGGCGGCAACGTGTCGCCAGCAGACGTTGGCGCGCCGCGTGGATCCCCACGCAGGCGGCGACGCATTCCGCGTCGCTCTTGCCGGCGGCGTAGACCACCTCGGGGAAGCCCAGACGCTGGTCACGCTGCAGATCGAGATCCAGGCTCATGCGCCACGCTCCGCGCCAGCCAGCAGTTTGTTGAATCCACCGCTCGCCAGGCCGGCGAGATCGAGGGTGGCGAAGGCGTAGCCGATCCGCTGCAAGCCATCGCTGATCACGCGGCGCTGCTCGACCACGCGCGCCAAGTCGCCCTCTGGAACCTCTACCCGGCACATCCAGCCGCGCGCTGCGCCGCCGGCATCGGCGCCGACCCGGTGATGACGAGCGCGGCAATGACGCAGGCCGAGGCCGCGCAGCATCTCTTCGGCGGCCTCGACCATGCGCACCGCCTCGACCGTCACCGGTTCGCCATACGGGATGCGGCTGGACAGGCACGGCTCGGCAGGACGGTCCCAGGTCGGCAGACCGAGGGCCTTGGAGCGCTCGCGGATCTCGGCCTTGCCCAGCCCGACCTCGGCGAGCGGGAAGAGCGCCCCGCGTTCGCCCGCCGCCCGCATGCCCGGTCGCCAATCGGTAAGATCGTCGGCGATCGCTCCAACCAGGAGCGCCTGTTCGCTCTCGGCTTCAAAGGCGAGCGCCTGCATCACAGTCAGCAGGGCGGACTTGCAGTGGTAGCAACGCTGACCGTCATTGGCCGCGTAGACCGGATCATCGAACTCGTTGGTCGGCACAATGCGGTGAGCGATGCCACGACTCGCGCAGAAAGCGCGAGCCTCGGCCAGTGACGTACGCGCCAGGCTGGGGCTGTCCGCGGTCACCGCGGTGGCCCGCTCGCCAAGTTCGGCATGCGCGAGCGCCAGCAGGTAGGTGCTGTCGACCCCGGCCGAGTAGGCAACCAGCACGGCGCCGTGCGCGCGCAGGCGCTCACGCAGCAGAACTTCCTTGGTCAGGGCTTGCGTCATGCCTCGCGATCGTGGCGATTGCCGGCCTTGTACCAGCCCCTCATGCGTGACCTTTGGCGATGCGACTGGTTATTTCGTGCGAAACCGTCGGACGATGTGCCCCGTGTCCCGAGCCCTGCGTGGCGGTCGGCCAAGCGACCGCCCGAGCTCTGCGAGGCCGGTGGACCCTGGTTTCTGCGAGGTTGGTCTGTGTACAAACCGGGGATTCGAACCGGAGCGTTCTACCGCCGCCCCGGCGGTAGAACGCCACCTGCGTGGCGGTCGGCCGAGCGACCGCCCGAGCTCTGCGAGGGCGGTGGAACCTGGTTTCTGCGAGGTTGGTCTGTGTACAAACCGGGGATTCGAACCGGAGCGAGGTACCGCCGCCCCGGCGGTAGAACGCCACCTGCGTGGCGGTCGGCCGAGCGACCGCCCGAGCTCTGCGAGGGCGGTGGACCCCGAA
>JBBQCI010000104.1:0-11720 GCA_038318565.1 Planctomycetota bacterium
TCGGGGCCGATCGAGACGACGCAGGCGATGTCGGGGCGGACAATCGCCGCGAGCTGGGCGAGTTCGCCGGGATGATTGCTGCCGACTTCGACGACGGCATAGCGCGCCCGTTCGGGCAGCGACAGCACGGTCAGCGGTACGCCGAGGTGGTTGTTGAGGTTGCCACTGGTAACCAGCACCGGTTCGCGGCAGGCGGCTCGGCAGGCGGCAGCGATCAGTTCCTTGGTGGTGGTCTTGCCGTTGGCTCCGGCGACCGCGATCCAGGTACAGCCAGTGATGCGGCTGCGGAAGTCGGCTGCTAGAGTCGCCAGAGCCGCCGCGACATTGTGCACCACCAGGACCGGTGCCGGGACCTTCACCGCCCGGTTGGCGAGGATCAGGGCCGCTCCGGAAGCCACCGCCGCGGCAGCGAAATCATGGCCGTCGACCCGCTCGCCGGACAGGCAGGCGAAGGCGCATCCAGGGGTGATGCGGCGGCTGTCGATGGCGGCCCCGCGGATGGTCGCCTCGCGCGGATGGCCGAGCCAACGGCCGCCGGTCAGGCGCTCGGCTTCGTCGGCCCGCAGCCGATAGGGCGCTGGTCGAGACAGGTTGACAGTTGCGGTGCCCAGCATGGTCATTGCCCAGACGTCTGGTCGCTCAGCGAGGACACGAACGAGCGGTCGTCCCAGGGGATGATGCGATCGGCGTACTTCTGCTCGGTTTCGTGGCCCTTGCCGGCGACCACCACGACGCCGTCGGCTCCGGCGAGGCAGCGGGCGAGGGTGATGGCGGCGCCGCGGTCATGCTCGATGTGGACCATCGCATGGCAGCCGGCGCGCACCTGGGCGAGGATCGCACCGGGATTTTCGCTGCGCGGATTGTCATCGGTCAACACGACGACGTCGGCGGCGGAGGCCGCCTCGCCCATCGGCGCGCGCTTGCCCGCATCACGGTCGCCACCGCAGCCGAAGACCACGGCCAAGCGGCGGCCGGCATGGGCCTCGCGCAGGGCCGCGATGGCGGCGGTCAGGCTTTCCGGGGTGTGAGCATAGTCGACGTAGGTCAGCGGGTCGCGGGCCAGCAGTTCGAGACGTCCGGGGATGGTCGGGGCGTCGGCGAGCCGTTCGGCGGCCAGGGCGATCGGCACCCCGGCTGATTCGGCCAGCAACAGGGCGGCGGCAGCGTTCCAGGCATTGAAGCCGCCGGGCAGACGCATCGGCAGCACCACTTCGACACCAGGCGCGTCGAGCATCCAGGCGGGTCCGTGGCGGTAGACCGTGGCCTGGTCGGCACCGGGCAGACGGTGATGGCTGCCGCGACCCAGACCGAGGGCGACAATGCGGGCACCGGCGCAGCTGGCGGCGTGGGCGAAGCGATGGGCGTGCTCGTCGTCGGCGTTGACAATGCAGCGGCCACCCTCGGCCAGCAGCCTAGCCGCGCGCAATTTGGCATGGATGTAGGACGCAGCGGTGCCGTGGTAGTCGAGGTGGTCGCGACCGATGTTGGTCACCGCCAGTCCGGCCAGCCGGAGTCCAGCCAGGCGATGTTGGTCCAATCCATGTGAACTGGCCTCCAGCGCCACGCCTGGGCAACTCGCCGGCAGTTCGGCAAGGAAGCGGTGGAGGTCATCCGGCGGTGGTGTGGTCTGTGGATTCGGCCGCTCAGTCATCCCGTCATGCCAGCCGATGGTGCCGATGCGCGCGGCGCCAGCGCCCAGCGCGGCCCAGGCGAAATGGGTGACGGTGCTCTTGCCCTTGGTGCCGGTGGTGGCCAGCAGTGGGATGCTCCTGGGCAGGCCATGGGCCGCACACGAGGCCCGGGCAAAGGCCCAACGCGCATGCGAAACCAGCAGCGTCCGGTCGTCGGGACGACCGTCGATAAGGTCCTCGCAGATGACCAGTCCGGCGCCGTTCGTCCGCGCCTGGGAAATGTGCTCGCTGCGCTCTGATCCCTCAGCCTGGGCGATGTAGACGTCCCCGGGCTCGACATGCCGGCTGTCGCGGACGATGTGGGGACGACCGGACGGTCGGGCTGCTGGACGACTGGACGGAACCAGGCTGATCGCCGACAGTGGGTCGGCAGGGCTCACCGCTTCCCCTTTTTCGGCGCTTCCGGCTTGTCCACCTTGGGCACCCGGGCGCGCTCGAGGGCGAATTGCAGAACGCGTTGGACGTAGGGCGCGGCAACCTCGGAGCCGTAGTGGCCGTTCTTGGTCGCGTCGTCGACCGCGATCAGGCAGATGATCTTGTCGCTGACCGGAGCGCCGGGCTGGGCTGGAGCCCAGCAGACGAACGAGCCGACGTGCTCTTGGTCGCTGTAGCGGCCATTGACCAGCTTCATCGTCGTGCCGGTCTTGCCGGCAGCGATGTAGCCGTCGAGGTCGGCCTTCTTGCCGGTGCCTTCCGTCATGGTGTGGGTCATCGCCTGTTCGATCTGGGCGGCATCGCCATCCTGGAAGACGCGGTCCTGCGCGACTGAACCGGTAGGCAGTGGGAGTTCCTTGGCTCCGGCAGGGCCGTCGGTCCATACCCGCTTGACGATCACCGGGGGCAGCCACATGCCGCGGTTGGCGATGGCGGCGTTGGCCATCACCAGCTGCAGCGGGGTGACGGCGATCTCGTGGCCCATTGGAACGGACATGCAGGCGCCAAGCTGATTCCACTTCTGCTTCGGGTTGACGATGCCGGCGCCTTCGCCAGGCAGGCACAGCCCCAGTTTGTGGCCGAAGTGCAGGCGGACGACCCAGTCATAGAGCCTCTCGGGCCCGAGTCGCAGGCCGAGCTTGGCCATCAGGATGTTGTCCGACAAGGCGATGCCTTCGGTCACGGTCAGGTTGGCGTGACCGCCGGATCCAACCGAGTGGTCGGAGATGGTTCGCGCGGATTTTCCAACTCGGTAAGTCCAGCGGCCATGTTCGCAGAAGATGGTCTCGTCGAAGCGGGTCAGGCCCTCGGCTTTGGCGGCACCGGCGATCAATGGCTTGAAGGTCGAGCCGGGCTCATAGACGAGCTGCACCGCGCGATTGTTCAGTGCATCGGGATCATAGGTCGCACGGTCCAGCGGATCGTAGGTTGGCCAGCTGGCCATGGCGATGATCTCGCCGGTGGCGACGCGTACGACGATGCCGGCAGCGCCCTTCGGGGCGTGCTTCACGCCTGCCTCGGCCAGCGCCGCCTCCAGCTCGCGCTGCACCGGCACTTCGATGGTCATTTGCACATTGGCGCCATTGACTGGCGGCAGCGTTTCGCCGCTAGCATCCATCACCGGCTTGCCGAGCGCATCGACTTGCAGCGTCTCCTTGCCAGGGACGCCGGCGAGCCGGCCGTCGAGCACCTGCTCAAGACCGCCGCCGCCCTTACCATCAGTGTTGACGAAGCCGACGACGTGCGGAGCAATGCTGCCGCCTGGCCAGGCTCGTAGTGATTCGCGGGTCAGGGTCAGACCTGACAACTTCAAGGCGCGTACCGCGGTGGCTTGGTCGTCGGTCAGCCCCTTGGCCAAAGTCCGGCCGTTTTTGCCGCACTCGAACTGCTTGCGCAGATCATCGCGATCGATGGTTGGGATGATGCGGGCGAGTTCGACAGTCGCGCGTAGACGGTCATCCATGAACGACGGATCGGCAGCCAGGGTCCAGCCGGTCTGGCTGACTACGACCGGGGCACCGCTGCCGTCGTAGATGGCGCCGCGATTGGCGGGCAGGATCCACGTCCGGACACGCTGGCGCTCGCCCATCGCACGCAGCATGTCGCCCTGCTCGATCTGCAGATGGTGCAGGCGGAAGCCGAGCAGGCCGAATAGGCTGACGAACACCGCCAGAAGCAGTGCTGCCCGCCAGATCCGTGGAGGGAGACCGGTGTCGCTCACCGCACCGCGACCTTTGTTGGCGGTTGCAGGGCAAGACCGAGACGACTCACGGCCTCATCAATCGAGGGCGCCGAGGCCAACCAGTCGATCTCGGCGCGCATGCGTTCCTGCTGGGCGGCCAGTTCGCGGCGCTCCTTGTGCTCCAGTCCGCGCAGGCGGTCGAGGGCGATCTTTTCCCCGCTGGCTACCGCCACGGCGATAGCGACCCACACCCCAAGGCCGATCCAGACCAAGGCGAGGGCGAGGTGGAAGCGAGATTCGCTGCTGTTCATGCGGCTCTCCTGGCCCAACGCAGCTTGGCGCTGTGGGACCGTGGGTTTTCTGCGATTTCCGCGTCGCCAGCCGCGACCGGTCGTCGTGCAATGTCGCTCCAGCGCTTGCGCTGCTGCTGGGTCTTGAACGCGATCTTGACCTGGCGGTCCTCAAGCGAGTGAAAAGAGATAACCACGGCGCAACCGTTAGCGGCGACCAGCTTCGGCAACACCGCCAGCAGGCGCTCCAGCTCGCCGAGTTCGTCGTTCACCGCGATGCGCAGGGCCTGGAACGTACGCAGGGCTGGATGGCGTGGCTGGTGACCAGGGATGCAGCCGCGGATCGCTTCGGCCAAGCCTGCGGCGCTGTCGATGCCCTTGGCACGAGCCCGCTTGATCGCGCTGGCGATGCGTCGGCTGAGCCGTTCCTCGCCGTAGCGGTAAATGATGTCGGCCAGTTCGGTCTCGGTCGAAGCGTCGATCAAGCCGATCGCGTCGACCGGGCAGCCTGTGCCCATGCGCATGTCAGCCCGCGACTCGTCACGCAGCGAGAATCCGCGACCGGCGTCGTCGATCTGCATGCTGCTGACTCCTAGATCCGCCAGGACGCCGTTGAAGGTGGCGCCAGACGCGACCAGCCCTGCGGCCGCGTCGGAAAAGGTCTGGTCGAGCACGGTCAGCCGGTCGGCGTATCCGGCGAGGCGCCCCTGAGCGAGTTCCCGGGCCCGCGGATCCCGGTCGATCCCGGTGACGGTCGCACCGGCGGCGAGCAGCGCCGCGGCATGTCCGCCGGCGCCCAGCGTGCAGTCGAGAAACCGCAGGCCGGGAGCCGGTGCGAGCAGCCCGACAGTCTCGTTCAGCAGGACGCTGACATGAGGCAGAGCGGGCTGCATGGCATCACGCACTTGCGGCGAGCGCCGGTGGCGCCGCCGACTCTCCGGCAAAGCGCCGGAGGAAATGCAGGTAAGGGCTCTCGTCGACCCGTATGCCGGCATCGGCCAGGGCCTCGCGGCGGGCGGCCGAGGCGTCGAGCGCCCGGGCAAGCTCGTCGCGCGCGACCAGGTCGGCGTCGTCGAGGGCGGAGGTGATGGTCGCGGAGATGGCGTCGCGCATGGCGTATTCCTTCTTCACACGAGGATGAAACGGGACAGGTCGGGGGCACCGGCCGGAGACGCGGATGCGCTCCAGCGTTGGAACTCGTCTGGATTCCACAGGTAGATCAGATCGCCGGTGGTGACAAAGAGGACGTCACGTTCCAGCTTGAGGTAGTCGACCAGATGGGCAGGCACCACGACGCGCCGCTGGTCGTCGATCGCCAACACGGTGGCGCCGGCATTCAGGCCCTGCACCAGGATCTGTTTATGTTCCGCAGAGATGTCGACCGCTTCGATGATGCGCCGCTCGCGTTTGCGTAGTTCGTCTTCGCTCATCAGCAGGACGACCGGCGAACGCACGGCGTGATCGGCCTTGCCCGGCATCCAATGCGCCAGTGCACGCAGTTGCGCGGGATCGCCGACCAAGGCGGCCGCGTCGCGCGGCAGCGTCACCTGGTTCTTTGGCGAGAGTCGGTTGGTGGGTGGAGCGGGAAGCACTGGTTGCCTGGGTGCAGGTTATGCAACTTCCCTCTACCGATTGCAACTAGCAACTACTGCTGCAGGCCGTTGTCCGATCAGGCTTTATGGATGGCAAAATAGGTTCGTATAGACCTGCGCGCACCGTACATTGCCAAAGGTCGATACGGGCCTACAAGCCTCCGCCATGGCCGAAGCCGCTCTCCTTGCCGACCTCCTGAAGGCCCACTTGCAAGCAACCGGAGGCAGCGCCCGTGCGCTTGCCGAAAAAATGGATGCCAGCTACCCAAGCGTGCTGGCGTGGATGTCGAAGGGTGGTGTACCGCGCAAACCCGAACATCGCGAGGCCCTGCGTCGTGAACTGGCGATGGCCCCCGACGCGTTTTCACGCGTACTGGCGGCCAGTTCGAAGGATCCGATCGACATCCCGCACGATGGTCCCCTCGACCTGCGCCAACTGCTGCTCAAGCACCTCGGCGAGCGCAACCTCACCGAGCGTACTTTCGCGGATCTCGCGGGCATCCCGTACGCCACTCTGATGGGCGTCACGCGGCGTGGTGCCGTGCCGCGTGGCGGTACGCTGGAACAGCTGGCCCAGGCGATTGGTGTTGAAATCGAATTGGTTCGCGAAGCCGCCAATCGTACGCGTGGCGAGGCCGAGGCCGCCGGGCATCCAGTTGAGATGACAGCGGAAGCCGAGCCGAGTGCGCAGTCGATCACTTCGGCGCATGCCGCCGCCGTACATGAGGAATCTGCGCCGGTTGCCATCGGTGAACTTGCCAGGATCGCCAACGAACGCGTCGCCTCCAGCGGACTCAGCGCCGCGGCTTATGCGCGGACCCACGATCTGCCGTACCTGGCCCTATCCAAACTGCTGGCCACCGGGATCGAACCCGAGCAGCCTGAAGTACTGGCGCAGATGCGCGCCGCCTTCCCGCTCGGCCCGGTGTCCGCGGCACCGATGGTCCGTCCGGCTCCACCGGTCAAAGAACCCGGTTCCCGCGCCCTGCATCGCAACGGGGATTCCCCCGGCGACCATCTGCTGCACGATGCCTTGCTGAAGCTGTGCAAAGAACGCGGCTGGAACCAGCAGAAATTCGCCCAGGCCAGTGGATTGGCGGTCCCGACCGCAGCCAAGCTGTTGAAGGGCGACTTGCCCGGACGCGGACCGACGCACATCAAACTGCGCGAGATCCTCGGCCTGGATCAGGCTGCCTATGCCGCGCTGCTCCCGCCATCGCCCGAAAACGCAGATGAGCCTCCAGCAGTCCATCGCGTAGTCGCCATCGAGGAAGACCCCGATATTACCAAGCTGGCGCGCGCAATCCACGACCTCAACGGTGATCAGCGCGCCGCGGTGTGGAACTTGGTCAAGGCGTTCCGCAACAAGTGATCTTTGAGCCGGACTCAGATCGTCCGGCACAGGAATGACGCGATGATGTGGCGGGCACCGCCGCCACGAAGTGCCGCTGCCGCCGCCGAGGCGGTCGCTCCGCTGGTCAAAATGTCATCGACCAATAGCAAACGAGCAGGCACCTTGCCCGCACAGACGAAGAGTCCGATGACGTTGCGCGCCCGATCGGCGCGGGACAACCGGTGCTGCTCGCGTGCGTGACGGGTGCACCTAAGCGGCGCCAGGAGCGGTACGCCCAAGGCACGTGCGGCGTGTCGTGCACAGGCGGTCGCGAGGTGCGGTCCTGGCCGACGTCCGGGCGAGGGCGGCACGGCGACGACGGCGTCGATTGGCACATCCGGCAGCGGGATCATCCTCGCCAGCGCCACGACTGCTGGGGCTCGGGCACCCGCCTTGGCGTTGCCGACCAGCTGGCGCATGGTGCCACGGTAGGCGCTGGCGGCGATCACTGCATCAATGCTGCGCAGCCCGTCATCGTGGCAGGTCGGGCACGGCGATTCGTGCTTGGGCATGGCGCACAGCGGGCAGGGCTCGGCCAGGGCTGGCAACGATGCGCGACACGATGGGCAGATTCCGGCGCCAGGATGTTCGCGGCACAGCGGGCAGATGGCAGGCAACAGCAGGTCCAGGGCGGCTGCGACGGCGGGCCTCCAGCCAGACACCGTCATTCCACCGACCATTCGCGCTTCACCTCGGACAACTCCTTCAGCTTCGCTGCCAGGGTGTTGCGGGTGATGCCCAGCAACTGAGCCGCCTTCGATTTGTTGTTGCCGCAGGCATCCAGCACCGCCTCGAACAGATGGCGTTCCCACTTGGCCCGCACCGCATCGTAGAGGTCGGTGGCGCCGCGCTGCACTGCCGCCAGTGTCTCGCTGCGCATCTCGGAGGCGAGCCGGCTTTCGAAGCTGGCCAAGCCATGTGCCTTGTCGTTCTCGGCATGCGGGTCGAAGGCAACGACGGCGAACGGCAGCAGGTCGGGGGTCAGTTCGCTGGTCGGCGCCATCACCACCATCTTCTCGACGCAGTTCTCCAGCTCGCGCACGTTGCCCGGCCACGGGTAGTGCTTCATTGCGTCCATCACCTCGCGCGAGATCGAGCTGATGTACTTGACGTTGCGCTGGGCGTACTGGTTGACGAAGTGCTCGACCAAATGTGGCACATCCTCGGAACGGCTGCGCAGCGGCGGAATCGTCAGGTAGACGACGTTGAGGCGGTAGAATAGGTCGGCGCGGAAGCTGCCCTTGGCCACTTCGGCCTCAAGTATGCGGTTGCTGGCGGCGATGACGCGGACGTCCAGCTTGCGCGTGCGGGTGTCGCCGACGCGCTCGATCTCCATTTCTTGGAGGACGCGCAGCAGGCGGACCTGCATGCCCTGGCTGACTTCGCCGATCTCGTCAAGGAAGATGGTGCCGTTGTTGGCCGCTTCGAAGCGGCCCTTGCGGTCGGCGATCGCGCCGGTGAAGGCACCCTTGATGTGGCCGAACAGCTCGGATTCCAACAGGCTCTCGCTGAGGGCGCCACAGTTGACCGGGATGAACGGTCCGTTGGCCCGTGGACTGTGGTCGTGGATGATGCGGGCGACCATCTCCTTGCCGGTGCCGGTCTCGCCGTGGATGAGCACGGTGGCGGTCGAGGCGGCGACCCGGTGAGCCTGGTCGATGACGCGACGGAACGCCCCGGAAACGCCGACCAGGTTGCGGTCTGAGAACTGGCTCTTCAGCTCCTCGCGCAGCTGATGGTTTTCGTCGATCAGCTCGGCCTTCTCTTGGTGCAGCACCTCGGCGATCACGCACCATTGCAGGCACAGATCGGCGAGCATCTGGCCAACTCGCTGGTCGGCGAGCTGTTCGATCAGCAGGACAGCGTGGATGCGCTTGCCCTTGCCCATCGGCAGAGCGGTGACGGTGCCGCTGGTACGCAGCTCCTTGGCATCGCGGGCGAGGGCCATCAGGGCGAGGTCTGACTCCTCATTTTGGCTCGCTTCGCCCTGGGCGACGATTTCGCGCACGCCGCCATCGAACCGCAGCACTAGAAGGCGTCCAGAAGCGAGGCAGCCGGCACCTGATGCCAGACGCAAAGCGGCCTGGACACTGGCCTTCATCTGAGGGTTGGCGACCCGGGCATCGGTGATCGCGTCAAGCAGTTCGAGGAGGTCGAGCGCCATAGGCGCTGGCAGGTTAGGGCGGTGCCCGGGGGGGACAAGGCAAGGAGTGCCCCAGAGCCCTTCCCTTGCGGCCGCGGTCAGCAATCTTGCGTCCGTGCTCCGCCTCACCATCTGCTGTGTGCTTTGCGCTTCCTGGGTCCTGGGGAGTGAGCCCCAGCCGACCACCTTTGTGTTCGAAGAGACAATCGCAGGCAAGCCATCCCCGACGACCGACCGGGCCGCCATCGAGGCCATCGCGACGTACCATCGCGACCGTCTGGTGCGGGCCCGCGCCGAGCTGCCGGCGGCACTGCCCTTGATCGCCCGCCTGATTCGCAGCGATATCGGTTCCATGGAGGCCGAGCGTGAGCGGCTGGCGGTCGTTGGCGGTGGCACCATCACAATCGGCCACCGGGTCTATGTCGTCACCGCTACGACGATAACCGTGGATGCCGATGGGACCCGCATTGAGATCGACCGGGCAAGCGGTCGCGGCACCAGTTCTGGCGGACCGGGCACAGAACGCTCCCAGGTGGCGATGGCCCCACCCCCAGGGCCGTTACCGCTCAGCAAAGGCTCCCCGGGCCCGGTGATCCTCAATCGTCAGACCCTGTCCTTCGACATCACGGCCGACGGCCGGACCTACACGGCCCTGGTCGACCCGACCCTGCCCAATCCGCTGGCCAGACTCATCCCGCTGGAGGGCGAGGATGCCCAGATCACCCTGGCCCTGGCGAGACTACCCGGGATGCCCTTGGACATCGCCCATGACAGCGGGGACTTCGTCAGGCGGTTTACGTGTGTGGAAGTACGGTGATTGGGGCTGGCGATGACTGAATTGTACCGTTCTCACCCCAGGACCTGGCAGGACTTTCGCTTCTGCTACCCGGTGGTCAGCAGGCGATCGCGTGGCTTGTCGTTGGGGGTGAATCTGAATCCGGACAAGGCCTGTAATTTCGATTGCGTCTACTGTTCGGTCGACCGGACGGTGGCCTCCGAGGTGTCCACCGTTGATGAACAGGTGCTGGAACGCGAACTGCAGTCGCTGAGCGGTTTGGTATCGACTGGCGCGATCTGGAGCGAGCCGCCCTTCGATCGCACTCCGCCCCACCTGCGCCGCTGGAACGACATCGCCTTCAGCGGCGACGGCGAACCGACCAGCTATGCCGGCTTTCCGCGCATGCTCGCCCTGGCCGGGCGGACGATCGCGGGTCATCAGGCTGATGCGCGCATTGTCATCATCACCAATGCGACCCTGTTTCAGAAAGCGACGGTGCGCGAGGCCCTGCTAGGATTGTCGGCTCGTGACGAGGTCTGGGCCAAGCTCGACGCCGGTAGCGAGGACTGGTACCGCGCTGTCGACCGCTCCGATGTGCCGTTGTCACGCATCCTGGGGAATATCCGCGACCTGGGCAGGTTGCGCCCGGTGGTGATCCAGGCCCTGTGGTGTCGCCTGCATGGCGAAGCGCCTCCCGCGCATGAATTGGATGCCTGGGCCAGCCGGCTGAAATGGCTCGTGGATGAAGGTGCGACGATCGACCGGGTGCAGGTCTATACTACGGCAAGAGAGACGACCGAGTCGTGGGCGACGGCGCTCACGGAAGGCGAGTTAGAGGGGATTGCGGAGCGAGTGAGGGAACTGGGGCTGAAGGCTGAAGTGCATGCCTGAAGACGCTTATGGTAGGGGAATTTCGGGATTTTCCTGATGTTCCCAAAAGGGAATGGAGTACCAGACATTGAACCCCCAGGCCAGATTCACGACTTTTCGACTGACGCTGGCATTGCTGGCTGTCCATTCTTCGTGCCAATAGCAGCGTAACATCGGAAATGACGAAACGGCCCACGGTTTGGGGTCCGTCGTGTCCGGCCAGCCAGATGTTTGCTGGTACTCCTTCGCTTTCCACCAAGGCGGATTGGCTAGAGGAGTGGTTGTGCCGAGAGCTCGGATGTCAGTTGCGGGTCCGAACCAGCCCTTTCCTGAACCGGGAGGCCACTCAATCATGTTTTCTTCTATCGGAATACCACTGACTTCATTGAGATAGCTGCATGGTTTTTCTATGTCCCACAGCGGTCCTGGGGTATTCCCGTCCCAAAGATTCCGGTTGAGCCCGCCAGCACCACGAAATTTGTCGGCCGGACAAAAGAAGAGTTTTTCATCACCAGGAGACAACGCTCCGCCCTTGCTGGAGTCAAGCAGGTCCCGCATACGGTCTGGGAACTTGTCGTCGTGTTCCTGTCTGAACACCTCAAGAGAAATACCAATCTGGCGAAGATTGTTTGAGCAACTTACCAGTCGAGCTTGTTTTTTAACCAAACTCACTGCCGGCAGCAGCAACCCCGCTAAGGTGGCAATAATCGAAATGACAACCAGCAATTCGATGAGGGTAAAGCCGCCGGCGCGCCTGGTCATCCAGGTGATACGGTCGGCCGTGGGTGCTGTTGCCCGCCGCGTACCATACCTCGCGTTGACGCCCACGCCGCCGCATCTACTGTCC
>JBBQCI010000105.1:0-11612 GCA_038318565.1 Planctomycetota bacterium
CAGGATCACGCGCAGGTAGGTGAAGCCGTCGCCGTCATAGCCGCACGGCAGGTGCTGGCCGAGGTTGTCGGCGACCAGCTGGCGGGCACTGGCGTACAGCCGTTGGGCGCGCGGCCAGTTGCGCCACTTGCCGCCGAAGAGGTGGCCGGCGACCAGCTGGCCGGCCGCCATCGCCGCCGCCTGGTTGATTGGCTCGTGCAGGATCGGGAGATGGCCGCGTCCCTTCTGGTGGCTGGCGATGTGCGCCTCGAGCACGTCGACTGCTTCGGTTCCGATGGCATCGATCTCGGCGTCGTCGAAGGCGCCAGCGACGGCGAGCCAGTCGAACAGGATGAGCAGCTGCGCCGCCATCGCCGCGCAGATCCAGCGGTCGCCCATACGGAACTGCTGACTGTTCCAGTAGTGCGCACCGTTACCGCCACGCGCCGGATCAGCGAGGCGGTACCCATCGCGCCATTCCAGCAGGAAGGCAGACTTGGCTGCCGCGACGTCACCGTCGAGCAGCGACCAGAACGCGCGGTGGCACGGCGACCAGTCGCGGCCCTGGTCGACCGGAGCGGATCGCGCCCGGCTCAGCGCGGCGAGCTCGCGCATCCACGGACCAGCGCTGGCGAGCCGGCGGGGCAGCGAGTCCCAGGCTGCAGCGAACAGGGCGGGATGGTTCATGGTGCGAGGTCCTGGTCCGGCATGGTACTGAGCACGAGCCAGGGCCCGGCGACCCACGCGCTCAGCGGGCCGTCACTGTTCTTTTCCCCGTCGAGGCCGGCGCTGCGCCCGCGGAAGCGCGCTCCATCGACGGCGAGCTTCGCCGCGGCCGCGACCTTGGGCAGTGCCGCCGCGGCGGCAGCCGGGTCGGCGAAGCGGGCGAGCAGCACGGCGTTGGCGAAAGCCCGGCGATGCAGACCGGCGACGTAGTGGCGCCGCGCGAAAGCCGCCCCGGCTCCGTCCCACACTCCTGGACGATGGTACTTCACCAGCCAGCAGGCGGCCGGTTCCACGCCGGCGTCAGCGAGAATGCCGTGGCTGACGTCGGCGCCGCACTGGGTCAGGGCAATGCGCGTCCACGGGCCAGCCTTCACTGGCAGCCACGCCGGCAGGTCAGCCTCGCCGGTCAGCGGATCACGATCGAGCAGCGTGCTCTGCGGGCGGCTCCAGCCGGTCCGGGCGACCACGCCGTTAACCAGACCCTGGGCGAGGAAGGCCTCGGCGGCCGCGGCAACGCCAGCGGGCGAGCTACCAGTGATGGCGATGCACTGGGTCTCGTATGGCGGCTTGGCGATGGCGGTGCTGTGCAGCCACGGGTTGAAGCCCGATTCGATCCAGCCGACCTCGCCGGCGATCACGCCGAAACCGAAACCGTACCAGCCGGCGGGCTCGGCGCGGGCTTCGTGCTGCCAAGCCTGGCGCACCAGCGGATCCTCGGCGAGGCCGAGGACAATGACGTGGTTCCAGGCCAGCTTTTCGCGCGCTCCAGTGGCGAGGGTACGGCTTTCGCCGGCTGCGACTGGCCGGCCTTCAGCCAGCACTCCGAGCAGCGGCGTGGTAGCGGAGCGCACCCGCTCGGCAGCGGCGGCGATCAGTGGGTCGGCATCGGCGGCGCAGGCGACGAGCAGACCGCGCTGCGGCGCTTCGCCGGCGATCAGACAAGTGGCGAGCATAACGAGACCGGCGATCCTCATGGCGTGTCCTCCACCAGCACGACGTCGCCGTCGGCGGGATGCAGCGGGACGGTGATGAGCCAGTCGCGGCCGTCGCGACGCATGGCCAGCGGCCGGTGCGTGGTCAGCGCAGTTGCGGTGGCGCTGGCCCCGATGGCGCGCAGGCGGACCTCGGCCTCGCCGCCGCGCTCGGCCCAGTCCTCGACCGTGAACACGCGCCGCCCGGCCATAGTGAAGCCATAGCCGGCGATGCCGGGCGGAAACTGCAGCGGGAGATCGCTGATCCGATGCATCAGCGCGGCCAGAACGTTGACTTCGGGGATGGTCAACTGCTCGTGACTGGCGCTGACAAAAATCCGCTTGCCGATCGCCAGCACTGGCTTGCCGCCAATGGAGAAGCCGGCATCGGTGGCGCCAGCGTCAGCCTCGGCACCGAACAGGACCAGTGGAATGCCACGCTCCGTCCAGGTGCGCAGCATGGCCCGCTCGGCCTCGGTCCAGGTGCCGACATCGAGACAGATCAAGGGAGCCGATCCCTGCCACCGGTCGACGCAGGTGGCATTGGCAGCGAAGGGCACGCTGATGCCAGCGTGATGTAGACGGCCGATGGTGCGGGCGATGCCTTCGGCGAGATGGTCGGCCTCGCCGCTGCCACCCATGCCGCCACCGCTAAACATGGTGCGAGCGGGATCGTCGAGGCGGCCCGTACTGATGACGACGCCTGCGCCGATTGGGCCGTCAGGGACAAGCAGGCTCCAGCGTTCGGCGGCGTTCCAGTTCTCCTGCCAGTCCTGAGTCGTGACCGTGAACGGGGCATAGCCGTTCATGCCAAAGCCGAAGGTGAACATCGAGCGGTACGTGCCGTCGATGCCAATGCATCCACGCCAGGCGCGGATGGCGGCGTGGCGCCGACTGGTCTCGGTGATCCCAACTGGGCTGTACCAATGCGGATTGGACAGAATGGCGCTGTCCCAGCCCCAGCAGAGGTTGCTGTTCAACTGCCAGGAGGGATTGAACGCCTTGATCGCCATCTGCACCCCGGCGGTGAAGGCGTAGTCCTCACCGCGGGCGCCCCAGGTATTGTCGTCGCTCATCCCACGATAGGTCGACGCTAGTTCGTCGAGAGCGGCCAGCGGGACCAGCGGGATGCCCTGGCCGCGCAGCACCAGGCGCTTGCCGGCGCCCTCGACCGCGCCCTTCAGCGCCCGTACCGAATCGAGGTAGCGCTGCAGCTGCCAGGCGCGCAGGCGCGGCTCGTGCGCGGCGAGAATCTCGGCGGTGACCGCCTCGCGGGTGCGGCCGCTCAGGCGCGGCAGGCCCTGCTCGCCGAGCCAGCGGTCGAAGGCGACCAGTTCCTGCCAGGTGTAGAGGTTGGCGACGCTCGGCCCGGTATCCCAGCGGTCGGAGTGGAAGATCTGCACCGTCGTGGCTTCGTCGAAACGCTTGTTGCCGCGGCTGCGTTCGACGAAAGCGGGCGCGGCGACACGAAAGAACAACTCGCCCGACGGCAAACTCGTCCACGGGTTGACGTAGTGGCGAAAGTCGTGCTCGGACAGGTACAGCTTGCCGGCCTGGGTGCGCGCGCCGGCTGCGGTCTGCTTGAGGTTGCGGGCGTAGCAGAACACTAGGTCTTCCGGCTCGCCCCAATTGCCGGTGGTGTCACGGCTGCCGGTGCCGTAGGGCAGATAGGTGCGCACCCCGCGGGTGACGATGGTGCCGGTCTCGTAGGTCAGCCCCTGGGCTTCGAGTTCGCGGGTCGAACGTAGCGGCTCGGCCGGATCGATCGCCAGCAGCGGGCATTCAGCTTCGGGCATGTCAGCGGCGGTCGCGACCACGCGCCAGGCGACCGGCGCAGCGTCGGGCAGGGTGAATGAGAGGGCCGCCTCGGCCCGGTCGGCGCCGCGGGCAGTGATGGTCAGGTCACCTAGGTCGTGCCGGCTGCCGGCTCCGCTCAGGGCGAGACGCACCCGCACGGTGCGCGGACCCGGTAGCTCGCCGGTGCAGCCGAGGATCTCCACCTCGCCCAGGCGAGGTGCGCCGCGCTTGCCGCCGCCAGAGACGTTGGCCATCCACGGCAGACGCAGCACCAGCTCGCTCACCTGCGCCGGAGCGGCGAGGACGAGTTCGGCCTGGCCGAGTCCAGCGGCGAAGCGTTCGTCGAGGTCGTCGGCGCGCAGCTCCTCGCGGCCGTCGAGCATGAGTACGGCAGCGCCCGGATTAGGATTGCCATCGCGCTCGCCGGCGGTGTCGCCCCACAGCACAACGCGGGTGATGGTCACCGGTTTGGCGAAGCGGAAGACCACGGCCTGATCCTTGCCGGCCTCGCCGCTCCAGCGGCCCCAGTATTGGTAGCTGTCACGCGGTCCGGCGCGCGATGCCAGGCCGTCGGTCAGCGCGACCAGACCGGTGGCTCCGGTGCCGTCGAGCGCGACCACGGTCGCCAAGAGGGCGAGGTTGTCCGCCGCATTGTCCAGCTGCACCCAGGCCTGGACCGCTTCGCCAGGCTTGCGGGCATAGGCGGCGACCCGCGCCCCGCCGCGATCGGGCAGCTTGAGCCGGTCGGGCCCGGGGGCCTGGAAACCGCGCGAAACCGCGCGCAGCTCGTCAGTGGTCACCGCCAGGCGCACGGCCGGACGCAGGTCGGCGCGGCAGCCGCCCTCCCACCACAGGGCGCGCGCGTCGGGCGAGAGCACGCCGACACGTGCTTTCAGCTGCTCGGGGCCGACGCTGAGCAGGGCGGGCAGCGGCAGACGCAGCGTGCCGCCGGTGCCGGCAGCCAGCGTGAGGGTTCCGGCGATGTCGCAGAACAGGGCGTTGTCGCCGGTGGAGAGCCGCGCCACCACCGGCAGCAGCAAGGGGACGGCACCCGGGTTACGCGCCGACACGACCAGCGCACGACTGCCGGCGTCGATCGTTGCTGTCGGCTGCACGTCCACCTGCACCGGCGCTTCACCCGGCCTAGCGCCGGCCAGCCAGCGCCAGGTGGCAGCCCACAACACGGCTGGGACCTCGCTGGCCGCGCAGGCGAGCACGGCGACTCGCCCGGCGCCGTAGCTTCCGGTGATCAGCAGTCCGCTGCCGCGGCCGTCGTCGGCTTCCAGGCGCACCTGCCAGTCCCGGTTGAGCAGCGGCCGCGACAGAAAGGGCTCGCCCGGACGCAGCGGCCAGGCGAGGTAGCTCTGCGTGCGCGCCATCACCTCGTAACGGCTCTCGCCGCGCTCAACGGCGTGGACGGTCTTCAACCGCCAGTACCACGGCAGGCTTATTGTTGGCACCAGGCCGGCGAAGAACGCGCCGTCGCCTGGACCGCTGTCGACCGGCCCGTCCGCCTCGCCGCGATGCGCCTCGGGCAACAGCGTCTGCCAGGCGCTGGTCGGCATCACCGGGGTCAAGGCGAAAGCCGCCTTGCCCGGCTTGCGCGCCAACGTCACGCACAGGGCGTTGCCGCGGGCGAGATGCACTGCGAGCCGTTCGACGGTGGCGCGGTCGGCAGCGGGCCCGCTGGCCTCGTAGAGGGTCAACCGGGTGGCCGCAGCAAAGTCCGCCGCCGGTGCAGGCAGCAGCTCCAGGGACTGGGTCGCGGCCGCGAGCTGCGGCAGGTCCGCCGGGTCGACACCGATGCAGGTGATGGCCTCGCCGGCCTGTCCCGCGGCCATTGAAACGAGCAGGGCGAGGGCTGTACGCATGACAAGAAAGATACAAGTTGGTGAAGGCTGCGCAAGTCAACCCTTAACCGCGTCCCCGCCAGATGTTCGGAGTGGCGGCGGAACTGGAGCAGCGCTGGAATGGCTGCAGCGATTCGATGTGCAAGTCGAGGAAGAGGTAATTGGACCTGCCGCGATGGCTGACGCGCAGGGAGTGCTGGTTGCCCGGTCGCCGGGGTGGCTCCATGTAGGGAGCGTTGTAGGGCGGCGTGACTGCCCAGTCCCAGTCCGCCGAGCCGCCAACATTGATCGCCCAGCGTTCGGCCAGAAAGATGCGGCTGGCCCCGGGCTGGAAGCGCTGCGGCAGCAAGGGCTGCCAGGTGTTCGCCGGATAGCCGGCATCCGCGTTGTAGCCGTAACTCAGGCCATAAGCGTCCAGCGAGCGCGTAGCGTGATTACTTTCGGGGCAGACGAAGACCTTGGGTGCGCTGATCTTCCCGCCGGACACTGTGCCGTCCTCCTCAAGGAAACCGACTAATGCGCCGAACCAGCGGCTGTACGGCGTATCGATGAAGTTGCTGGTAGCGTAAGCCGGTGGAAAGGCGCCGCCGTTGTCATTGGCGTAGGCCCCGAAGGCGAGGCCGATCTGACGCATGGACGAGGCGCAGACCGTCGACTTCGCCTGCGCTCGCACGATCGCGATGCTGCTGAGCAACAGCGCCGAGAGCAGGGCGATGATCGCCACCACCACCAGCAGTTCGATGAGAGTGAAGCCGCGTCGCATGGTATCTAGCCATTACGATACAAGATAGATTCAATAGGGCAAGGACGGCAAGAGATCTGCCGGGAACGAAACGCAAGCCAGCCGTCTATCTGGCCAGATCGCCCATGCGCCAGTCGACGAAGCGTTCGAGGTCGGCGCCAGGGATGTTGTTGTCGAGCAGGCGTCGGTGCAGCGGCAGGGCGCGGAAGCCCTGCCAGGCCGCCAGTTCGCCGGCGCGATCGTTGGCGAGCAGGGCGCGCAGGGCGTCGGCGATGCGATGCAGCGCTTCGCCTTCGCTGCGCAGCTGGGTCGCTGCCCACGGCGCCGGATCGTCGGGGGAGAGTGCGGCGCGGGCCACCAGGCGGGCCCGGCCGCCCCACAGCAGACGGGGCTCATCGCGGGCGTGGATCAGGGCCTGCTCCACTGCATGCGCCTGGCCGAGGTGCCGATCGACGACCGCAAGCGCCACGGTGCCGAGGAACCACCGCGTCGCGGCGCGCAGGTCGCTGGCCGGCTGGATGCGGTCGCGCCAACTGCGCGCCACGTCGCGCTGGTCGGCGATCAGCGCGTCGATCATGCGCAGGTAGGGGAGCTCGTGGCCGGCGCTGCGTTCGGCGTCGGTGGTCCGACCGAGCAGCATCAGCGCCCGCTGGTCGCCCGCCGCCGCCGCCTCGTCGAAGCGGCCGAGGGCGAGGAGGGCGTCGAGCCGCTGATCGGCCTGGATCGACTGGTCGGTCAGGGCTTCGGCGCCGCGGCCGAGATGCAGTACCGCCGGGTGGGTGGTCGCGCCGACCAGGGCCAGGGCCTCGGCGGCGCGATCGAGCTTGCACAGCGCCGTCGACCGCGGCGACAGCATGGCCTGGGCGTCATCGGCGACCGCGGCGAAATCACCGCGGATCAAGCGGGCGGAGACGCGCTCGTCGCCGATTGTCCAGTCGGCGGCCAGCACCTCGTCGGTGCGGCCGAGGGCGAGCAGGGCTTTGGCGCGGGCGCGGCGTTCGTCGGGCAGCCGGGCCAGCACCTCGTCGTAGCGGCCGAGTCCGATGAGCAGTTCGCCGGCGATGTAGGCGGAGGCAGCCTCATTAGGGAAGAGGGCGGCGCGCTGGGCGAGCAGCAGTTCGCCGGCGGTTGCGTCGAAGCGCCGGTTCCAGCCGAGGCGCAGCCAGAGGTCGAGCAGCGCGGGGTGGGCGGTGGCTCGCTCGCTCCACAACTGGCGGAAGCCCTTGTCGAAGCGCTCCCAGGCATCGTCGTTGGCGAAATCCTCCAGGCCGATGGCCGCAGCCCGGTCGCGTAGCGCCGCGTCGGCGAGCCCGGCCCAGGTCGCCTGGGCCCGCACCCGGTCCCCGCCACGACGCTCGGCCAAACCCTGGCGGAAACGGGCCTCCTCGCCGGACGGACTGCCGGCCAGCGCGGTGGCGACGCGGGCGTACTGCTCGGCGGCGGGGGCGTACTGGCCATACTGGTAGAGCGCGTCTCCCGGAGCCAGAGCCGGGACCAGGCCGGTTGGCGGACGCTGCCAGATGCGCACATCGTCGAAGGCCTTGCCGGGGAAGTAGCCATACAGGCCGATGTAGCCCGAGGTGGTGGGGAAGGTCATGACGTGGTCGAGGACCGGCGCGCCATCGATCCACTGGCGGACGCGTTGACCGTCGATCTGGACGCGGAAGTGATGCGTGCGGTCCGGCACCAGGCGGACGTTGGCGCTGGCCAGGCGCTCGTAGCCGGGGTGGGCGTAGAGGGCGCAGAAGGAATTCTCGTAGGCCCCGGCCTGCACTACCAGTCCGCGCTGGGTGTTCGAGGCGACCACCGGATCGGCGAGCGCATCGTCATGCTCGCTCCACCACACCGAGAGATCGCAGGGCCGCGAGCCGGGGAGGATTCGGCCGGTGTACTCGATGGCCAGCGGCGGGGTCAGGCGCCGGCTGTACATCATCACCGAGGCGCGCTCGCCGGTAGTGACCAGGGCGCCCGCGCGCACCTCGAAGGCGCCCTGGGCGAGGCGCCAGTCGCGCCGCCATCCCTCGCTGTCGAAGGCTTCGCTGGCCAGCGGATCGCCCCAGGCCCGCCGGGCGCTCCACGCCGGCCACGCGACCATGGAGATGGCCAGGACGAGCAGGAGGAACGCAGCGGCGGCGACGACCGTGCGCGGATGCTGCTCCAGCCAGCGGCGCAGGCGCAGCAGTGGACCGGGGCGCCAGGCCGCCGGGATCCGGCCATCGATGAAGGCGCCGAGGTCGGCCGACAAGGCCGCGATGCTGCGGTAGCCGACGGCGGCGTCGCTGGCCAGTGCGCGGCGCACCACCGCTTCGAGGGCGGCCGGAACGCGCCGCGAGATCGCCGGCGGGACAGTGCCGGCGGGGTCGACCGGGTGCAGCGTAAGCGCCAGGTGCAGGCAGGCGCCGACGGCGCGGATATCCTCGCGCAGGCCGTCGAGTGCGAGCGCCTCACCCGGCTTGGCGTTGGCGACGAAGCGCAGGGTCTCAGGACGTTCGGCGCGGGCCATCGCCGCACTCCAGCCGTCGATCACGATCTGGCCATGCCAGCCGAGGCGGATGCGTTCGGCGGTCACGCCGCCATGCACGACGCCGCGGGCATGCGCCGCCTCCAGCGCATCGCACACCCGGATCATGGTCAGGGCGCAGGTCGTCGGGGTGGCCAGCTCGGGGGCGGTGAATCCCTCGGCGGTCCGCCCGGCCGCCTCGGCCAGGCTGATGCCCTCGACCGTCCGGCTGACCAGCAGCGCGCCGCCGTCGTCGTCGCGCACCAGATCGTGGATCTGGGGGATGCCCGGATGCTCCAGGCGGGCGATGAAGCGCGCCTCGCGCAGCAGGTCGTCGGCCCCGGCGCTGTCGACCTGGCGCAGATCCACCTCGCGGGCGAGCAGGTGGTCGCGTCCGCGGCCGTCGTCGGTGCGGGCGAAGCGGCCTGCGACCGGGCGGTCCGGGGCGGAGTGCGGCTGGTGCTCGTCGTTCATGGCGTCCTCGTCCTCACCAGCTGCGCCGCTGCAGGCCCTGGTTGATGTTGGTGTGCCAGCGTTGGAAGATGACCTGGCTGGCGTGGCTGCGGAAGGGCGCGCCGCGCTCGCCGTCCTCGCCCGGATCGATGAGCAGCACGCTCTCCAGGTTGGCCTGGGCGGCCTGCTGCTGGCGCAGGCTGTCCCACAGCTCGCCGCGCACGACGACGTGCCAGAAGCGGCTGCGGCCGATGAAGAAGTTGCCGGTCATGCACCAGCGGGTCAGCGCCGGGGCCGGCACGGCAGGATACCCGTTGGCGTTGGCGGCGGCGTCCTCGTTGATACGGAACGTGGCGCGAAGGGCTTCGTCGGTCGTGCCGGCGAAGTCGCTCGCGACGTAGCCCGAGCAGGCGATGAATCCGTCGCCGTTAAGATCGAGCGGCTGGAAGGTGCTACCGTAGTCAGCGGACGAACCGAACAGGCTCATGCGGAAGTCGTTGATCGCCAACTCGGCCGCCTGGGTCTGGTGGACGCTCGAGGCCGTGTCGGCGCCGATGGTGCGGACCGCTAGCGTCACCGTGCGGAGGTTGGCGTTGGGGGTAAACGTGGTCAGGGCCGCGCCACGCCACGAAGTCGGGATGGGACCGTACAGGTTGTTGTAGTCGTAGCCGAGGCAGCGCAGGAACAGCTTATCGAACTCGAACAGGTTCATCGGTCGGCAGGCTGCGATCTGGAAGGCATCGCTGCTCACCGGCTGGTAGCTGTCGCCCTCGTAACGTGCGTGTCCGCGCCGGGCGACCGCCAGGGCTTGGTTGAAGGCAGTGAGGACGTCGGCCCAGATGCTGTCGTGGTGCGGCCAGATGGTCGGGGTTCCTCCATAGCTGGCTATCGGCGACGGCAGGGCGGCGATCCACCCGGCGCGATGGATCCCGGCTTGGATGACATCACTGGCCCAGGTGAAGGTCGCGCCGTAGTGGGGGTCCACGGCCAGGTCACTGATCGTGGTCGCCGAACTGGGGGCGACGTTGATGCCAGCGCCGACCACGTCGTGATCAGCCTGATTGGGAAGCAGTCCTGGAGGAAGAGGGAGAGGAGGGACGCCATTGAACAGCAGCGGTCCTGGGTAGCGCTGCTCCGGCTGGCGGTAGCCGGGATCGCTGAGCAGGGTGGAGGGTACGCGGTAGTCAGGTGCCAGCACCGGGGTCGCCCGCGCCGGCACGGCATACAGCTCGAAGGCCGGGCTGTGCGCCGGATTCCACAGGTCGGCGGTGCGCGTCGGCCACCAGCTGCGGGTGGTGGAGGCGTTAAGGGTGTAGCAGGCCTGGATGGCTCCTGGCGGGAGAGTGCTGAGCACGATGGCGCGCACCACCAGCGGATGCGCCGTCAGCAGGTTGACCGACCACGGCGTCCCGCTGGTGCCGCCATGGCGGCCAGAGCCGAGGCCGTCGTCGCCGCGGCCAAACGGCGTGGTCAGCCAGGCGATCGCAGGCCAGTACCCGGAGCCGCCGTTCTGGTCGCTGTCGCCGCTGGAGTCAGATCCGGCCACGGCAAAACTGGTGGTCTGGAAACTGGGCAGTGGCCCGGTTAAGTCGTGCCTCCAGCGTATGCCCTTGTTGGGACTCGCCGAGGGCAGCTGCTGCCCACCGCTGGCTACCGCCGGGTCGCCCAGGCGGTGCCACAGTTCGGTGGCCTGCGGACTGCCCCCACCGACCGGAGCCCCGCCGCCATCGAGGAACAGCCACCACGGATCACGGTCCGTCGCCCGGTACATCAGCGGGAAGGCGCGCGGCCAGGGATCGGCATCGCTGCGCCGGGCAAAATTGTTGGCGAAGCCGCGGCCGGCGAAAAGGTGCTGCAGGCGCGCCCCGGTCGAGCCAAAATCGCCGCTGCGGTTGGCGACGGGCGCGAACAGGTTGGGCAGCGCCTGCATGGAGCGCACCACCCGGGCGACCTGCGGGTCGGCATAGGTGCGCGGATCCGGATTGACCAGCTGGCTGGGGGCGAAGCCAGGGTCCGGGTTAACCAGCAGCAGGCCGTCGAGGTCGCGGATCTCGACCGCATAGCGCAGCCGATAACGCGCCTTGGCGCGCGCCGCCAGCAGTTCGCTACGCGTGGCTGCGGGCAGGCGTCGCAGCTCGGCGTCGAGCAGCAGTGGGGCGAGCCGCGAGCCGTTGCTGGCGTTGAGCAACGAGGCGCGCACGTCGATCAGGTCGTCAGGAGACGGGCTGGCGCGGTTGCGGTAGGACGGCACGCGATTCAGGTCGAGGCCGTCGTCGACGGCCTCGACGTCCCCGTCGAACCAGCCGGTGCCGTCGAGGTCTTGCCCATCCCCATCGCCGAAGCGCACCGGCAGGGTGGGCAGCCGCCGCGTGGCGGCCCCGATGGACAGCGGCCAGTCGCCCGGCGGCCCCTCGACTCCCACCTCGATCCATCGCCCGCGGCCATCGACCTGAAAGGCAGACGGTAGTCCCTGGAACGCCGTCTCGCGGACACTGAAACCGGTCGGCACGTAGCCATCGTGCTGGTCATACCACAGCGGTTCGTGCAGCAGATTCTCAGCGCTGATGTCGTTGAGGTCGAAGACGGTCGGATCG
>JBBQCI010000106.1:0-11461 GCA_038318565.1 Planctomycetota bacterium
GCAGGAGGTCGGGCAGCTCCACCGAGAAAATTTGCAGGCTGCCGCGCACCGGAATCGGCGGCACCGGCCGGATGTTCGCCAGGTGCCAGCCGAAGGCCGGCTCGTAGGGCTCGATGCAGGCAGCCCGCCAGTCCTTCCGACGCATGGGCCGGCAGTCGATCACCTCGACCAGGCAGACCGCGCAGCCGAAGGGCTCGATGCGCGGCATCTTGCTGGCGCACAGCAGGAGTTCGCCGCGGTAGGACGTCGCCCAGGTGCGCGTCTCGATGGTCTTGTGTCCATCGCGGATGAGGTTCGCCCAGGGCTGCTTGAGCGAGAGCGCGTGGTAGATCGGCATAGCGGGCCACCTTGCTCAGCGGATTGGACATATTCAAGCTGCACCATCTGCAGCGAGCATTGGTCGCGTGATGCTGGGCTCCCACGTGGCGAGCGCTTCATCCTGCGGCTGACGCTGGACGCGCCCAGCAAGCAGGTCGCCCAGCACCCGATCGATGAGGCGCAGACCCATGGGGAAGAGTTCGCGTCGCCACAACGTCGAGGGTGTGTCGTCTGGCCTGACGAAGCACCAGTCCTGGGCGGCGACAGGTCCGCCGTCCACCAGATCATCGAGCCAGTAGACGGTGCCACCGGCGATGCGGTCGTGGTCGCGGATCGTCCAGTGGATGGCATCCCGGCCGCGGTGCAGGGGCAACAGGCTCGGGTGGTAGCTAAGGCCGCCCAGACGGGTCGCCGCCAGCATCCCCGGCGGGATGAAGCGGTGGTTGTGAGCAGCGATGATGAGGTCGGTGCCGGCGGGCACGGCCTCCGGCGTCAGCGGCCCGGTGTAGGCGTCCGGCGCCACCGACGAGGCGACCAGGGGATCAGCTTCCGGCGCGGCGATCCCCGACAGGGCGTAGCCGGAACGCCGGATGACGAGGTCGCGCACCGCGCAGCCGAAGGCCCTAGAGCCGATGAGGAACACGCGGATGGGCTCAGGGTCGTACACGATCGCCGTCCTTGCTACGTTCGCCGATGTAGCGGAAGCCCTGCACGGCGCGGAAGTGCCCGCCAAATCCTGAGCGGATCTTGATCGCGGAACCCGAGCAGCGGGCGATGGATTCGGCCGAGCGCCCCTTGTGATTGCCATGCAGGTGCGCGCTCACCTGGGTCCAGGAGGTCTGCCGGCGCAGAAGCGCGCACAGGCCGGGGTGGCTGGTGTGGAAGCAGGTCGTCGCCGGGTACGGCAGCCGCGCCCCGTCTCTGCCGCGGAACTGGTTGTCGCAAATCCAGTTGAGGAAGCGGATGCCGATGCCAGCGCCCTGCCATTCTGGCATGACGACCAAGCGGCAGGCGCGCGCCTCGACCGACTTGCCCTTATTCTTGCAGCCGACACCCAGGTGCGCGACCGGCTCGCCGTCGACTAGGCCGACGTAGCAGACTGCGGCCGGCATCACTCCAATTTTCAGATAGTGATGCGGTGCAAAGAGCGGCCAGTAACGCCAATCTGTCTTGACGATCTCCAACTCGAAGCGGGGTCGTCGAAGCGACCTCCGCGAGAAGGTCTTGGTGCCGGTGTCGAACACCCAATCCGGCTCCAGCCATTCCAGGACGTCGTAGTGCGGGGTCAGCAGCACCACCCGGCCGGAGCCGCGCCGCCAGGCCTTGGCGAAGGCGAGGGCGCCGATGCGGGCGATCTGCCGGTCCACCACGCTGGTGAACTCATCGACCACCGCCTCGGCCGGCGCCTCGACAACCAACCGCGCCAGCGTGGCGCGGAACTGCTCGCCCATGGAGAGGGCATGGAACGGGCGCAGCCAGGCCGGCACGTCGCCCAGGCCGACGCTGGCCATCGCTCCGGTCACCGCGTCGAAGTCCGCCTCGGCGCCGATCGCGTCGATGATGGGCAGGTCACTGGGCCAGGCCGGGGCGAAGAAGGCGTTCTTTCCGGAGTCAGGGCCGAAGAACTGCCGGCCGATCGAGGTCTTGCCCGAGCCCGATGGGCCGACCACTACGCCGATCTTCCAATCCCCGTCGCGCTCAATGTCCAGGTCGGCGTCGAGGTCGAAGTTGGCGCCGGTCTCGGCGTTGAAGAGGCTCTTCACCCGCGCGGCGCGGTAGGTGTTGGTGTCCGAGCAGCGGTTGCGGACCTGGACCTTCATACCGCCACCACCCGGCACTTATGGCCGGCAGCGGTCAATTCATCGAACACCCGCTTCTGCTGGGCCTCGTCGACGCATTCGACGATCACGCCGTACTTCTCCTGGTACTCAAACCCATTCTCGGTGGCTCCCACGTCGCCGGGCGCCGGGGCGCCAGCGAGCGCGGCGAGGTAGCGGTCCAACTCGGCCGTGTCGAAGCCGGTCACCGCGATGAGGTCAGCCTCCTTCACCTTGGCCAGTTCGGCAGCGAGGAGATCCTCGTCCCAGGTCGCCTCGTCGTGGGTGCGGTTGTCGGCCAGGCGGTAGGCGCGGACCTGGTCGGCGCTCAGGGTGTCGGCGACGTGGACCGGCACCTCGGTGAGGCCCAGCTTCTGGGCAGCAGCAAGGCGGGTGTGGCCGACGATCAGCACCCCGTCGGCGTCCACCACCAGGGGCTGCCGCCAGCCGAAGGTCGTGAGCGAGGCGGCGACCTTGTCGATGGCTGCCGGCGAGATGGTGCGCGGGTTGCCGTCGTAGGGCCGGACGCGGTCGATGGGCCAGGTGTCGATGGTGAGGTGCGGGGTAGCTGCGGACTGGGACGGCATGGGGTGGGCCTCTACGGGTTATATCCCCCGCATGGGTCAATGCCGTCTCGCACTTCTTTGTGTTCGTTTCGTAAGTCTCTGAGCCTCAATGTCGTGTGCCGCTTGTGGAAAACCTGTCAACGATGGTTCATAAATAGGTCTTTACGAACCCAGTAGGCTGATATACCGGCTTCCAAGACCTGCGACTTCCTGGCTGGAGCACCCAGCACCACAGGCCTCTATGGGTTCCCCATGCCGTCTCCCGATGCCCTGCGTCGCGTTGCCGCGTCGCTGACCGTCCACAATCAGACCCCGGACCAGCCGCCTTCCGACCAGGGCATCTGGATCCGTATTCCGACCGGGGTGCTCAGGGCCCGGGAAGCGGACGACGACCCGGTGGTAGAACCAGCCGTGAACGGCACGTCAGCCCTCGCCGTGGCGTATGCGGACACCAGCGTGTCGCGCGAACCCGCAACGGTCTTCCGCCTCTCGGGCCAGATGCGCGACATCGGCTTCGCCGGCAAGGTGGTGAGCGTCCGCGAGATGCAGGGCTTCCGCATCTACGCCGAACTCTTCGCCAGGCCACACACCCGGATCTCGGCCGTCGAACTGCGGGCCGGCATCGCCGGAGTGGAGCCGTCCCTCTTCGCCGGCTCGACCGGCCAGATTGTGACGCCGGGTGGCATTGCCGATCTCCGACGTCAGTACGAGTCCCTCAGCGAGGATCTCGAGGAGGCCGAACTCGCCCACGACGAAGGCCGCGCGCGCAAGCTTCAGGAGGAGTTGGTGGTCCTCGCCGATCACGTGCGCCGCGCTGTCGGCAAGGACGGCACTCCGCGGAAAGTGTCGGACGCAGAACGGGCCCGGGTTGCCGTGAGCAAGGCCCTGACCCGCGCGCGTAAGGTGCTGGCCAAGCAGCACCCGGCGCTGCTCAAGCACATCACGCGGACTGTTCACGCCGGGCATGTTCTCTGCTACCAGCCAGAGACGGCCATGAACTGGGAGATTCGTTCGTGACGCGATGTGACGCGATGTGACGCCTCGTGACGCGGTGTGACGCGGCCAAGCGTCACACTGTGACGCTCGGAGTCACGCAAGGGGGGCACAGGAGCCGCCCCCATGAGCCCGGCAATCAACAGCCAAGCCGCCGTCACTATCGAGTCCGCCGCTGAGCAGACTTCGTCCGCCATCGCACCTCCAGGCATCGACACCCCGACCGATACCGCGATCCGCGCGCTGGTCGGCCACCGCGTGCGTGTCGGCCAGGTTGCCCCCGATGATCGCGAAGATCTGCAGCAGCATCTGCGCATGTCGCTGCTGCAAGCGGCGCATCGCTTCGCCGCCTCCCAAGGGTGCTGGGCGACCTTCGCCCAGGCGGTCATCGTCGGAGAATTGAAGGAGTGGCTACGCAACCGCCTGCGCTGCTGCCGAAATCCCAGGCGCAATATCTGCATCTATGAGGGCGAGGGCATCGTCCTTACCAAGTGGGCGGCGGCGATCCCGGAACCGGAGACGGTCAATCGCATGGCCGTTGCTGGCGCCGTCGCGCGGGCGGTGGAGACCCTGGGCCACGATGATCGGCAGGTGGCAGAACTGTTGATGACGGACACCCCGACCGCCGTGCAACGACAGTTGGGATGGAGCAAAGCCCGCATTTACCGCGCCATCGACCGTATCCGGGTCGCGCTCGCCATCGCCGGGGTTGGAGCGCCGTCATGAAGTGCCCATCGTGTGGTGGCGCCGGCTTCTTCGTCATGCGCCTCCAGGTCGGCATCGGACCGCGAGTCGGCACCAGCATGACCACCGGCTGCGGTCGCTGCTCCGGCAGCCGCTGGCTGAGCACCTGCGGCGGCGTTCCTGGCGATGACGGCGAATTCCCCCTCGGTTGGTCGCCGCTCGCGGTCGAACTGTTCCCCGCCTGGTCAAAAGACGCGCGAGACGGTTTCGACCCCGACGGGGGATATAACCAGTAGTGGGACTCGCCCCACCGCCACCGAACCGCCACCAGATCCAGGACGCCCCGCCATGAGTACCGCAACCTGCCTGCCGCTGACCGACCACCTCATCGTCGAGCCCGAGACCGTCTACGCCGCGCGCCGCAAGGACTACCTCAGCAGCCACGCGCTCAGCGAATTCCGCAAGAACCCGCAGCTCTACCGCAAGAAGCTGCTCGGCCTGATCCACGAAGAAGAGCGCGCCGCCTTCGTCATCGGTCGCGCCGCCCACTGCCGCACCCTGGAAGGTGCCGACGAGTTCCGCCGGCGCTTCACCATCGGCGGGCCGATCAACCCGAAGACCAACCGGCCCTACGGCCAGGACACCAAGGCCTACGCCGAATGGGCGGCGACGATCGGCAAGCCGGCGATCAGCCAGGACACCGCTGACCTCTGTGAGCAGTTGGCCGAGGCGGTGAGCAACCATGCAGAGGCTGCCGCCCTGCTCGCCGAGGGACAGGCCGAGGGCGTGGTGCGCGCCGAGTACGGCGGCCTCGCCAGCCAGATCCGCATCGACTGGACCCATCCCGAGCGCGGCCTCGTCGACCTGAAGACCATCGATGACCTCGACTGGTTCGAGGTGCAGGCACGCTCCTTCAGCTACGCGCACCAACTCAGCTTCTACCGCGCGATCCTCGCCGCTGTCGCCGGCAGCAAGGCCGACGTCCATGTGATCGCGGTCGAGAAGAAGGAGCCCTTCCGAGTCGGCGTCTGGCGCTTCAGCGACCAGGTCCTCGACGCCGCGGCGCGCGAGAACCTCGCGGCGATCGAGCGGCTGAAGATCTGCCGCGCCCAGGACCGCTGGCCGACCGACTACGAGGCGATCCGCAGCTTCGACTACCTCGGCTAATCCACCAAACCAACCAGGAACATCCCATGAACGCACTCGCTTCCATTCTCACCGGCGCCAAGCCGGGCCCCCGTCGCATGCTCGTCTACGGCACCGCCGGCATCGGTAAGTCGACCTTCGCCACCTGCGCGCCGTCGCCCATTGTCATCCAGACCGAGGACGGCCTCAACGAGATCGACTGCCACAAGTTTCCGGTCGCCACCTCGCTCGCCGAGGTGATGGCCAGTCTCGGGGCGCTCTACGCCGAGAACCACCCGTACCGCACGGTGGTGATCGACAGCATGGACTGGTTGGAGCGACTGATCTGGGCCAAGGTCTGCACCGACCGCCAAGTCGCCACGATCGAGGACATCGGTTACGGCAAGGGCTACACGTTCGCGATCCAGCACTGGCGCGACGCGCTCGACGGCCTCACCGCGCTGCGCGAGCGCCGCGGGATGACCGTGGTGCTCATCGCCCACGCGCGCATCGAGCGCTTCGAGAACCCGGAAACCGAAGCCTACGACCGCTACGTCCCGCGCCTGCACAAGACCGCGTCGGCGCTGGTGTCGGAGTGGTGCGACGAGGTGCTGTTCGCCACCTACCGCGTCTTCACCAAGGCCACCGAGGAGGGCTTCAACCAGAAGCGCGTCCAGGGCCTGGGCTCCGGCGAGCGCGTCCTGCGCGCCACCGAGCGTCCGAGCCACCTGGCCAAGAACCGCTTGGCGCTGCCGGACGAGCTGCCGCTCGCCTGGTCGGAATTCTCCAAGCACCTGACCGCCACCAACGCCGTCTCCGCCGCCTCCACCACCGTCCCCACCAACCGCTGAACCCAGCAAGGAACCACCCATGGCCACCCTCAATTTCGACGCCACCCAGGTCGAGCCCAGCACCGGGCGCGACCCCGTCCCCGCCGGCACGTACGTTGCCGCCATCACCGCCAGTGAGATGAAGCCGACCAAGAACGGCGCCGGCGCCTATCTCGAACTGGAATACCAGGTGCTCGATGGCGAGCGCAAGGGCCGGAAGCTGTGGTCCCGCCACACGCTGCAGCACTCCAGCGCCCAGACGGTGCAGATCGCTCGCGGCGAACTGTCCGCCATCTGCCGTGCCATCGGCATCATGACCCCGAAGGACTCGGCCGAACTGCACAACCTCCCGCTCACTGTCTCAGTCAAGGTCAAGAAGCGCGAGGACAACGGCGAGATGACCAACGAGATCAGCGCCTGGGCGCGCAAGGACGCCGCCGCTGGCGTCCCGCAGCAGGCTGGTCCGACCACCGCCTCCCCGGCGACGCCGCCCTGGCTGCGGAAGGGCTGAGCCATGGTCGCCCCATCGCTGCAGTTCGAACGCCATCACCAAGAGAGCCGTGGCCAATGCTTCGCCGTAAGCTTCCAACGGGGTGGCTGCATCGAGTGTCCCACCGCCGAGCAGGCGCGGACGGTAACGGTCAGCCACCTGGAGCGGGCGCGCCGGAACGGCGTCAACGATCAGGTGGTGGCGGCCCGCTGGTACATCCCGGTGAGCGCGTCATGAGGATCTCTGTCGGGATCGATCCCGGCCTGCGCGGTGGCGTTGCCGCTCTCGACCCCGCCGGCGCCGTCGTGGGCCTCTGGCCCATGCCGGTGGCCGGCGGAGAAGTGCACGCCGCTGGGTTGGCCGATCTGCTCCGATCGCTGCGTTGCCTCGACAGCCATCAGGACATCGGCCGGGTGTGCCTGGAGCGGGTCGGCGCGATGCCCAAGCAGGGCGTATCCTCCACGTTCCGCTTCGGCACCGGCTGGGGCATGATCCGCGGCGTCTGCGCTGCCCTTGGCATCCCGGTGGTGCTGGTCATGCCCACCGCCTGGAAGAAGCACGTTCTCGCCGGGCTGCCGCACGACAAGGACGGCGCCGTCCGTTTCTGCGCCTCGCGTTGGCCGCGGGCCGATCTCATCCTGCCTGGCTGCCGCGTACCACACGACGGGCTGGCCGATGCGCTGTGTCTCGCGGAATACGACCGCATCCACGACCATCCCTGACCAAACCATGCCTACGCACACCTGCCTCGACTGCGGCGGCGTCAAAACCTCGAACGTCACCGCTGTCGGTAACGACCGGACCACTTGGTGCCGCACCCGCAACGGCTCAGACCTCTGGGCTGAAGGTGGCCAGGAATTCCGCAGGCGTAGCCAGCGGTGTTCCGCCCTTGGGGAAGTGTTTCACGTTCCGGGTGACGACCATATCTGCGCCGGCGTGGAAGGCGGTGAAGTATTGCACCGCGTCCTCAAAATCCGGCAACTTGGCGTCGATCGCCTGGTTGATGACCTGGGCATCGCAGGCAGCAACCGTGAAAATGTCACGCAACTGCACCAAGGACTTCATGGCCTTCCGGTGATCGCCCAGCTTGCGGACAATGTAGTAGATGTTGGTGACACTGATCGCGGCGATGAAGCCGGTCACCCGTCCTTGTTCCGCCAGCGACCAGACGGCGGCCGAATCGTTGTAGAACTCAGTCCGCTCACACAACACGTCGAGCAGGACGTTGGTGTCGACCAGGATCTTCACCGGCTCAACCCGTGCCGCTCCAGCAGGGCGTCTTCCAAGACGCTTCGGGCGCTGGAGCCCTTGGGCAGCTTGACGATGCCACTCACACGGCGCGTGAGTGGCGTGACCTTCACCGGCGTGCGCCGCTGGACCGCGACCAAGGAGACAAAGCGTTCGAACATAGCCGAGACGCTGGTGCCGCGTTCGGCCGCCAGGGTCTTGGCCAGGTCGACGGTGACCGGATCGGCGCTGAGGGTGAGCTTCGGCATGGGGTGGCTCCGCAGTACGTATCATGGCGCATCAAAGATACGTGCAAGCGTCTGGGTGACGTCGCCTCGGACCGGAGCCTACCCGTGATGCTGCGCCCCTACCAGGAGGCAGCCGTCGACGCCGTCTATGCGCACCTCTCGGCCCGCGATGACAACCCCTGCGTCGTTATCCCGACCGGCGGCGGCAAAGGCGTCATCGTCGGTCGGCTCTGCGCTGACGTCGTGAACCGATGGAACGGCCGCATCCTGGTCCTGACGCATGTGAAGGAACTGGTCGACCAGAACGCGAGCCAGGCGGGGCGCTTCCTCCCGCATCTCCTGGTCGGGGTGAACTCGGCAGGGCTCCGCCGCCGCGATCTCGACCACCCGGTGATCGTTGCCGGCATCCAATCGGTGCACCAGAAGGCCTGCGACCTGGGCCGCTTCGACCTCGTCCTGGTCGACGAGGCGCACCTCCTGGCCCCAGACGGGGAAGGGATGTACCGGACCTTCCTGCGCGATGCCCGGGTGGTGAACCCGCGCCTGCGCCTGATCGGTCTGACCGCTACCCCGTTCCGGCTCAAGGACGGGCCGATCTGCGCAGCGAACAACCTCCTCAACCACGTCTGCTACGAGGTCGGGGTGAAGGAGTTGATCCGCGACGGCTTCCTGTCGCCGCTGGTGAGTAAGGCCGGCAAGGCCAAGGCCGACACCTCGGCGCTGCACATGCGCGGCGGCGAGTTCGTCCCCGACGAGGTCGAACATCTCATGGACGACGACAGCCTCGTGCGGGCCGCCTGCGCCGAGATCGCCGAGCAGACACGTGCCCGGAAGGCCTGCCTGGTCTTCGCCGCCGGCGTCGACCATGCCGAGCACGTGCGAACGGCCCTGACGGCGGCTACCGGCGTCGAGGTTGCCTGCATCTTCGGCCAGACGCCGGCCGGCGAGCGCGACCGTCTCGTTGCCCGGTTCAAGAAGGGCGACCTGCGTTACCTGGTCAATGTCGGCGTGCTGACCACCGGCTTCGACGCGCCACAGGTGGACTGCGTGGCGCTGCTGCGACCGACTATGTCGCCCGGCCTCTACTACCAGATGGTTGGACGCGGCTTCCGCCTCGCGCCGGGCAAGGACGACTGCCTGGTCCTCGACTTCGGCGGTAATGTCCTGCGCCATGGTCCGGTCGATGTGCTATCGCTCGCATCGCGGGACGACCGCGGCACCGGCGCGGCGCCGGCGAAGGAGTGTCCGCAATGCCAGGCGGTGATCGCCGCCGGCTTTGCCGCCTGCCCGCAATGCGGCTTCGTGTTCCCGCCCCCGGAACGCGAGAAGCACGAGCGCGAGGCGTCCTCGGCCGGCGTTTTGTCCGGTCAGGTGACCACCACCGAGCATGCGGTGCTGGCGATCTATTATGCCCTGCACCAGAAGCGCGGCGCGCCACCCGATGCGCCCAAGACCCTGCGTGTCGAGTACGAGGTCGGTCTCGGGCAGGTCCACAAGGAGTGGGTCTGCGTCGAGCATGTCGGCTACGCCCGCGGCAAGGCTGAGGCCTGGTGGCGGGCCCGCAGCCGCGAGCCGATGCCGACCAGCGCGACGGAAGCCTGCCGCCTGGCCTGCGCCGGCGCTCTGGCGCCGACCACGCGCATCACTGTCCGCTCGGTCGCCGGCGAGGAATTCGAGCGGATCACCGATCATCGCCTGGGGCCCGTGCCAGCTCCGCGTGAGCCCGGCGACGACCGCGAGGAGCCGGTGCCGCAGTTCGCGGCAGCCGCTTCCGCTGACGATTCCGTCCCCTTCTGACCTGGAGACCCCCATGCGCATCATCGTCATGAACGCTATCGCCGCCCCGGCTCCTCAGCGCGGCCTACTCGACTGCCCCGTCTGCGGGAGCCAGCGGGTCGTGCTGACGCATCTCGACTGCCGCGCGCTGGGCTCAACCAGCGGCGAGGTGCAGATCGGGCGCGACGGCCTGCACATCGACCCCGCCATCCCGGACCCGGAAGGCGGCGCAACCGTTGGGCTGCGCTGCACGTGCGAGCAGGGGCACGAGACACTCATTCGTTTCCGTCAGATGCGCCATGCAACCATCGTCGAGCGCAGCGTCCTGCCCTGGACCGCGTACCCGGCTGACGTGGAGTCAGAGGCCTGATGCACCAGGTTCGAGCGCCAGAAGCCGCGCACATTATGCGCAGACCTCGCGACATGCACTACAGGTCTATCTTGCCCACGATCTGCTCGGGGGTGACGATCGTGATGTTTCCGCAGCGATGCTGCGGAAAATGCTTCACGTTGCGCGTGACGAGCCAATCAACCCGAGCCCCCAGGGCCAGTTCAAGGAACATCACGTCCGCCGGATCAGGAAACCCTTTCCTGCCGCCTGGGAGCGCCTGGGGGGTGTGTGCCTGGCCAACCCGGCGTAGGCGCTCCAGGACGATCATGCGGTCTCTGGGATCGATGCCGAAGTGCGGTCGGCCCAGAACGTCCTCGTATTCCTCGAGAATCTGCTCGTCGACGGCCAACCCCAAGCGGCGACTGGACACCAGGCCCAGGATCACCGCCGCTGGGCCGAAATTGGTCAGCATCGCTGACAATACGACGTTGGTATCAAGGACGACGCGATGCACGCTGCTTCTCCTGGGTCTGCTTCCGCTCCTTGCGGGACAGGGAGATCTCCGCGTTGATCTCGTCCAGGGTCATGGTGCTGGTGCCGTTGCGCTGAGCCGCGCGCTGGATCCTGGTCATCGCCCGCATGGCCTCAACCTGGCTGATCAGGTCCAGGGTGTCCTCGAAATCCTCTGCCGTGACCGGCAGCATGATGACGATCGGCTTGCCATGGTTCGTTACCACGGACTTATCGTCGTGGGCGGACTGCCACGCCTCGGGTTTGCGCAACTCGCTGGTGGTGAGGAACTGCATGGTCATTCTCCGATGTCAAAAGTTTGTCAAAATATTGTCAGTGTCAACAGGCGCGAGCCATCGGCATGAGCGAACTCCTCCGTCAGGTGCAGGCCTACCACGGCGCCGACCTCTGCGTGCTGCCTGCCCGGCTGCCTGCTAAGAGGCCAGCGATTGGGGCGTGGAAGGACTACCAGGCACGGCTGCCGACTGCCGCCGAGGTAGCGGCCTGGTTCGCCAACGCGCACCACGCCTGTTGCCTCATCTGCGG
>JBBQCI010000107.1:0-11270 GCA_038318565.1 Planctomycetota bacterium
GGCTGGAGCGTGAACACATCGGTCGACGGCACGGGCAGGAAGGATCCATAGAGGGCCAGAGACAGATCACCATGTTCGCGACAGATCGGCTCGTGGACGGTCACCAGTTTGCTGCCGTCCGGAAAGGTGCCTTCGATCTGCACTTCGGCGACCAACGCGGCGACCCCGACCATGACCTGCCGTCGGCCGAGCAGGCTGCGGCCTAGCTCCATGCATTGGCTGACCCGCTTGCCGTCGCGGATCAACTCCAGGACAACAGTGGCGATCAGGGCAACCGATTCAGGCTGATTGAGCCGCACCCCGCGGGCGAGGCGCTTCTGGGCCAGGCTGCCGGCCTGATGTAAGATGAGCTTGTCGACATCCTGGGGGGTCAGGTGCATGCGATCTCCACAGAGGCGAAACGGCGCCAGGGGTCGCCGTCGAGAGGTTCGGACAGGGGGGCGATGATGCTGCGTACGGTGCGCCCCAGGACTTCCAGGTCCATCGCTGCGAGGCGTAGCAGGACACCGTCTGCCACGGGGCTACAAGTGATCAGCAGGCCGTCGTGTCCTGGCCGATGCTGCTCGGCCAGACTGCGACCGACACTGACCGCCTGGGCGGCACGTGGCCCGACGAGCAAGAGGGTGGTGACAGCGATGTGGGCGCCCAGTTTGCTAGGGGCGTCGGGTCCAAGACGCAGGGTGTCGCGCAGCACCAGACGGCCGCCGATCATGAGATCCGTGCGTGCGTCATAGGCCTCCAGGCGCCAGTGCTCATTGCAGGCGATGCGTCCGGCACTGACAGTGTCCAGCCAGGCGAGCGATCCGCCGGTTGCGACCCGCAGGGTGGTTCGCTGGCGGTAACGGCTGCCGGCAAACGGCGAGAGCGGTTCCGGCAGGATGGCGAGGAGTCCGCCAGCCGCGACGTCGCCGCGCAGCTCCTGCACGGCTTCGGCCCCGGTCGAGCGGAACACCTTGGTGGTCGATTGGGTGCCGAGGCACAGGGCGGCGCCGTCGTCCACCCGCAGTTCGAGCGCGATGCGATCGCCGGCAACCAGTCCGCCACCGTAGGTCGCAGCGCAGGCCCACACGGCAGCGCCACGCGGACGGGGCAGCATCAGCTTCAGTTGCGAACTTGACCGCCACAGAGTGGCCGAGGACTGTCCATCGACCAGCTCGACGGCGATCGCAGCCGGTAGGATCGCTTGGTCTTTGGGAAGCCGCGGTGAGTCAGCTGCTGCTGCTGCTGCTGCTACGCCTAGACCGAGAGCCACTTGCCTACCACGTCGGTGGTCAGACCGCTGGTCTCGCCTTGGGCGACAATCTGACCGCGATCCATGATGGCGAAGCGGTGGCCGATCTCCTTGACGAATTCCAGGTATTGCTCGACCAGGACGATGGCCATGCCTTCACCGGCCAGGCGTTGCAGGACGCGTCCGATCTCCTCGATGATGTTCGGCTGGATGCCTTCGGTCGGTTCGTCGAGCAGGAGCACGGACGGCTTGCCTACCAGGGCGCGGGCGATCGCCAACTGCTGTTGCTGACCACCCGACAGATCGCCGCCGTTGCGCTTGGCGAAGTCGCGCAAGATCGGAAACATGGTCATGCCTGCCTCTACGGCGGACTGGTCGATCGAACCGCGCGCGCTGAAGCCGATCTCCAGGTTTTCGCGTACGGTCAGCTTGGGGAAGATCTCGCGGCCCTGCGGCACCAAGGCGATGCCGGCCCGGGCGCGCAGGTGTGCTGGGGCTCGCGAGAGGTCTTGATCAGCCAGATTGACACCGCCAGACGTGGCGCGGATCTGTCCCATGACCGAACGCAGCAGGGTGGTCTTGCCGACGCCATTGCGGCCCATCACGCAGGTGATCTGGCCGGCCGGGGCATCCAATGACACGCCGTGCAGCACCTGCACAGCGCCATACGCCGTTACCAGCCCGTCGATGCGCAGGCCTGTGGCCATCAGTGTCCCTGCTTTCCGCGCCCGAGATACGCATCGCGGACTTTGGGATCGTTCTGCACGTGGTCGAGGCTGCCGTCGGCCAGAACCTTGCCGGCACACAACACGGTTACTCGGCTGTTCAGACGGCGGACGAACTCCATGTCGTGCTCGATCACCATGATGGTGTGGTGGCCTTTCAATTCGTTCAGCAGCTCAGCGGTCAGCATGGTCTCGTTGTCGGTCAGGCCGGCCGCCGGCTCGTCGACCAGCAGCAGGCGCGAGCCGCTGACCATCAGCATGGCGATCTCCAGCCACTGGCGCTGGCCATGCGACAGGTCGCGGGCCGGCTCGCGGGCCAGCTTGCGCAGATGCACGCGGTCGAGCAGGCGCAGGATGCCGCGTTGCTGGTCCCAAGTCGGGCGGCCGGTCAGAGTGCGCCACCAGGCCCGGCGACCGGGCAGGGCCAGCTCCATGTTTTCGTAGACGGTCAGTCCGTCGAACACCGACGGGGTCTGGAACTTGCGGCCAACCCCGAGTCCTGCGATCTGGGAATCGCGCCAGCGGGTGATGTCCTGACCGTCGAGCACGATCTTACCGCTGGTGGGCTTAGTCTTGCCGCTGATCACGTCGCACAGCGTGGTCTTGCCTGCGCCATTGGGTCCGACCACGACGCGGAGTTCGCCGCGATCAAGGCTGAACAGATTGACATCAAGGGCGCGGAAGCCGTCGAATTCGACGACCAAGTCGGAAACCTGGAGGAAGTCCAACCTGCTGCTCATCGCCAGCCCTTTGCCCGCGCCAGCATAGTGCGCCATACTCCGGCGAGGCCGCTGGGCATGAACAGTACGACCGCGACGAACAGGCCGCCGATGATGAACGGCCAGGCCTTGGGCACCAGGGTGGTCAGCCAGGCATAGAGCAGGTTGATGACCAGCGCGCCGACAACCGCGCCGATGATCGTACCGCGCCCGCCAACCGCGACCCACACCACCACCAGGATCGATTCGATCGCCATCATGTTGGCCGGGGTCACGATGCCTGTTTGTGGCGTGTAAAGCGCGCCGCCGATGCCGGCGAGCACGGCGCCGAAGGCGAACACCATGGTCTTGAACCACACCGGGTCATAGCCAGCGAAGCGCAGGCGGCTCTCGTTGTCACGGATGGCAATCAGCATACGGCCAAAGCGCGTGCGGGTCAGCCACAGCGCCATGGCTGCCGCGGCACACATGGTTGCTGCCGACACCGCGTAGAGGGCGATCTTGGTCTGGGTCTCGCGCAGCTCAAAGCCAAGGATGTGGGTGAAGTTGGTCAGGCCGTTGGTGCCGCACAGCTGCAGGTCGTTGCGACAGAATAGCAGCCAGACCGCAACTGTCGCAGCCTGGGAGATGATCGAAAAGTACACTCCGCGTATGCGACTACGGAAGGCGAAGAAGCCAAAAATGGCAGCGAACGTGCCAGGTACCAGCACGACCATGCCGGCGGCGAAAATGGCCGAATCGAACGGTTTCCAAAACCACGGCAGGGTCATGCCCAATGGATCGCTGGAAACGACGAAGAGCGCGCGCGGGATGCCACCGGCATCGAGCGGGCCGTGCATGGCCAGGTACATGCCACAGGCGTAGCCACCCATGGTGAAGAACATCGCCTGGCATAGCGACAACACGCCGCAGTAGCCCCACACCAGATCGAGGCCGATTGCGACCATCGCCAGGCAGCAGTAGCGACCCAGCTGCGAGAGTTGCGACTGATCGATGTATCCGGCAACGAACAGACCAGGCACGCCAAAGATCAGGAAAATCGCACCCATGCCGGGACCGACATGGTCGAGCCAGCGCATGAAGCCACCGCCCGAACGACGGCGCAGGACATCGGCGAGGATGGTGTCGTTGCCCAGTTTATGCATCGGCTAACCGCCCTTTGGCCGGGAACAGGCCCGACGGACGCCACTGCAGAAAGAGGATGACGAGGCCGAGAACGATGACTTTGGCCCACACCGCCTGGGTGATTGGCTCCAGGAGTTTATTGGCCATGCCGAGTCCGAGTCCGGCCCAGATCACTCCGGCGAGGTTGCCGACTCCACCGGCAGCGACGACCAGAAACGAGTCGATGATGAACTCCTGGCCCATGTCCGGCTTGAGGCCGCCGATCAGGGTCAGCGCGGCTCCGGCTGCGCCGGCCAATCCGCTGCCGAGGGCGAAGGTCGCGCCGTCGATGGCGCGGGTGTTCACGCCCAGGCTGGCGGCGGTGCGCCGGCTCTGGGTGGTGGCGCGCAGCAGCAGGCCGAGGCGGGTGCGCTTCAGTAATAGCCACACGCCGACGATCGAGATGACCGTCAGGCCGATGATGAACAGGCGGTTCCACGGCAGCACCAGGTTGGTCATCGGCTCCCAGCCGCCGACCAGCCAGTCGGGGGCGGTGACCGCGCGGTTGTCACCGAAGATGGTGCGCACGGTCTGGATCAGTAGGTAGCTGATGCCCCAGGTTGCCAGCAGGGTCTCCAGCGGCCGGCCATAGAGATGGCGGATGACGGTCAGTTCGATCAACCAACCGACCATGGCGGCAGCAGCGAAGCCGGCGACCACGCCGAGCGGAAAATAGAACGGCATCAATGCGGGCGGGAGCACGGCGAGGAAGATTGATTGCACCATCAGGGTCGCATAGGCGCCGATCATCAGCATTTCTCCGTGCGCCATGTTGATGACGCCCATCAGTCCGAAGGTGATCGACAGCCCGAGAGCCATGATGATCAGGATCGAACCGGCGGACAAGCCGCTGAACACGGTCTGAGCAACGTGCACCCCGCCTTGCCAGGTGTCGATCGCGGCTTTGGCGCTGGTGGCAGCCGCTTTGACTCCGGGATCCGCATCAGTGGACGCCATTGTCGTCAACTTATCGCGCGATCCCGCAGCGTGCAGATCCGCCAGTTTGCCGCAGGCAGCGATGCGCACTGCCGGATCAGTGTCGGCCAAGTCGATCAGCGCAGTGCCTTCGGAGGCTGCCCGGCGCACGCGTGGATCGGGGTCGCCGAGGGCGATTTCGGCAAGTACGCCGCGGTCAGCCACGTTGGCCCCGTCAGCTGCCTTGGTGACTGCAGCGAGCCTCGCGACCGGATCCGGGTCGGCAAGGCGCAGGCGGTTGATTGCCTCACCGGCGGCGATGCGTTCGCGCCGTGACACAGTCATTTCGGTTAGGCGGGCGACCGGCACGGCGTCACCTGCAATCGGTACACGAGTCAGCGGATCAAGAGCGACTCCGGCTCCGTCCTTTACTTCGAGTACGAGGACAGCCCGACCGTCGAGCACATAGCCCGAGCCCTGCCGGTAGTCCTCGAGAAACGGGATGAGACGCACCTCACCGCTGGTCGCGAGTTCACGCAGGGCGTCGGAACGCTCCTTGGCGTCATCCGAGGAGAGACGTGAGAGTATGAGCGGGACGTCGGCGGCCTGCAGCCACGTCGATAGCAGCAGGATGATGAGCGCCTGGAGGAAGCGCATGTGGTTCTGCTGTTCTGGCGGCGCATTCGGTGGGCATGCGTCGTGTGAAGGGGGCTGTCAGTGATGCGACAGCATGCGTCGGGCCTGGGGCCGGATGCTGGTCCGTTGGGATTTCAGCAGGCGGCTTCACGTCCGCAGCAAGTGAAGGACTCCGCAGTGCGCCCGTTCGCGGGTGCGCACTGGGAGTCAGAAACGGGTTACTTCTTCGGGCCGCCGGTCGGGGCCGGATAGCCACCGTTGGGCCAGAGGTAGCTGCTGTAGCTGTCGGGCTTCACCAGGCCCTTGGACTTCCACACGATCTTGAACTGGCCGTCCTTCTTAATCTCGCCGATGTAGACCGGCTTGTAGGTGTGCTGGTTCTTGGCGTCCATCTGCTTCATGCCACCGGGCGACATGAATTCGAGGCCGTAGACGGCAGCGCGGACCTTGTCGACTTCGAAGGACTTGGCCTTCTCGACCGCGGCCTTCCAAATGTAGACGCCGTAGTAGGCTGCTTCGATCGGATCATCGGTCACGCGGTCCTTGCCGTACTTGGCCTTAAAGGCGCTGACGAAGGTCTTGTTCTCGGGGTTGTCGAGCGACATGAAGTAGTTCCACGCCGCGAGATGGCCGACCAGAGGCGGCACTTCCATGGCGCGCAGCTCGTCTTCAGCGACCGAGAAGGCCATCACCGGGCAGTCGCTTGAGGTTAGACCCTGGTTGGCGAACTCCTTGTAGAATGGCACGTTCGAGTCGCCGTTGATGGTCGACAGGACGCAGGCACCGCCGCCCTTGGCCAGTTCCTTGATCTCGGCGACGATGGTCTGGTAGTCCTTGTGGCCGAACGGAGTGTACTGTTCCTTGATGTTAGCGTCAGGCACGCCCTTGGCCTTCAGCATGGCCTTCAGCACCTTGTTGGCGGTACGCGGGAAGACGTAGTCGGTGCCGAGCAGGTAGAACTTCTTGGCGCCGTTCTCCATCATGTATTCAGCGGCCGGGACGAGCTGCTGGTTGGGCGAGGCAGCGGTGTAGAAGACGTTGAGCGACTGTTCTTCACCCTCGTACTGCACTGGGTAGAACAGCAGGCCGTTGTTTTCTTCAAACACCGGGAGGACGGATTTGCGCGATACTGACGTCCAGCAGCCGAAGACGACGGCGGTCTTGTGGGTCAGCAGCAGCTCTTTCGCCTTTTCGGCGAACAGCGGCCAATTGGAAGCGGGGTCGACGACGACGGCTTCGATCTTCTTGCCCAGGATGCCGCCCTTGGCGTTGATCTCGTCGACGGCGAGGAGCGTGGCGTCCTTGCACGAGGTCTCGGAGATGGCCATGGTGCCGGACAGCGAGTGCAGCACGCCGATCTTCACCGTCTCTTCGGCAGAGATGGTGCCGATAGTGGCTGTCGCAGTCATGGCGACGGTGAGCAGGGTGGAACGAATCGTCATCGTGATCTCCAGCGGCGGTGCCGCGGCTCGGACCGGAGGACTAGTCGCGGAACGCCCGCGACACCGCCTCCCAGCCCTGGTCGCGTAGCCTGGAGCGCGAAGGATGCCGAGGTAAAACAACGAAAAGTGTCTATTGACGAATCACTTATGCCGTCTCCGAGGAGTCAGCCTGTGTATAAATCGAGCACGTGCATCTCTGCGGTCATGCATCGTGCAGCAGCCATGTTGCTCAGTGTGCCTTCGGGCTGGCGGTGGGCTTCGCCGCTAGCGGTGGGCTTCGCCGCTACCGGCCTGGAGAGCTCAGCGCAGCCTGACCGTGGCGGCGGTCAGGCGTTCCAGGCAGCGCACGGCCCCGACTGCGGCGACGGTCTCAAACAGCGGGGGGCTGTTGGTTCGGCCGGTGACGGCGACGCGCAGGGCGCTGAACGCGATCTTGGGAGACCACAGCGCGGCGACCGCAGCGTCTTCCGGAGCCTTGGCGATCTCGGCAGCACAGGCGGCACGGACCGCTGCTTCGGTGGCGGCGATGGTCCAGGTGTCTGCCGCCTGAACCTCTTTCAGCGCCTTGGCGAAGACTTCCAGAACGGTCCGGATCTGCGCCGCCTCGTGGCCCTTGGGCACCAACTCGTCGACCCGGTGATTGACGGAGACGGCGTAGAACGGCTCGGCCAGACTGATGAAATCGGCGCCGCGGGTCAGGCGTTCGCGTACCAGCGGGAAGAGCTGGGCAAAGCGGTCGTCGATCGCGCGTACGACCTCGTCGCGCATGCGTTCGGGAGTGAGTTGGCGGAACCACAGACCCTGCAGGTGGTCAAGCTTCTTCAAATCGAAGACCGGGCCGGCGACGTTAATGCGGTCGAGGTCGAAGAACGCCGCCATGTCCTGGATCGAGAACTGCTCGATGCCGTCGGGATGGCTGTGGCCGAGCTGGGCAAGGAAGTTGAGCAGCGCCTCGGGTAGGTAGCCCTGCTGGCGGTACCACAGCAGCGAGGTCGGATTCTTGCGCTTGCTGATCTTCGATTTGTCGGCGTTGCGCAGCAGGCCGACATGGACGTATTCCGGCGGGGTAAAGCCGAAGTGCTGGTTCAGCCAGATATGCTTGGGTAGCGAGTTGAGCCACTCCTCCGCGCGTATCACATGAGTGATGCCCATGAGGTGGTCGTCGACCACGGCGGCGAGATGGTAGGTCGGCCAACCGTCGCCCTTGAGCAGCACCTGGTCGTCGATGTCAGCCCAGGCCTTCACCGTCGGCTTGGCGCGCAGGCGATCTTTGTAGGAGAAGTCGCCTTCCAGCGGCGTCTTCATGCGCACGACGTGGGGTTCGCCGGCGGCGACACGGCGGGCGGCTTCGGCCGATCCGAGTCCACGGCAGCGGCGGTCGTACATGATCGGCAGTTTAGCCGCCATCTGCGCTTTGCGCATACCGTCGAGCGTCTCGCTGGTGCAGAAGCATGGGTAAGCATCGCCCTGATTGATCAGTTGGTCGGCATAGCGCTTGTAGATGCCGAGCTTCACCCGCTCCGACTGCACGTACGGCCCACGATCACCGCCGACATCCGGACCTTCGTCGTAGGTCAGGCCCAGCCACTTCAGCGAGGTATAGATGTTCTGCGCGCTCTCTGCGGTGCAGCGGGTGCGGTCGGTGTCTTCGATGCGCAGGATGAACTTCCCGCCGTGCCGACGGGCGAAGCACCAGTTGAGCAGACCAATGTAGCCGGTCCCGACATGCGGGTCGCCAGTGGGTGAGGGGGCGATGCGGACGCGGACGGTCATGGGACGGACCATGTTGGGTCGACGCCGCGATTGGGAAGCCCTGCTTTGAGCGGAGCGGCGACCGCCCCCCTCATTCTGAATGCATCGGGTGAGTCAGTTTGCCGCCACCGGCACTACGCTCACCTGAGAGATCACGGTCGTGCACAGCACATTGGCGTTGTGGCTGGTCACTACCAGGCAGGCCTGCACGGTGGCCGGCATGACGATGGTCTGGCTGCCGATGAGCGTCCAAGTGACGCCGTCAGCGGACTCGTAGCCGCTGAACAGATCGCCGCGCCGACTCACCTTCACCCAGCGGGGCGCCGTCACCCGCTGACCTGCAGTGGTGTTGCTGGCCGCCCCGACCGTGACGCGATTCTGGAAAGCCGTCCCGTTCGCGGGCGTGGCCACGGCCATGGCATGCGCCGAATTGTCAGTCAGAGCAGCGCGCAACATCACCCCGGCCTTGGCCCAACCGTCGGTGTTCTGCAAGGAATCGATCCGGGCGATCAGATCGCAGCTACCAGCGACCGGCTGGGACACGGCGCGGAAGGCATCGGTGCTATTCCAGATGTCGGCTCCCGCTCCGGAGACGGTAAACACATCGTTGTTCGCGCTGGCTGCTCCTGCCGGAACGACGCTGCCGATCGTCTGAGTCGTCCACGGTGCCGGCAGGGCCGCCGGAGCGTTCACCGTCAGTGTCGCAGAGGCGCTGGTGAGCGAACCGGCACTGTTGCTCACCACGCAGGTGTACGCCCCGGCGTTGGAGGCCTGCGCATTGGATATGGTGAGGTTTGCACTGTTTGTGCCGATGTCTGTCGTCCCCAACTTCCAAGTATAGTTCAGTGAGGAGCCCGTAGCCGCCACCGTAAAGGTTGCCGTCTGGCCGGCCGTTATGGTTACGCTCGCAGGCTGCCCTGTGATCGCTGGTGCCACCACCCCGCTGGAAGTGGACGTGCCATGGAATTTGATCTCTGCGACATTGCACCATCCGCCATTCGGCCCGCGGTAGCGCAGGTACCGGTAGGCGCTGGCGTTGTTGACGGTCAGGGTGGTCCAGACCGTATCTGAGGCAGCCTGCACCGTGCCCAGAGTGACATAGCCGATGGTCTGGCTGTTCGACCCTTCAAACACGCCACCGATCATGCGCAGCGGCCAACCGGGGCGCCCGAAGTAGCGGATGGACGTTACCGTGGCCGTCATGCCCGAGCCGACATCGATGCCGGTGTACGAGCCATTGCCCGACGCCGCGTCATAGGCGGTCGTGGTGAGGCTGTCGAACGCCTTGTCAGCGGTGTTGGTTGAGCCACCCCATGCGCCACCGCCATCGCTGAATACCGTGCCGGTCAGCAGATCGCCCGCTGCTGGAGGGTTCACCGTCAGGACTGCAGTGTTGGTGGTCACCGTGCCGGCGGAGTTGCTGATCACGCAGGTGTAGGAACCAGCATTGACGGCCTGGACATTGGTGATGGTCAGGGTCTCACTGTTGGTGCCGACATTGATCGACCCGCGCTTCCACTGGAAGCTCAGTGGGCCGGTGCCGGTCGCGGCCACGGTGAAGGTCGCGGTCTGGCCGGTCGCCACCGTCTGACTTCCTGGCTGAGTGGTGATGACAGGGGCCACGGCCACAGCGTTCACTGTCAACGTCGCCGCGCTCGACATCACGCTGCCCGAGCTGTTGGTGACGGTGACGGTGTAGGATCCCGCGTCCGCCGCCTGCGCATTGGCGAGGGTCAATGTCGCGCTGTTGGTGCCGACATTGATCGACCCGAGCTTCCACTGGAAGCTCAGTGGGCCGGTGCCGGTCGCGACAACGGTGAAACTCGCGGATTGACCCGCACTCACCGTCAGATTAACCGGTTGGCTGGTGATCGCCGGCGCGCTCGCCTCCGAGCCGTCACTGACCGTGAAGCTGATGGTCAGAGCCATTCCAGCCGTGCCGCTTGCGCCACTGCCGGTGTAAGGTGTGGCGATGACAGAGTGGGTGCCCAACGTTGGCGTCCAGGCGTTGTAATTCCCACTGACGTCTCCACCAAGTGCATAGGGCGAGTTGGTTTCCGTGGCGAACGCCGCGTTACCGTCATAGCCAAAGCGCACGCTGCCCACCGTCACAGGCGTGGTGTTGGCGCGCAGGTTGAGATTTCTGGTCGGCAGCTGCGCCAGGTTTAGCGCCGCCCCGTTGGGAAGCGGATCGAATCCGGCGATCGGCAGATCCGTGTCGGCATTGATCAGGGTGACGCTGGCCACCGTCTGGCCGCCAGTCACCGCGTTCACCGTCAGGGTCGCCGCGCTCGACACCACGCTGCCTGCGCTGTTGGTGACGGTGACGGTGTACGAACCGGCGTTCGCCGCCTGTACATTGGCGAGGGTCAACGTCTCGCTGTTGGTACCGACGTTGGTGGTCCCGCGCTTCCACTGGAAGCTCAATGGGCCGGTGCCGGTCGCCGCCACGATAAAGGCCGCGGTCTGGCCGGCCGCCACTGTCTGGCTCCCTGGCTGGGTGGTGATGCCAGGGGCTATGGCTCCACCTTGATTCCAGGCCGGACCGCCAACGCGCAGCGCGACTTCATTCCAGCCGCTGGGTGGCGTCAGGTTGGCCGTGCCGTTGCCAAGGGCGGCGATGTTCTGCTGTTCCCCCGTGCGGACGTTGAACCATTGGGCTGGAAGCGTGCCGGAAATGCCAGTC
>JBBQCI010000108.1:0-11264 GCA_038318565.1 Planctomycetota bacterium
CGCGCCGCGGCGGCGACCTCGGGATCTTCGGCGCCGACCAGTTCGCCAATCAACCGGCGGAAGCGGCCATGGCTGGCCGCCTGGGCGGTTGGTGACTGCAACAGCAGGGCGGGCAGACGGGCCAGTTCGGTTTTCAGCCCACGCACCTCGTCGGCTTTTGCGCGCCAGCGCAGGTACGCGCGGTCGTTGCTGCCGACCAGCTCGGCCAGCGAGCTAAGCCCGGCGTCGACCGCCGCCGCATCGTATGGGGCGCGGCGGTCGAGCACGGCGAGGGCACTGCGCGCTTCGTTGATGCGCAGGACCTTGCCACGCCAGGCAACCAGCTGCGCGTCGTTGGCGCCAACCAGCTGTTCGAGGGCAGCGAACATGCGGTCAAGGTCGTCAGGCACCCGCTCTTTGCGATCAATCGCGCCGATGCGGTGTTGCAGATCGTCCACGCGCACCTGCTTGGCCTGCCAACGCAACGCGTCCTTGTCCTCGCCGCCGACATCGACGAGCAAGCGCTCCAGGCCGAGGCGCATGCTTGCGGTCACCGGCTCGACCTTGTCGTAGCTCACTAGGGATTCGCGTAAGGTGGCGATACGACGGGACTCGGCAGCAAGGCGCTGGTGATAGACGTCGGCGCGTTCGGGCTCGATGCCGCCCTTGCCGGTCAGGCGAGTCAGCTTGGCGGCGAGATCGGTCTGGGCGCCCTGGGTCACCGGTCGGGGGTCGGACGGCTCCAGTACGCGCAGCTCGGTGCGCAGCTCATCAAGGTTGCGGCGGCTGCCGCGCAGCAGCTGGTCCCAGGTGAGCACGTCGGCATCGCCGGCATTGGCCAGCGCAGACAGCTGCCCGAGGTCGCGTTCGAACGGCGGCAACGCGCCCATCGGCAGCAGACCTTCCGCCAGCTTGGCCGAGTCGCCCAGGCGGGCGCGGCAACCGGCGGTGGTCTTTTCGGCGGCGGCGATTGCGGCCAGCCAGTCCTTGGCAAAGGGATCTTCGTCGCCCATCGCCTCACGATAGGCCGCCAACTTGTCGGCGACCTGATCCTGCTTCGGCTTGCTGATCAGGTCTGGCGATTGGCCGACCACCGCGGTGATCTGCTCACGCAGCAGCGAGACGCGGCCACGGGCTCCCTCTAGCTTCTCGTTCCAGCGGCGGAATTCCGCGTCGTTTTCGTCGAGGAAGCCCTTGAGGTCGGCCAAAGCGTTGGCGTAGACCACGCGTTCGCGCTCGGTGATCGCGGGCTTCGTATCAAGCGGCGCGATGCGGGCACGCAACTTGCCCAGTTCCGTATCGAAGTTGGCGACCCGGGCGTTCCACTTGACCAGCTGCACGTCGTCGGCCGGCACCAGCATACCCAGCGACATCAGAATCGGGACAAAGCGGTCGCGGTCGCCCTTCTTCAGCTGCTGGGATTCGAAGGCGGCACCGGCGCTACGCAGGCGAGCCTCTTCGGCCTCGAGCCCGGCGAGGCGCTTCTGCCAGCGCTGCGCCGCGACGTCGTCGCCACCTACCTTGCCCAAATACGACTCCAGGTCCTTCTTCGCCGACTGGCGCGCGGTGAGATCGATCAGCGGCGCATCGACCGCCGCCAGACGCATCTGCAGGACGCGCACCTCGTCAACCTTGGTGTGCCACTTCAGTACGTCGGGGTCCTGGGCACCCAGCGGGGCATAATTGGCCAGCTCGTCGAGCGAGACCTCGACGCCGTCAGGCAGCGGCGCGATGTTGTCGAGCGCGGCGGCCAGGGTCTGGCGCAAACGGGCGACCTTTGATTCGGCCTCCTGGCTGCGCTTGAGCTGGGCCAGTTCGCTCTGGCGGGTGCGTTCGCCGCTTGCCGTCAGCCACGAATAGCCCGCGTAGCCAAGGCCGCCGACCACCAGCACCGCCGCCGCCGCGATCGGCAGCAGATGGCGCTGGAAGAAGTTCATCTGTTCGCGCTTGGCCTCGTCGGCGCCGGTCCCCAGCTTGTAATTGGCGATCGCACTCTTGAGCAGGCTGCCGGTACGGATGGCCTCGAGGTCGCGGACCAGTTCGTCGGCGGTCTGGTAGCGGTTCTCGGGCTTCTTCTGCAGACAGCGCAGAATGACGGCCTGGATCTCGTCGCTGATGCCCGAGACGACGTTTTTGGGCAGCACCGGCTCGTCGTAGCAGTGCTGGTAGATCAGGGCGTTTGGGGTCGAGCCATTGAATGGCTTCTGGCCGGTGGCCAGTTCGTAGAAGACCACGCCAAGCGAGTAGAGGTCGCTACGCGTATCGACTTCGCGGTCGCCGCGGCCCTGTTCGGGCGAGACGTAGGCCGGTGTGCCGACCGCCTGACCGGTCATGGTCAGGTTGTGCTCGCCGAGCACCTTGACGATGCCGAAGTCGGCGATCTTCACCAAGCCATCCTTCGCAACCATGATGTTCGGCGGCTTGATGTCGCGATGGACGACGCCGTGACGGCCGGCCTCGGCCAGACCCTTGGCCGCCTGCAGGACGTAATTGGCCGCCTCGTCAGGCGTCAGCGGCTTGTTCTCGTCGCGCGACTTCTTCAGCACGTCGTAGAGGTCGATGCCGTCGACATACTCCATCGCGTAGAAGTGGTTGCCGTCGTGCTCGCCGATGAAGTAGACCTGCACGATGTGCGGGCTGACCAGTTTCGACGCCGTCTCGGCTTCGAGATGGAATCGCTTCAGCAGCCGACCATCCGCGGCCAGGTTCGGTGGCATCACTTTGATCGCGACCCGCCGCTTGAGCGACTTCTGTTTGGCGCGGTAGACCGCGCCCATGCCGCCTTCACCAAGAATGCCGCCCAGCTCGAAGTCTCCCCAGCTCTGACCGGTATGCGGGCCCTTGCGGCCCTGCAGGTGCCAGGCGTCGTCAAAACCCTGCGATGAGCCAGCGCCGGTGCGCGGCTTGCCGTCGTATCCGGTACGCGGCTTCCCGCCCATGGTCGCCGGCGTCGGCGTGCCTGCGGATGGTTGCATGGTCAGCTCGCGGCCACTGAGCGGGCCGGCCGGTTGCATGGTGTTCTCGCGGCCCGACAGCGGTGCCGGGGTGCCCGGCTGCATGGTCAGCTCGCGACCGGAGATGATGCCGGAGCCCGGCGTCTGCATGGTCAGTTCTCGACCCGACAGGTCGCCGGGACTCGGCGTCTGCACCGTCAACTCGCGACCCGACAAAATGCCTGCGCTCGGCGTCTGCATCGTCAGCTCGCGACCGGATAGATCTCCAGCGCTCGGCGTCTGCATCGTCAGCTCGCGACCAGACAGGCTGGCAGGCGCGGGCGCCAGCTCGTCAGGATCGGTAATACGTAACGGATCCAGCGATGGCGGTGGCGGTGGCACCGGGGTGGAATGGTCGTTTGGTTGGTCCTGGTCTGGCATGATCGCGTTTCTCGACTGCAGGCTTGTGCTTTCAACTTGCACGTACGCAAGCTGCGTCCTTGAACGTTTCAACCGTTGCGTGGAAGGTTCGGCGGCGGAGGTCGAGTGACATCGCCGGTTGTCAGGCCGCTGCCGACTTGGCACATTGCACGGCCATGCCGGTGTCTCCTCAGGCCGAAGCCCTCGTCCAACTCGCGCGCAAGCGCCGCATCCTCGACCGTCCAGGTTGCGCCCGGCTGCGCATCCTGCTGTCGGATCGCGGGGTCGACGATGCCGCTAAGGCACGCACCTTCCTAGAAAAAGCGCGCCTGCTGCCGATCGGCCCGTCACAGCAGCTGATCTCGCACCTGCCCGCTCCGACCGGCCTCGACCTCGGCCCGTACCGCGTACTCGCCCATCTCGCCGACGGCGGAATGGGCTCAGTGTGGCTGGCGGTGCGCGCGCCAGGCGCCGCCGCACCTTCGCCAACGCCTACGCCCGCCTCGGCCTCGACGACGCGCAGGTCCGGCGAATGGGCGATCCAGCGTCTGCCCGAGCCCGGTCAGCTGGTCGTAGTCAAGACGATGAAGGGTCAGTTCGCCGGCAACGACGAGGTGCGTAAGCGTTTCAACCGCGAATGCCGCTACATGGCGGAACTCGCCCACCCGTCGGTGGTGGCGATCCTCGACCACGGCGCGACCGAGGACGGTACCCTCTACATGGTGTTGGAATTCGTCGAGACGGGCGATCTCAAAGAGCTGGTCGAGTCGCAGGGCGCACTGGCCGAGTCGCTGGCGTTGTCGTTCGCCCACCAGGTCGCTGATGCCCTGCACGAGGCGCACGCCCGCAGGCTGATCCACCGCGACATCAAGCCGGCGAACATCTTCGCCTCGCCCGAGGGCACCTGCAAGTTGGCCGACTTCGGCATCGCCCGTTCGACCTCGGTCGAGCGCACCCAGCTGACCATGGAGGGCACCCTGGTCGGCAGTCCGGCCTACATGAGCCCAGAACAGGTCATCGCCGAGAAGGATCTCGACATCCGCAGCGACCTCTACGCCCTCGGCTGCGTGCTGTACTACTGCCTGACTGGGCGCGAGCCGTACAAGGGCCGGCTGCAAGAAGTATTGCACGCCCACCGCACTGCGCCGATTCCCGATCCGCGCACCGGGCGCCCAGAGGTCACCGCCAAGTCGGCCGCGATCGTCGCCAAGCTGATGGCCAAGAAGCGCGAAGACCGCTACCAGACGCCCGCCGAGCTGCGCAGCGCCATCGCCGATGCGCTGTCGTCGCTGGGCACCGGCGCGCCGGCCTCGGCTCCGGTGATGCCAGCGCCCAGCCAGGATCGCACCATCACCTGCGACCTGCTGTCCGAGGACAAGACGCCCGGCGGCGACAGCGACAGCCATCCGACCGTGAAGGTCGGCCCGCAGGGCGAGATTGACATTGATGCGACCATGGCCGTATCGATCAGCGACTGGGCCGGTTCCGGCGGTGGCGCGCCACCTGGCGTGATGACCTCGATGGTGGCGACGCCGGCGCCAGTCGAGCACCCGGGTTCAGCGGCCACTGTTCCGGTCGCAGTCCCGGCTCCCGTCGAGCATCCAGGTTCGGCCGCCACCATCCCGGTCGCCGTCGCGGCCCCGGCTGAACCCGGCGAGCGGGTCGATGGCGAGCTGTCCAGGGCTCTCGACTCGCCGTGGATCGCCCTGGTCGGTGAGGGCTGCCACATCCTGCTCTACGCGCGCCGCCAGATCACCCTCGGCAAGTTGTGCGAACCCCCTGTCGATGTGTGCCTGCGCAAGCATCCGACCAGCACCTTCCGCGACGACTGCCTGCGCATCAGCCGGCAGCACCTACAGTTGCGTTTCGACGCGCCTTCCGGTCGCGTGCTACTGAGTGACCTCGGCAGTGGCAACGGTACCCTGGTTAACGGCACGCCGATGGCCCCGAACTCGCCGTTGGCGATCGAGGGCGGCAGCGAGCATAAACTGCACGTCGCCGGGGCATTGGCCCTGACCTTGCGGGTGTTCCTACAGCGCGGACCGGGGCCAACGGGCCTTGGCACCGACGACGGATCGCCGGGTGAATGCGGCCTGGATTGCAGCCACGCCGTCGACGCGGTGGTACTGCAGCGTCCAGACAACCGACCGGGCTTGGCCTATGCACTGGTCGTTCGCCGCCTGACCATCGGCGGGTCAGGTGCCGACCTTGTGCTGCCGCAGGCTTCCGGGCCCCCTGCCGAGCTGGCGCTGTGGCGCGGCCACTGGATCTGGCGCTCCAGCCCGTTGACCTGGCAGCCGCTGAGCGACGGCCTAGTCATCGCCGCTGGCGGCAAACGACTGAAGGCACGGACCGGCGGTTACGACATCTTCCAGAGCGAGTCGTAAGCTACTTCAGTCCTGCCTTGTCCAGGTTGGCCTGGCGGATGAACCGCTCCAGCAGGGTGACAACGCGCAGGTAGTGGTCTTTCGATTCGAAGTGGACGGTGATCGCGCCCTTGCCGTTCTTTTCGCGGATGCCCACCTTGCTGCCGAACAGGTGCTGAAGGTTCTCCTCCAGCTCTTTGATGTGCGGTGGTTTCCCGGGTGGGACGACGGTGCCGGGAGCGGGCAGGCGGACGAGCCGCTCGACCTCGCGCACGCTCAGACCGTGGGCGACGATGTGGCGGGCCAGCTCGACCTGACGACCACGGTCGGCCACCGCCAGCAAGGTGCGGGCATGGCCGGCGGACAGCTCGCCGCCGGCGACCAGGCGCTGGACCTCGTCAGGCAGGCCGAGCAAGCGCAACGCGTTACTGATCGTCGTCCGCTCTTTGTTGAGGCGGGTGGCCAGAGCCTCGTGGGTCAGGCCGTGGCTCTCGATCAGGGCTTGGTAGGCGCGCGCCAGCTCCAGGGCGTTGAGCTGTTCACGCTGGATGTTCTCGATCAGGCGTAGTTCGGCCTGATGCTGTGGGTCGGTCTCGTCGCGCACTACTACCGGCACCTTGTCGAGCCCGGCCAGCTTGGCAGCACGCCACCGGCGCTCGCCCGAGAGGATTTCGAAGCCGACTTCGCGACGCAGCACCACGATAGGCTGCAGCAGTCCATGCTGCTTGATGCTGTCCGCCAGCTCGCGCAGGGCGGTCTCGTCGAAATCGGTGCGGGGGTTGGCCTTGGGTGGAGTGATCAGACCCAGCTCGACCTCCAGGTAGCCCTTCCCCCCCTCACGGCGCGGGGTGCGGGCAAAGACGTCCTGCAGGCTGCGGCCCAGGGAGTTGTCGGCGAGGCTCATGGCGTCCCTGCGGGGGTCTGGGGGCTGATGGCTGGAGTCTGGCTCAGGTCGAGCCGGACGAGCAGCTCCTTGGTGGCCGCCAGGTAGGCCAAAGCGGCTGGCGACAGGGGATCGTGGTCGACTAGGGCGCGGGCATGGCTGGGCGCCGCGGCGGCCGACTCGTCGCGTGGGATGACGGCGTTGAACACCCCTGATCCGAAGTGCCGGCGGACCTCACTCGCAACCCCCTGCGACAACGCCGATCCGGGCACCGCCATAGTCAGCAGGATGCCGCACAGGGTCAGCTGCAGCTCATGGTCCTGGCGCAGTCCATCGACATGAGCCAGCAACTGGCTGAGGCCTTCCAGGGCGAAGTACTCGCTTTGGAGCGGCACCAGCAGATGGGTTGCAGCAAGCAGGGCGTTGGTCGGCAAGCAGGTCAGATTGGGTGGGCAGTCGACAACAATGAGGTCAAAATTGACCCGGTGTGGTTTCAGCCGTTCTCGCAGCGCGAGCGATCCGCCAACAGCTCCGGCCAGCCGGCGCTCCTGATCCGCTAAGTCAGCGCCAGATGGGACCAAACGAACCCCTTCGGCGGATGTCTCTACGGGTTCAGCTCCGCTATAAATCGAATGGTCAAACGGTATTTTGTTCAGTGTGCTGCTTGCGTTAGCTTGTGGATCATTGTCCACCACCAACACGCGTTTGCCGGCCAGCCCAGCGTAGGCAGCAAGATTGACAACGGTCGTCGTTTTGCCGACGCCGCCTTTTTGATTCGACACGACCAAGACTGGAGCCAGACGTTCCACGTGAAACAGGGTTATGGCAGTTCTACAGGAAAGGCAATGCCCGCAGGTTCACACGGAGAACCGGAGCAAGAGAGTCGAGGTGCCATGTAGCACGCACTCCGTCAACGCGAACACCCACAGCAAGGCTGCGGGTGTTCCACGTGAAACATTTCTAGTGGCGTCTGGTTTACATGCGGCGGTAGCACACCGATGGCGATACGGTCAAACCCATGCTGTCGATCTCTGCCACAGCGGCCAAAAAATCGCCTCCTCGAGCCGGATGAGTGACCAACTCGATCGAGGCCTGGCCGTGCTCATCGGTCTCGCCCTGGTAAATGGAGCGGATCGATATGCCCTTGACGCTGAGGATCTGGGTGATGCCAGCCAGAATGCCCGGTTTATCGGGTGTTGCAAATCGGGCGTAGCTGGCCGTGCGTTCATCAGCCTCAGCCAGAAACGCAGGGGGTTTGGGTTGGTGGACGAATCCAAACGAGCCAAACGTCTGCTGCGCACGCCCGAGGGCCACATCGATGACATCTGACAGCACAGCGCTGGCGGTTGGCAGGTCCCCAGCACCTTGACCAGTAAACAATTGCGGTCCCGCAGAAGAACCAACAACAAAGATGCCGTTGTAGTTCATATGAACCGCAGCCAGCGGGTGATCGAGGGGGACCAGCGTTGGAGCGACGTGCAGCTCCAGGCCCTCGTCGCGCTGGGTCGCCATGGCCAGCAACTTGATCCGGCTCTTCAGACGGGCGGCCGAAGTCATGTCCTGAGCGGTGACGTTTTGGATGCCCTCGATGCGCAGGGCGGTCAGCGGGACGCGGATACCGAAGGCGATGCGCGACAAGATGGCCAGCTTGTGGGCGGTGTCGGTGCCGTTGACATCCAGGGTCGGGTCGGCCTCGGCGTAGCCCAGCCGCTGGGCCTCCGCCAGGGCCTGCTGGTAGCTCCACGCCTTCTGCTCCATCATGGTCAGGATGAAGTTGGTCGTGCCGTTGAGGATGCCGGTGATCGAGAGGATGCGGTTGGCCGCCAGTCCGTCACGCAGGGCGCCGATGATCGGGATGCCGCCAGCCACCGCCGCCTCAAAGGCGATGGCGACCTGGTGCTCTTTGGCGACCGCGAACAACTCGTCGCCGTGCGCGGCGATCAGGGCCTTGTTCGAGGTGACCACATGCTTGCCGGCGCGCAGGCAGGCCAAGGCCAGATCCTTGGCGAAGGTGGTGCCGCCGACCAGCAGCAGGGCGATGGTGATCCGGGGGTCGCCGGTGATCAGAACTATGTCCTGGCCGAGCGTGGCGCCCAGTACGTCGGTGCTCTTGTAGGGAGGCATCGAGACGATCGCGCGCAGGTCCAAATCGACCCCGGTGCGCGCCGCAATGACTGCCCGATCACGCCGCAGGACGTCGACCACGCCGCCGCCGACCACGCCGAATCCGATGATGCCGATGCCGATCGATGCCATGACGCCTCCGAGGCGTTACATGATTGGCCTAGAGGGGGCCCAAGCAACTCCGGACGTTCCTTAGATGCCCTCTCCAAGCCGTTCGGCGAGGAATTCGTTAAGCCCGGCGCGGCGGATCTTCGCCTGAGTCTTCTCGACGTCATAGGTCAGACGATGGAACGTCAGGGTCTCGCCATCGAGGGTGGCAAAGCTGGTGCGCACATCACGGTCACGCGGCTGACCGACCGAACCAACGCAGACGTAAGCCTTGTGGCCTTTGGGCAGGCGGAACACGCGGTGACCGTCGTGCGGCACCATGATTCCCACCGTCGTCGCCATGAAGGGGGTGTGGTTGTGGCCGGCGAAGCAGACGTCGAAGCCACTGAAGTCCTTGTTCAGGGTGTCGATCATCTGCTGCGCCTCGACCGGATTCTCCGGCTCGTCAACGTAGTCGTGGACGGGGTCATAGATTGACCCGTGCACGCACAATAGCTTGTCGACCACGGCGAACGGTTTGCGCGCCTTGAACCACTCCCACAGCTGCGTCTGCGGCTGCAGCTGCTGACGGGTCCAGTCGATCGCCTGGGCGGCATGCGGATTGAAGCGGTGCTTGCCAGTAACCAGGGCCTCCTCGTGATTACCCATCAGGCTGACGGTGAATCGTTCGGTGGCGACCTTTGCCACCGGCACCGGGTCAGGACCATAACCGATCACATCGCCCAGGCAGAGGTACTTCGTCACCCCCAGGGATTCGCAGCGTTCCAGCACGACCGACAGCGCTTCCCAGTTGGAGTGGATGTCGCTGAGGATGGCGATCACTGCGGCACTCTCTGCAGTCCAGTGCTGGTCGGTCCGGTGTAGCCGGGCAGGCTGCCGTCGGCGACCTCGCGCCACAGCTTGGCGACGGTCGGGATGTGCAGGCCAACGACTGTTTCCATGGCACCCTGCACCTCGACGACGAAGCGATCCGCCTTGGCCTGGATGGCATAGCCGCCGGCCTTGCCGACGCCTTCGCCGGTGGCGGCGTAGTCGGCGATCTCTTGCGGCGAGAGCGGTCGCATGGTGACGCGGGCAGTGGTCAGGGCGACCGCCTCGACCTCGGACCCAGCACGCCACAAGCAGTGCGCGGTCATGACCTGGTGGATAGTGCCGGACAGCTTGCCCAGCATCACCGCCACGCCAGCAGGGTCAGCCGGACTGCCCAGGATTTCGCGGCCGAGCGCGACCACGGTGTCAGCGCCCAGTACGATCGAGCCGGCCGGCACGCTGGCTCCGCGTGCCTTGGCCCGTGCACGTTCGATCGCCAGAGCCTGTGGCACGGGCGACTGGATGGTCTCTTCGTCGCAGCTGCTGGAGGTGACGGTGAAGACCACGGCGGCGCGCGCCAACAAGGTCGCGCGTTGCGGGCTTTGACTGGCGAGGTAGAGCACACCATCTAGCCTAGCCAACGCGGCGGGGCAGAGCAACAGGAGGCTGCATGGCACGGACCCGACAGACGATCCCCACGACAACGCGGACCAGCGATCTGATCGGCGCGAAGTCCCGCCGCGCCTTCGCCGCCGCCTGCGACGTCATTCCCGGCGGGGTCAATAGCCCGGTGCGGGCGTGGAAGCGCCTCGGCGGGCAGCCGCCGCTGATCGCCAGCGGGCGCGGTTCACGCATCACCGACCTCGACGGCCGCCACTATGTCGATTACGTGCTGTCGTGGGGGCCACTGTTGCACGGCCACGCCCACCCCCGGGTAGTGCGCGCGGTGACCGCTGCGGCCAAGCGCGGCCTCGGCTTCGGCGCCCCGACCCTGGCCGAGACCGAGCTGGCGACGCTACTGTGCAAGGCGCTGCCCAGCGTGCAGCAGGTCCGCCTGGTCAGCAGCGGCACCGAGGCCTGCATGAGCGCCCTGCGCCTGGCCCGCGCCGCCACCGGCCGTGATCTGTGCATCAAATTCGACGGCTGCTACCACGGCCATGCCGACAACTTCCTGGTCGCCGCCGGCAGCGGCTGCGCCACCCTCAACACGCCGGACAGCGCCGGCGTGCCTGCCGTTGTTGCCGCCAAGACGCTCAGCGCCCCGTACAACGACGCCGCAACGGTCGAACGGCTGTTGATCAAGCATCGCGGCCAAGTCGCCGCCGTGATGGTCGAGCCGGTCGCCGGCAACATGGGCCTGGTGCTGCCGCAGCCGGGCTTCTTAGAGGGCCTGCGTCAGCTCTGCCGCGCGCATGGCGCGCTGCTCATCTTCGACGAGGTGATGACCGGCTTCCGCGTCGCCTGGGGCGGCTGGCAGGTGCACGCCGGCATCCGTCCCGACCTGACCTGCCTGGGCAAGGTGATCGGCGGTGGCCTGCCGGTCGCAGCCTATGGCGGTGCGCGCGACCTCATGGCCCACCTCGCGCCGCTCGGCGCCTGCTACCAGGCCGGCACCCTGTCGGGCAATCCGGTCGCGGTCGC
>JBBQCI010000109.1:0-10616 GCA_038318565.1 Planctomycetota bacterium
AAATTGCGACCCTCACCACCAAGCGGATCGCATACCAGCAGCGGACACCGGCGGTCGGACTGGAAACGGCGCGCCGCCTCCTCGCGCTCGACGGTGTCCTGGTGGGCTCCGAAGGTTTCGACCGCAGTCTCGCCAAACACAGCCTGCAAGGCTGCGCTGAGCGGCCCAACGGCCAACGAATGGGTGGTAAAGATCAGCACCTTCTCGTCGGGCTGATCCTCCCAGAACGCCTTGAGTTGCTCGCACAGGGCTTTCAGACGGGCCGTCGGTTTGCGCGGCGACTGCTTCAGCCAGGCTGCGTTCGCCGCGCGCAACGCCGCCAGGGCTGCCGGCTCGGCGGCGATGTCGCAATGGCACGACGCACTGATCGCGATGTGGCTGGATATCTCGTTCTCCGAGAGGTCCGCACGTAGGACCTGGGCAACCGTCTCGTTGGGCCGGGCGCGGATGCGGTACTCGGTGTATTCCTCGGGATCGCCAAGGACGGTCGCGCGCATCGCCAGTAGCCGTTCCAGCACCAGCGGATGGGCCGCTAAGGCGAGTTCGAGCTGGATCAGCCAATGGGCCAGCCGTGGTGGCACGGTGCCATCAACCCCGTCGACCAACGCGGCCCGGTACGCGGCGTGGGCTACACGCACCTCGCGCTCGACGGCATCCGGCGCGTAGTCGACGAAGGTCCGGCTGCGGGTGGTCGGGGCGATCGCCTGGACCCCGCTTTCCGCGGCCAGTCGAGCGAGCACCTGGCGGCGGTTGCGAATCACGCGGCGATCCAGCTGGTGATGCTCACGGACGTAGGCGACCAGGGTCTGGCGCAGGACCGGATCGAATGGGGCGGCTCCCAGGGCTTTAGCCCGGGTGGCCAGCTGGCTGTCGCCTGGCAGCAGTTTGCACCAGGCGGCAGCCAGGCCCGGCAGTTCGTCGGTGGCGCCTGCGATCGTGCGGTTGAGCAGCGACACCACCTGGTCGTGCGCCTCTAACCGGCTGTGGAACGCATCCAGATCGCCCAACTTCCACACCTGTGGCTGCAGCAGGGCGAGCAGGGCGAGATAGGCGTCGGCGTGCTGGCGGGCCGGGGTGGCGGACAGCAGCAGGACATGGGGCGTCGACTTGCTGAGCACAGCGACCCGGTTGAACAAGGTCCCACCAGGCTGCATGCGGTGGCACTCGTCGACCACCACGACATCCCACTTCGAGGTCGCCAGACGCAGCGCGGCCTTGCCGTCGAGTTCTTCGACAGCACGGCTGGAAGCGAGCACGAACTGCTGGCCGGTCCACGGATTGCCCTCGTAAGTACGCAGCCGTTCACCATCGAGCATGAGGTACGAAGTGCCGCCGAAGCGCACGTACAGCTCCAGGAACCACTGGCTGAGCAGGGCGCCCGGGACAATCACCAGCACGCGCAGGTCGGGCTTGATCGCCAGCAGCGACTGGATGACCAGACCCGCCTCGATGGTCTTGCCCAGGCCCACCTCGTCGGAGAGCAGGAAGCGCACCTGACGATCGTCGAGGGCCCGCCGGGCCACCAGCAGCTGGTGCGGCAGGGCGCGGACGCGCGCCGCCGCCAGCCCGACCACCCCGCCGGTCGCCGACCAGGCGGCATCGCGCCACGCCAGCAGCTCTTCGCGGGCGGCACAGGTATTGGCCGACCACGGCTCAGGCGGATTGGCGCTGCCGGCCTTGGCGAACATCGGTCGCAGGTCGTTGAACTGCACAGTCACCAACTGCTCGACCGGATCCTCGGTCGGGGCGAGGCCCACGATCTGGTCCTCGCGGACGGGGATCTCGCTGCCATCTGGCCGGGTGACCCCGTAGATCAGCAGGCCATTGGCAGCATCACGGGCAAGCCGACGGCCAGAAATGGCGCCATCGAACACAACACCGACTTGCTCGACCCGCACGCGGGTGCCAGGCATCAGGCAGTAGCGCAGGACGCGGTTCTGCTCTTGGGTCATCTCCGCCCCGGTGGTAAGAAAGCGGATGACGCTATACCCGCCGCGCACGGCCAGCAGTCGGGCCAGGCCGTCGGCTTGCAGTTCAGGGACGGTCACCAAGGAGCCAATGGTCATGGACGGATGATGCTCTGCATCTTTTGCGCTCGGTCCATGTCCCAAGCCTGGCTGGCCGCATCTTCCTTGGTTTCGTCTTTGACCTTTGCCGATCGAAAATGCTGGAGTATGATGCGCCAAGCACCTGCCGAGCGACACATGCTGTTTCTGTCCATCCTGCTGATCTGCGCCCACTGGACGTCCGCTTGGTCGACCGAAGTCATCCATGTCGTGGATAGCGACTACCCACCCTTCACCTACCAGAAGGATGGCCTCGCGTCTGGTTTCTCGATAGAACTGCTGCAAGCGGTGGTGAAGCGGACACCGGGCATCGAATTGCAGATCGAATATTTCCCGTTCAAACGGGCCATGGCGATTAGCGCCAGCGAACGCAACGCGCTGATAACCAGCCTGTCGCGCAGCGAGGAGCGTAACAAGGTTTACCAGTGGGTCGGCCCGATCTACGCGGTCACCACCAATCTCTACCGACTCGCCGACCGTCCAGAACTGCAGATTACCGCGCTTGCAGAGATCGCCGGCCGATCCATCGGCACTGGTTCCGGTTTCAAGATCATCGAGGATCTGGTGCAGGCAGGCATCGCCCGCACCACGATTGAAGACCTCTCACCCGAAGGCCTGAACATCAGCAAACTCTTCGCTCGTCGCGTTGATTACGTGGCCTTCAATGACTGGATCCTGTCCTACCTGCTGATCCAGGCCGGTCACAGCTACCGTGATGTCCATCTTGTGCTGGCTCTTGATGCCCCGTCTAAGCCAGCACGAACCGGTACGACTGAAGATGACAGCAACGCCGCCTACTACGCCATACAGAGGGATACCGACCCGGCAGTGGCGATGCGGCTTCAGGAAGCTCTGGATGCGATGAAGAGCGACGGCAGCTACGCAGCTCTGCTGCAACGATATTTCCAGTAATGCACAGCACGAGCATCTCCGGCAAGCTGATCCTGATCACCCTGACCGTCTGGGCGTTGGTAGCCGTACCCGGCGCCCTGTGGGAGCTCTCAACCGGACTCGCCAGACAGCACAACGATCTGCAGCGCACCCAGCAGCATGTCCGCCAGCGGCTTGGCTCGGTACTGAGCGAGATGTTGTGGAACATGGACGTCCCTGGGATGCGCAGCCTGATGGAGACGGAACTCATTGCCGTCGAGGTGGCCGGGGTCCAGATTGTGGATGCGATCGACCAAACGGCTGTGATCTCGCTTCACCGGAACGCCTCCGGACAGATTAAACCCGAACCGATACCCAACGGCGGAGCCGGATTGGTCAGGATGGATATCGACATCCGCCACACCAGGGGTGCGAAGATCGAATCCATCGGGACGGTAGTTGTCTGGTTCGACCCTGAACCAGGACGCCAGAGCCTGATGCACGGCCTGCTGGTGGACATTGGTGGCAGTCTCGCCGTGATTACCCTTCTGTGTGTCGCCCTGGTCCTGGTGCTGCATCGCAATTTGATCAAACCTATCGAACAGATCCGCCAGCGTATGAATCTGACAAGACAGCTGTCTCCAGGCAGGCCGCCCCCAGCCGACCCACTACCGAATGGATCCTTCGGTGAATTGCGCAACATGGCGGAAGACCTGGAAGCAATGCTGGCCGATCTTGGGACAGCGGCGATCACCGTTGCCGAACGCGAGCGGCTCTATCGCACCTTGTTTGATGGCGGGGTCGATGCCGTAATGGTGCTGGCCGGCACTACCGTACGTGAAGCCAACCAGCGCTGCGAACAGCTCTTCGGCTTCGCTCCCGGCGGTCTCGTCGGGCAGGAGGTAACGGCCATGGCGCCAGCCCAACAGCCAGACAGCACCGATTCCGCCGCCGTTTTCGCTGTTAAATTGAGTGAGGCTGATGGCTGCCTGTTTCCGTGGCGAGCCGTCCGGACAGATGGGTTGCTGATCGACATGGAGATCGCCCTGGGACGGGTGGTCATGGCTGGAGTCCCGGCCGTTCTTGCCTCACTGCGTGACGTGACCGATCGGAACCATCTCGACGCCCAGTTGCGCCAGGTGCAGAAGATGGAGACCATCGGTCAGCTTGCCGGGGGCGTGGCCCACGATTTCAACAACGCCCTGGCTGCCATCATCGGATCTGCGGAATTGCTGCAACGCTTCAGAGAGGACCCTCAGCGTGTCGACCTGCACTCCAAACAGATTCTGGACGCCAGCGAACGCGCCGCGACCCTAGTGCGGCAATTGCTCGCCTTTTCGCGCCGGCAAGGCGGATCGTCGACACCGCTCGACGTCCATCTGATCATCCGCGACACCGTCGCTCTGTTGCAGCGCACTATCCTCGACCAGCGGATCACGATTGATGTCAGGCTGGAGTCGATGCTCACGACGGTGGTCGGAGACTCGGCCATGCTGCAAAACGCCCTGCTCAATCTGGGGGTCAATGCTCGCGATGCCATGCCAGCCGGGGGCACCATCACCTTTGCCACACGCCTTTACTCGATCGATGCCATCGCTGATCGGACAACCGCCACAGTACTGCCGCCAGGCGAATACCTCGAAGTGGCAGTGATCGACACCGGGACTGGAATGAACGAGGAGGTCCAGCGTCGCTGCTTCGAAGCGTTCTTCACCACCAAAGACCCCGGCAAGGGTACTGGTTTAGGTCTCGCTGCGGTCGCCAAGACCATCCAGGACCACGGCGGCAGCATCATGATCGACACTTCCGTAGGGCACGGAACGACCTTCCGGGTATGGCTTCCTGTGACCGCTCAGCAGGGCACCCCGAAGACCCCAAACGATCCACGGCCTGCCAGGACCGGGGTCGGTCGCATTTTGGTGGTCGACGACGACCAACTCATCCGGGAAATTTCCTGTCAACTGCTCATCTCCCTTGGCTACACTGTAATCGAGGCTGACGACGGAATCACTGGAGTCTCCGCCTGGTTTGAACAGGGCCCATTCGATCTCCTGCTGGTCGACATGGAGATGCCCGGCATGCGCGGAGTGGATTGTCTGCAGGCTATCCGAGCTCGGGATCCCCTGGCCAAGGCCCTGCTGTGCAGTGGATTCTCGCGCGATGGAGACAGTTCACTGCTGCGCGCCGAAGGATTCCTAGGCTTTCTCAACAAACCCTACCGCCTGAGGGAACTGTCAACAACGATCTTGGCAGCCCTGCAGGGACGCGAATGCTTCCCAGCGGGCGAGGATCTACCACGGTCCGGGAAGTAGGCAGCCATCGGGGGCAGGCTGCTATCGCCGGGGTTCCACCGTCCTATCATCCGTCTCGACGCCACCCCCCTCCCCGGCGTCAAATGGGAGCCGTCCCTCGCCATGCAGGTCCCCGACACGCTGCTCGAACTGCTCGACCAGGGCACCATACAGCAGGTTCTCCGCCAGTTGAAAAGCGGAAAAGAGGCTTCCGTCTACGTTGTCCTGGTCGAAAATACGGTAGTCGCCGCCAAAGTTTACAAGCGCATGGAGCAGCGGAATTTCCGTCAGCGTCAGGATTATGTCGAGGGCCGGCAGTCGGGCGACACTCGCGAACAGCGCGCCATGGACCGCGGCAGCAAGTTTGGCAAACGTAAGCGCGAAGAGGCTTGGCAGGACGCCGAGGCCGCCGCGATGCGCCGACTGTGCGCCGCCGGTGTGCGCATCCCGCAGCCGATCGCCAACCATGAAGGCGTGCTGTTGATGGATTTGGTCCTGGATGCCCAGGGTGAACCGGCGCCGCAGATCGCCGCCGGCCGGTACGACCGCAACCAGGCGGTCCGCATGCACACCGAGATCGTCCACCAGATCGCCTCAATGCTGCGGGCCGGTCTGGTCCACGCTGATCTGTCGGAATTCAACATCCTCGCGGCAGCCGCCGGTCCGACCATCATCGACCTGCCCCAGGCGGTCGATGCAACTGCGAACAACAACGCCAAACGCCTGCTGATCCGCGACGTCGCCAATATCACCCGTTTCTTCTCGCGCTTCGCTCCCGAACTCCGGCGGACCGACTACGCCAACGAGATGTGGCTACTGCAGGAGAACGGCACGCTGCGCGCAGACACCCGTTTGACGGGACGCTTCCAGGCAGCTCGCGGAGCCGTGGATGCGCAGATCGTCCTGCGCGCCATCGAAGACGCCAAGCGCGATGCCGCCAAACGAGAAGAGATCCGCAGAGCCCGGGAAGGACAACGCGGCGCTCCGCGTTAAGCGAAGCGCCGCGTTGGCGACGATTTCCGTCCTGGGCAAGCCCAGACGGAATATGCGGACGAGTCCGAATTGGACTACTTGGAGGCCTTCTTCGCGGCCTTGGCGGCGCGCTTTTCCTTCATGTTCAGCGCCGGGGCCTTCTTGCCTTCGCGCTTGGTGGTCTTTTCCTGGGCCATGGGGTACTCCTGGGTTGAGGTTGCGCACGGGTAATACGCGCTGAGCAGCCCTCTTCCAAGTGCAAAAAATCCTGGCCGGGGTCCGACCCGTTCAGATTGAGGCGATGATCTCCTTGGCGGTGAATCCGCCCGCAGGGATGTCGGGGCCATAGTGAGCCAAGGCATCACCAGCCGTGACGATCGGCAGTTCCCGTTCCCCGCCCGGCGTGGGCAGTGGGAATCCGGCCGAAGCCTGCAAGGCGTTGCATAGGCACTTGCGACCAACCGTATCGCAGGCGTCACCACCCTTGGCGACATAGCGGTGTTCGGGTTCAGCCGCACATCGCCAACCGACCGAACCGTCGCTCTGCCGATAGGCCTCACGCAGATAGCCCAGGTTGCACACTCGGGCACGACTGGCGTAGACCTGGGCATCTGAAATGGTCCCAGGGATCTCAGCGACCTTAAAGGGGAATCCGGTCGGCGAGGCCTTGGGGTCGGTGAATACGCGGATGGATCCCTTCCGCGCCTCAGCCAAAACCTGCTGTTTCACCCCATCGGCCATGCCGGACTCGACGCAGAATGCCAGTGCAGTTCCTACCTGAACGCCCTGAGCACCTTCAGCCTTGGCTCGCGCCAGACCTCCGGGAACCCCGAATCCGCCGGCCAGCCAGAACGGCCGCGCCATTTTACGCAATCGAGCGAGGTCGGCGACATCGCGTGGACCATAGATCGGTTCGCCACGATCACTGAGCGGACCGGCGTGGTTGCGCGGTGGGGCATTATGCCCACCGGCGGTTGCACCTTCGACGACGAATCCATCGATCTGACCGTCGGTGGCCCGCAGCAGAGCCTGGGCAAGTGTATCCGAAGAGATGATCGCAAGAAAGGGCGGACGACGCAAGGTCGGCGGCGGACTGGATCCGATGAATTCGCGTGGAGAAAAACGGAGGCGCGTCACCTCATTCGCCAATGCACCTTCGACCCGCAGGATCAGACTGGCCTCTTCATGCGCCACCAGGCGATCGAGTGCTGCCGGGATCTCGCGCGGAATACCTGCGCCCATCAGCACGGCATCGACATCAGCAAGCAACGCTCCGTAGAGCGAGGCCAGGTTCGGCGCCTGCATCTTCTCCAATAGATTAACGCCAATTGGACCCGAATGTCCTTCTTTAGCCAAAGCAATTTCTGCAAAATTTGCCACAACGATCAACTCAAGCGTCTCGGCTTGTGGTCGCTCGTCGATCATCGCGGTGGAGCGGTAACTGGCTCCGGGCGCCAAACCGCCAGGAATATACCAACGACTCAGGACTCGCTCAGCGATTGCCGGAAAAGGAAATGTCGCAAGGACCCGACGTAAACCGCCGTCCAAGTCACCATGTTGCAGCCTGTAGGCCACGATGCGGTCGATCGCAGTTCCGGAAACCACGCCCAATCCACCGGCTTCGGAGACGGCCTTGGCCAGACGCCAATTCGACACACTCGCGCCCATACCACCTTGGATGATGGCGGGCAGGCGACTGGCTCGTTCCACTCCTGGATTCATCGCTGTCTCCATGTCATTCGTCAAGGAAGGGGCGGCAGGTCTCATTCGGCTGTTCTTCGCCAGGTCCCAATGCTTTCCGTTCCGCCTTTTTCTTTTTCTTATCCTCAGCCCAGCGCTTCTTGTCCATCTCCCGTTGCCGCTTGGCAAATGTTGCCGGAGTGCGCTTACCCATACCCGATATTCCTCATGCCGGATGCGTCCGGCTTCGCTGTCACCCACCACCGGTCATGCAATGATGACCGGTGGCAGGTTCCAAATGAACTGGCCCGCGTGCCTGATGTTGACGCACGGACTAGCAGATATTCAGCGTCCGATTCAGCGACGGTTGCCGCCGCCGTATCCACCGCCGCCGCCGCCGCCGCCGCCGCCGCCGCCGTATCCGCCGCCGCCGCCGCCGTATCCGCCGCCGCCGCCGCCGCCGCTGCGACCGCCGCCATCCTGGCGCGGGGGCTTCGGTTCGGCCTTGCGGACGGTTAGGGCACGTCCGTCCATGTCCTTGCCATTGAGGGCCGCAATCGCGGCATTGGCGACGTTTTCGTCATTGATGGTGACGAAGGCGAAGCCGCGGCTGCGACCGGTGTCGCGGTCCATGACGACCTTAGCGCGGTCGACCTGGCCATGGGCGGCGAACAGAGAGGTGAGCGATTCGTCCGTGACGGACCACGGCAGATTGCCGACGTAGAGTTCCATGAGATAGCTTCCGACTGGGGTGGCATCGACCCCGGAGGGAAGACCGCACCATTATGGTGCAGCGGTCACGAGTGTGGCCGCCGTCGCCGCGAGCATTCGCGTACGAGGCAAAGATACTAGCACCGGGATCCCAGTCACAATCAGCATCCCGATACCGCCGTCGAGGCGTGCAGATCTGAGTCCCCCCACAGCGGACCACAGCTGGCACACATGGCGGATGCTGCAGCATCCCGGCATGCCGGATCCATGCCCGTGTGGCCAACCCGCCGACTATGATGCCTGCTGCGGGCGCTTCCATGCCGGGGCAGAACCGTCGACGGCGCTCGAACTGATGCGCGCCCGCTATAGCGCCTTCGTACGCAAACACGCCACATTCCTGATCCGCAGCTCACATCCGATCGATCGTGCCAAACTCGATCCGCGGGGACTGCGCAACTCGTTCGCCTTGGACTGGGCAGGCCTGGAAATCGTGACCCACGATCACGGCGGTCTCGATGACCGGGAGGGTATGGTGCACTTCAAGGCGACGATCCGGCTGCGCAAAGGCGGGACGCAGATCCATGAGGAACGTTCGCGTTTCAGCCGGGCCGCCGGCTGTTGGGTTTATCGGGATGCCCGCGGCTGAGACCTGGCGAGCCTATCTAGTCCGCTGCGGCGATGGCAGTTTGTATGCCGGGGTGACGACCGACGTGGCGCGACGGGTGGCAGAGCACGCCTGCGGACAAGGTGCCCGCTACACTCGCAGCCGGCCACCGGTCGTATTGGCCTGGCGTTCCCGCCTACTCGACAAGCGTGCGGCCCATCGGCTGGAAGCCCGCCTCAAACGGTTGACGCGGGCGCAAAAACTCGCCATCACCACCGGCCGCGAACGCACCCTGTTGCGACGTCTAATTGACCAAGCGAGACGAGTGCCATACAGCTCTCCGTCTGTAAGTCCTTGTCCTGACAGGTGCTAATTATGCAATGGGTGCATGGTTCGAGGGCTTCTGTTAATCCGGTCTGTAAAACCGGAATTACACAATCTAGGCATCGGTGGCCCACTCCGCGTCCGCACGGGAATCCATGCGGACGAGCGGCACGCAGCCACCGACAGATGGGGCATGGACGCCCAACCCTTGCTCGGCAAGCGGTCGCCACAGATCAGGCCAGCGCATTGACCCCGAACCGTCGATGAAGGCGACGCCGGTTTCGAGGGTCGGCATGGCATCGGCGAGGGCCGTGACGGCCTCTTCGGCGGCTGATGCGGCGGCGAGCCACTGCTGCTTGGCCGCCTGGGGGTCGATCTGCCGCGCTTTCAACATCTGCAACTGACCGGGGTCGATGCGCGCGCTGCGTCGCATCTGCTCCAGGAGACTGAGCGGATTGAAGCCCGGGTCCTTGCCGCAGGCGGCCCAGACGATGGAGGCCAGGCCGAAGCGGCGATCCCAGGCGAGGATGTCGATCAGGTCGCGCGTCTCGCTGCGGCCGCCCAGGGCGAGAGCTTTATTGCAGGCGAGGTCGACGTCATGCAGACGCCAGCCCATGAGCGGATCAGCGACCGGTGGGAAGAACCGCTAGGCTGCGTCGACGGCCCAGTCGATCTCGACGATATCCGTGTCGGCCATCACGATCGCGCGGCGGAACGTGTCTGACCAGGCCTGGCTACGCCTGACCTGGAGTCCGGCCTGCTCCAATGCGACAAGGTCCGCGGCGCAGGCGGCTTGCAGGGCGGCTATCGCATCGTGGAACAGGTCGATGTCGCGGCTTTCGCGATCGGAGTCCTTACTGGCGTGCATGGGCAGGCTGCCTGCCACATGGCTTCCGGGGTGACGTACGGAGCGGATAGCCGACAGCACTCGCTCCTGAAGCGGGGTCAGAGGCATTGCACCAGATCCGCTGCCGCTCGCCAGCCGGGCTTGCCGCCGTGGAGGCGCAACTGACGGATGACGGCGCGGGCGATGTCTTGGGTGGCGACTGGCCGGGACGTGTCCCAGGACCAGAAACACTCCGCCTGGAAGCGCTGGAC
>JBBQCI010000110.1:0-9953 GCA_038318565.1 Planctomycetota bacterium
ACGCAGCGCCTTCGTGCGGGTGAATTGCCAGGAATTCTCCAGCGAGTTCACCGTCTCGAAGTTGTTCGGCAGCCCGCCCGGTTATGTCGGCAACGACGTCGAGCCGATGTTGTCGCAAGACAATCTCGACCGCCACCACAAAGAGGCGCAGGCCGAGGGCCGCGGCGTGTTCGCTGAGGGCGAGGGCAAGATCGCCAAACTGTTCCCGCACGTGAAGAACCACTTCCTGTCGATCGTGCTGTTCGACGAGGTTGAGAAGGCGCATCCCAAGCTGTGGAACGCGCTGCTCGGCCTGATGGAAGACGGCCATCTGACCTTGGGCAACAACAAGACGGTCGATTTCACCCGTTCGATCATCGTCATCACCAGCAACGTCGGCGCCTCGGAGATGAGCGAGACGCTGCGCCGCAAGACCATCGGCTTCGCGGTCGAGACTGACGACATATCGCTGAACAAGGACATCAAGAGCAAGGCGGTCGAGGCAGCCAAGGACGTCTTCCCGTATGAGTTCCTCAACCGCTTCGATGACATCGTCTGCTTCCGCGTGCTGACCCGCGACGACCTCAAGCGCATCCTCGACCTGATGCTGCAGGATGTCTACAAGCGCCTGCTCGGCGCCCAGGTCCCGATCATCGTGCACTACAGCAAGCCGTTCCTGTCGAAGTTGCTGAAAGAGGGCACCGACCCGCAGTTCGGCGCCCGCCCAATGCGCCGCGCCATCGAGCACATGCTGGTCGCCCCGATGGCCCGCCTGATCGCCAGCAACCAGGTGAAGGCCGGCGACGTGATCTCGATCCGCCTCAAGGACGGCGTCGCCGAATTCGTCAAAGAAGGTCGCGACGCCAAGACTGCCGGCCTGGTCAAGTAGTCACTTCCCGCTTGAGCCCGCTTTTTTGCCTTCGCGCCCATCGCCCGACGAGCGAGCGCCGATGCGCGTGGTAGTCGGCGTGGTGCCCGCATCCTCATCGCCCGACGAGCGAGCGCCGATGCGCGTGGCGGTCGGCGTGGTGCCCGCATCCTCATCGCCCGACGAGCGAGCGCCGAAGCGCGTGGTGGTCGGCGTGGTGCCCGCATCCACATCGCCCGACGAGCGAGCGCCGAAACGCGTGGCGGTCGGCGTGGTGCCCGCCGTGTAGTAGTGCCACGCGCGCCCAGCGAGCCCGGAGCGCACGGCGTCGCCTGACGAATCGGCGCGCGTCAGCGCGACGTGTCGAGCGGGTCCGGGGCGAAGGGCCCCGGCGAGGGGTTCGGGGGGTCGACCCCCCGGGCAACAGTCCGCCAACGCCGATGCCACCACGCCCATTGTTCCGGATGTCGGCGCACCAACGCCTCCTGATAGGCCATCGTCCAGGCCATGATCACGCGGGCGCCTTCGGTACGGTCGGCGAAGCGCGGAAAGCGCACGCGTGGACCGCTATGCGACACCCAGGTCCAGCGATAGCCGCCGCGACTGGCCAGATAGCAGTAGCCCGGTTGGACCCAGCCGCCAGCAAGCTGGGTGAGGATGCCTGGCCCGCTCGGTGTATGCGCAAGCCGACCGAACCATGGCACATGGACACCAGCCAGACGCGGAACGTCCTGATCCGGCAGCGTCGCGACAAAACGACCAGACCGCAATTCGCGGATGACCGCACGGATGTCGTCGTCCTGATACACCAGATGAGCGCCGCCCGCGGTGCGGTTGTGCCACACGAGACGGTCGATCATCGCCCAGCGCAGCCGACGCCCGATTACTGTCAGCGGCACGACGGTGGCAGCACTGCGCGAGAGCAGCTCCCAATTGCCGAAATGCCCGGACATGCCCATGGTCCCCTCGCGACGGCGGCAGGCCCGGATGATGGAACGCCAGTTGTCGTGCCCTTCGACGGCGATGTCGCGGCACAGCAGGCGCGGGTCCGCCTCCATCGTCACCACCGTCCACAGCCCCATCCGTCCGAAATGGCGCCACACCCGTCTCGCCGTGCGGGCGTGCCAGGCCGGAGCAGCCTCGGGATAGGCCATCGCGAGGTGAGCCCGGCAGCGCCGTACGTCGACGATCGGCAGATACGACCACAGCCAGCCCAGTTGACCACCAAACCAGAAGGCGAACCGCGGAGGGCAGATGCGCGCACAGCGCAACAATAGGTGGATCAGGCGCTCAAGCAGCAGCATTGTCATCCGTGCGCGTCTCTTGACCGCCGACTCCATAGACCGCCGGCAGAAAGCCGAACAACGCCGCCGCGGTCAGGGCGGCAGCAGGCCCGATGATCACGCCGAGCACCCCAAAGCTGGCGATGCCGCCGACCAGGCCGCAGAACAGCAGGAAGGCGAACCACAAGCTGTCGGCTCCGAGACGCTGGGCGAGCTTGCGGAACAGCAGCTCGACGACCCAGGAGGCGGTTACGCAGGCGATCGCCAGACAGACGCTCTGCAGTTCGCGACCGGTTGACCACAACACGGTGGCGTAGGGAACCCAGGCGATAGCCGGCCCGACCACCGGCAGCAGAGCGAGGAAAGCCGCTATCGCAGCCGTTCCGATGGGATTAGCCCCGGCGATCGCCCAGGCGATCAGCCCGCACACCGCGCCATGCACCAGCGCTCGGGCCACCACCCCGGCGGCCACGTACATGGCAAGGGCCCGGAAACGACCGGCCAACTCGTCGCGGCGCTCCTCGGTCAACGGCAGCCAGCGCATCAGCATGCTGGCCAGCTGGGTGCCCTGGGCGAAGAGGTAGAAGAGGGCGATCAGCGTCAGGGCGGCTGTCGCCATGACGCCGACCGTGCCCCGGAACAGGAAACCAAGCATGTCGGGCCCGACGTTGCCGTGGCCGAACAAGCCATACAGGCTGCTCCTGATCGCCTTGGTGTCCCAGGGCAGCTGGGGATACAGCTCGATCAGCTTGCCCAACTTGCGGGCCAGCGCCTCGATCGCCCGATCAAGTCTGGCGCTGTCGTTGAAGAGCACGCCACCGATCAGGTCGACGATGTGACTGGGCGAACCGAACACCAGCCAGAGCGCGCCTAGCGCGAGCAGCGCCGAGACCGTGCCGACCAGGGCAGTGGCGATGGCAGCGGCGGCAAAGCGCCGCTGATCGGCCTGCCAATGCGGGGCGACCAGCTCCAGCCGATGTAGCACCGGGAGGAAGGCGATCGGATAGGTCAGTAGGGCGATCGAGCCGGCCAGTAACAACGGCTCCCGCAACGGCCAGACCACCACGGCCAGAAAACCCACGGCGGTGGCGACCAGCAGCAGCAGCAAGGCGTGCGGCAGCCATGTACGCATGCGGTCAGCGGGATCGTCCATGGGCGGGCAACATAGGCCGAGGCGCACAGGCGAAAGGGCGGGCGGTTGCCCGGACCGTGCCGCCAGAGAGACTGCGCGGCGGAGGCCATATGCAGACTCAGCACGCGTTCCGCTTCACCAGCGATCTCCGCACCGGCATCCAGGTGATCGACCGGCAGCACGTGGAATGGTTCCAAGCCCTCGACAACCTGCGCAAGGCGGTCGCTCTCGGCCGCGGTGAACGCTCGGTCGCCCAGGCCCTGGCCTTCGCCATCAGCTATACCCAACGGCACTTTGGCGACGAGGAAGCGGCCATGGCGGCGGCGGCGTACCCGGGTCTCAGCGCCCATCGCGCCGAGCACGCCTCCCTCGCTGCGCGCCTGTCCGAGCTGACCGCCGCGCACGGCGATGAGTTCGACACCGCCCACGAAGTCCTCGATCTGATGGCCGGCTGGATCCGCCAACACATCAGCGCCAGTGACCAGGCTTATGTCCCGGCCCTGGCCGCCCGGACTCCTTGATCGACCCGCAGGCGGCGTACACCTCGGTCATGTCCCTCATCGAACAACTCGTCTCTGCGACCGGCCTCAACCAGCAGCAGGCCGAAGGTGCAGTCGGCGCTGTCGCCCGTCTGGCCCAGACAAAGCTGCCCGCTGACCTGTTCGGCGAACTGGGCAAACTGGTTCCCGGCCTGGCCGGCATGATCGGCGGGGCGCCCAAGCCATCCGGCATGGCCGCGATGCTCGGCGATAAAGCCGGGATTGCCTCGGTGCTCTCGCAGCTAGGTATCGATCTGGGCAAGGCCGGCCCGATCATCCAGATCATCACTGCGTTCGTTCAGACCAAGGGCAGCGACGGGCTGAAGGCTGCTTTAGGCCAGTTCATCAAGTAGGCCAGGCGCGCCATCTCGACTCGTTGCGCCAGACGATAGCGGTCGATGGTCACGCGAAGCGGGAACGCACCGCGAGTCGTCGAAGAACGGATAATCCAACCCTCCGAGTTAGGGAAACCGTCCGGTAGGCGGATAGGTGTCCTCTTTTTCCTACGCAAGAACCCCAGGCAACTGCCTGGGGTTCTGTGCTTTACGCAGCTTTCGCCGGCTCAGCAGTCGTAGTAGAGTTGATACTCGAGCGGATTCGGGCGGAAGCGGGCGGCTTCGACTTCGTTGACCTTCTTGTAGCTCAGGTAGGCGTCGAGGAAGTCCTCCGAGAAGACGTCGCCGGCGGTCAGCCAGGCCTTGTCCTTCTCGAGCTCTTCGATCGCCTGGCCGAGACTGTCGCAGGTCGACGGGATCTTGGCCAGCTCCTCGGCGGGCAGGTCGTAGATATTCTTGTCCATCGGCAGACCCGGATCGATCTTGTTCTTGATGCCATCGATCGAGGCCATGAGGATCGCGGCGGTCACCAGGTACGGGCTGCCCGAGCTGTCGGGGCAGCGGAACTCGAAGCGCCGGGCCTTGTCGCCGTTGACGTTCGGGATGCGGATCGAGGCCGAACGGTTGCCCGCCGAGTAGGCCAGGTTGACTGGCGCTTCGTAGTGGGGAACCAGGCGGCGGTAGCTGTTCAGCGACGGGTTGGTGAGGGCCTGGATCGAACGGCCGTGCTTGATGATGCCGCCGATGGCCCACACGGCCTCCTGCGACAACTTGGCGTAGACGTTACCGGCGTAGATGTTCTTGCCGCCCTTCCACACCGAAGTGTGGCAGTGCATGCCGCTGCCGTTGTCGCCGAACATCGGCTTGGGCATGAAGGTCGCCGTCTTGCCGTGCTGGAAGCAGGTGTTCTTGACCGCGTACTTGTACTGGTGGACGAGGTCGCCGGCGGTGACCGCAGTGCCGAACTTGATGCCGATCTCGCACTGGCCGGGGCTCGCCACCTCGTGGTGGTGGAGATCGACTTCCATGCCCATGGTCTGCATGTTGGTGGTGATCTCGGAGCGCAGGTCCATCAGGCGGTCGGTCGGGGTGGCCGGGAAGTAGCCCTGCTTGTGCTTGATCTGCTGGCCGAGGTTGACGCCGGTATCGACGCCGGTGTTCCAGGGCGCCTCTTCCGAGTCGATATGGTAGAACGCGCCGCGCGGCTCAGAGGCGAAGCGCACGCTGTCGAAGATGAAGAACTCCGGCTCGGGGCCGAAGTAGGCGACGTCACCGATGCCGCTTTGCTTGAGGTAGGCGAGGGCCTTGTGGGCCACCGAGCGCGGATCGCGGTTGTAGCGCTGGCCGGTGCGCGGGTCGTAGACGTCGCCGAAGAAGCAAATGGTGGGCTGTTCGCGGAACGGATCGATGAAGGCGGTCGAGGCGTCGGGCTTGATGTTCATGTCCGACTTCTCGATGCCCTGCCAGCCACGGATCGAGCTGCCGTCGAAGGGCAAGCCCTCTTCGAACAGCGAGGCCTCGAGGCGGCGCGCAACGATGGTGAAGTGCTGCAAGGTGCCAAACATGTCGCCGAACATGATATCGACGTACTTGGCGCCATGATCCTTGGCGAGCTGCAGGGCCTTTTCAACGCTCATTGCGAGACTCCGTGAGTGCGGCGCCGGTTAGGCGCCATCGGTGTGGATGGGGGAAGCTAGGCAGAGGGAAGGGGCGGCAACTGCTGCTTGCTGCAGCCGTCCCGCCCCTTGACCGACCCTGCTTTTCGCAGGGTCTTCGGAGATAACCTGTCAAAAAGAGCACAGTGGCGCAGCACACCGGTCGGAACAAGTCCGGCCCGCAGCCGCGTCAGGCCGGCACCGCCGGCCCGGACTGCCGGCCTAGCCGGCAGTCCCCGTGGGTCAGATCGCTTCCGAACCGCGTTCGCCGGTGCGGATGCGGATGCAGTCTTCGAGGGGCAGGATAAAGATCTTGCCGTCGCCGACTTTGCCTTCCTCGCCGGTACGGCCGGCCTTGATGATGGCCTGCACGGTCGGCTCGACGAACTCGTTGTTCACCGCGATCTGCAGCTTCACTTTGCGCAGCAGGTTGACGGTATATTCGTGGCCGCGGTAGATTTCGGTGTGGCCCTTCTGGCGGCCGAAGCCCTGCACGTCGCTGATGGTCAGACGTACGACTTCGACTTCGTTGAGGGCTTCCTTGACGGCCTCCAGCTTGGATGGCTGGATGATGGCCTCGATCATCTTCATGGGGATATGTCCTTGGATCGTTGGGTAGGTGGGAGACTAGGCCTTGCCGGGCGGGGGCCAGCCCCGCCCGGAGGCCAGGCCGGTCATTGGTTGTAGGCTTCTTCGCCATGCTGGCTGAGGTCGAGACCTTCGCTCTCGTCCTCGCCGCTGGGCCGCAGACCTACGGTGACCTTGGCGACCAGGATGGCCACCGTGGCGACGACCGCGGACAGCACGACCGTGACCAGCACAGCCTTGATCTGGTTCCAGATGATCGGGTGGTCACCGGCCATGATGTTCATGTACAGATCCTTGTTCAGAGCCGGGAGGTTGGGGTTCACATCCGGGCTGAAAAAGATGCCGGTGGCGATGGCGCCGAAGATGCCGCCGATGCCGTGGATGCCGAAGGCGTCGAGGGCGTCGTCGTAGCCCAGCAAGCGCTTGAGGTAGGTGACCGCCGCGAAGCAGATGCCGCCGGCGAGCACACCGATGATCAGCGCCGATCCCGGTTCGACGAAGCCACAGGCCGGGGTGATGGCGACCAGGCCGGCGACGGCGCCGGAGATCGCGCCGAGCACGGTCGGCTTGCCACGGATGATCCACTCGATCAGCGGCCAGCTGAGCGCTGCGCCAGCGGTGGCGACCATGGTGTTGCCGAAGGCCAGGGCGGCCAGGCCGTTGGCGCCCAGGGCGCTGCCGGCGTTGAAGCCGAACCAGCCAACCCACAGCAGCGCCGCGCCGATCACCGACAGGACGAGACTGTGCGGAGCCATCTGGGTCTCGGGGTAGCCCTTGCGCTTGCCGAGGAAGAGGGCCACCACCAGGGCTGCGATGCCCGAGGAGATGTGCACCACGGTGCCGCCGGCGAAGTCGAAGGCGGCCCAGTCGCTGGCACCGAAGCCCCAGTTGAAGAGGCCATTCTTGCCCCACACCATGTGGGCGAGCGGGAAGTAGCACAGCATCAGCCAGATGACGGTGAAGATGATCACCGCGCTAAACTTGATGCGTTCGGCGTAGGCACCGCTGATCAGCGCCGGGGTGATAATGGCGAACATCAGCTGGAACATGCAGAACACGCCGAAGCTGATGGTCGGAGCGTAGTCGAGGTTGATCGGGAAGCGGTTACTGTGCTCGGCCAGCGCGGGATCGAAGAACACGCCCTTGAGCATGGTGAACTCGCTGAAGCCGCCCCAGTACGGGCCAGCACCGCCGAAGGCGATGGCGAAGCCGCACACCGTCCACAGCACAGTCACGATGCCGGCCAGCGAGAAGCTGTGCATCATCGTCGACAGAACATTCTTCCGGCGGACCAGGCCGCCGTAGAACAGGGCGAGGCCGGGAATGGTCATCATGAGGACGAGCAGACAGCTGGTCATCATCCAGGCATTGTCGCCGTTGTTGAGGGTCGAGGCGGCCGGATCGAGGCGGTTGGGTTTGCCATCCTCGACCTTGATCGCCGGGGTGTAGGTGCCGAACCAGGCGGCACCGGCGGCCTGCTTGGCCTCGACCGAGCCGGTGATCAGGGGCAGCTCGGGTTCTGGAGCGGCGGGCGGCGCGGCGATTTCAGCGGCTGGGACGGCCGCTGGGGCTGGCGCGGTCTCCTCGGCAAAGCCGACGCCGATACTCAGCGAGACGGCCGCGAGGAGGGTGAGCAGGGTACGCAACATGTTCTAAGTCCTCTCGGGGGGTGATGCACGATCGGCGATCGCTGATCTCCCTATGGCAATTGCCACGCCAATCGAGGCTTCCGCTCTCGTAGTTACGATGCAACCTCTTGCAGCTAGGGCCTTAGCGTTGATCGCAATGGATCAATACCGCATTATGGCGATGCTGCATTACGAAGCACTTCTGATAGGAGTTGCGTAAAATTCGGGCGACGTTGCAACTGTTGCGCGGTGCGTCATGCAACCCTGCGGGACTGGCTGTTGCTTCCGTCGATTAGGATCATCCCGTGCCGCAGATGGTCATGGGCATGCGACTCCTACGGCCCGAGAAGGCTGTCAACGGCGGATGTTGGGCCCAGGAGCAGGTCTGGTGCAATGGTGACGCCTGGTTCGCATCGCTGCTGGACGCCATTGCCAACGCCCAACGCCAGGTCTGGCTGGAAACCTACATCCTGGCTCGGGGTCAGCTTGGCGAGCGCGTGGTCGGGGCTCTGGCCGCAGCCTCCCGACGTGGTTGTGAGGTCCGACTCCTTGTCGATGGGGTTGGCGCCGCCGCTTGGTTCCAGCACGACTCGGTCGACCGCCTGGGTTTCCCGCTCCGCGTCTGGCATCCATTGCCATGGGCTGCGGCCTGGCGGGCCGGCGTATTTCCTCGCTGGCGCTGGCTGGCCTCGATCAATCGCCGGGATCACCGCAAGGTCTGCCTGATCGACGGAGCGCAGGCGTGGGTCGGTTCGTTTAACGTGGATGACTGCCACCTGCAGGAATTCAGCGGCGATCAGGCGTGGAGGGACTGCGGAGCGGCGGTCCGCGGCGATGGGGTGGCCACCCTGATCGCGGCCTACGAGCACACTTGGCGCCGATCCTGGCCGATGACCGCCGGGCGGCTGCGCCTCCGCGCCCATCTGACCGCCCGGCTAGGAGTCGGGCAGCCGCAGCCTGCCGTTATGGGCAGACCGGCCAGCAATCTCGTCCGCCTCAACCACACCTGGGCGACCCGCCGGGCCGCCTATAGGGATCTGCTGCGTCGTATCCGCCGGGCTTCGACCCGCATTTGGATCACCAACGCCTACGTGGTGCCGCGCGGCACGCTAATGCGTGCGCTGGGCGCGGCGGCCCGGCGAGGTGTCGATGTCCGGCTGCTTGTTCCGGCCCACGCCGACATCGCCTTCATGCCGTGGGTAGGCGCGGTCTTCGCCGACAGTCTGCATGCCCTCGGCGTACGCATCTTCGCCTATCTGCCCGGCATGCTGCACGCCAAGACCATGTTGATCGACGACCTCGCCTTGGTCGGCTCGCACAATCTGAACAGCCGCAGCTTCCGGCACGACCTGGAGGCCGAGGTGGTACTGAGCGCTCCGACTTCGGTGGCCGCCCTGGAGCAGACCTTCGCCGACGACTGCGCCCGATCCCGCGAGCTGCTCGGCAGCGCCTCAGCCGAGCTGACCTGGATCCAGCGCAGGCTTGGCCGCCTGCTAGTTCTCGCTAAGTGGTTCCTGTGAACGCAGATTCGGCAATAGGATCACAGCCCGGCCTGCGGCCAGGAAAGGGGTGCTGGGCATGCGTCTGGTGACCTGGAATGTGCATGCTGGGCATCGCGGCCGCGCCGCTGCGCAGTCGGCGGCGATCCGTTCGGCCGACCTCGCCGTGCTGCAGGAGGTCGTCGACGGGCCTGATCACGCCGGCGTGCTGGCTGCCGGTTGGCAATATCCGGCCTTCGCCCGGGCCCGCGGCCGGCTGGGTGGTGGAGCACAGGGCAATCTGCTGCTCGCGCGCACGCCGATCGCGACCTGGACGGCCCATGATCTGTCGAACCACCCGCTCGAACGCCGGGTCGGCCTGCACGCGCTGGTTGGCGATCTGCATGTCGTCACCGTCCACCTGGATCTGTCTGGAGCCGGCCGGCGCCGCCAGCTTGCCCGCTTGCT
>JBBQCI010000111.1:0-9549 GCA_038318565.1 Planctomycetota bacterium
GTCCGCTCCTAGTCTGCCGCCTTCCCGTGCGCAGCCACCTCCTTGCCTTGTTAGCCCTGTCAGTCCCAGCCATGGTCGTGGCCGCCGAACGGCAGGTCATGGTCGACGAGGTGCGCATCGAGGGGACACGTAACGTTCATCCCGATCGCATCCGCTTCGTCACCACCGTGCGTGGCGGACGGTCGTACGGAGCCGAACGAGAGCTGGCCCTGGTCCTGGCCGATGATGTGCGAGCAGTAGAACGCATGGGGCCGTTTACCGACACCCGTACCGAGGTGGTGCAGGGGACGGATCCTACGCATGTCATCGTGATCATCCGGGTCACCGAACTGGCGTATGTGGTCAGTATCGCGTTCGATGGTTTGGATGTGGCCGGCTGGAGTGCTGAAAGTGATCTAAAGAAGCGCATGGACACCAAGGTCGGCGGGTACGTCAACCCGCTGCTGATGGAAAACGACCTGCGTGCGATCGAGCGTTTCTTCCGCGATCAGGGCCACCGCGGGGCGGAGACCCGGGTGCGCCAGCAGGAGGTGCCCGGTGGCATCGCCATGACCGTCGAAGTGGATCTGCCGCCAGCGGTGAAGATCGGACGGGTGTTCTACAAGGACCTGCCGCGCGAGATGCGCCGCCGTCGGCTTGACGACATCCTGGAACGTAGTCAGGTCAACCGGCCAGGCCGGCCGTGGCAGCCCGAGATGCTACCGCTCGACCAGGGCGACGTCGTCCGGGCCCTGCAGGATGACGGCTGGCTCGACTGCGTGCTTAACAAAGTCGATATCGAGCATACCGACTTTGTGCGTCCGCTCGAGGACCGCCGCCGCAACGGGCCGGAGTTCGTCCCGGACGGCACCTACGATGACCGCGTCCACCTGATCTACGATCTCACCCCAGGTGATCGCTATACCCTTGGCAGCGTCAGTTTCGTCGGCAACACCGTCGCCTCCTCCGAGGACCTGCGCGCTGCTTTTACAGTCGAGAACGGCGCCTGGTTCCGCCGCGCCGACATCAGCCGAGCCATCGAGCGCTCGCGGCGGGTGATCTCCAACAAGGGCTACGCCCGCTGTCGGATCAACCAAGAGCGTCGCGTCGATCTGGAGAAGCACGAGGTGCATTTGACCCTGCGCTTCGACGAAGGCCGCGAATATCGAGTCGGACGCATCGACATCCGCGGCAACCAGCTGACCCGCGACGGGGTTGTCCGCCGAGCCATCTGGCTGCACCCAGGCGAACTGTGGAACGACGACGCGATCGATGAGAGCCGGCGCCAGATCCTGCGCGGAGGGCTGTTCAAGGACGACCCACGTCGGCCGCTGACTCTGCGTCCCAACTTCCCCGAGGACCGGCCCGATGAGGCCGACCTGGTGGTCGATCTGGAAGAGGAGAGCAGCGGCAGCTTGTCGGTGCAGGTCGGCTACAGCAGTGCGACCGGCATCTTCGGCCAGTTCGGTTACACCGAGCGGAATTTCGACCTGCTAGGCGCCTTGACCGATCCCACCGGTCGCTGGCGCGGAGCTGGCGAGATCCTCGGCTTCGACGTCAATTGGAGTCCCGACCGCAACAGTCTGTCGACCAGCTGGACCAATCCGTCCCTGGGCGATGGCCCTTTCAGCTTCGGTGTCAATGCCGCCCGCACTGAAAGCTCCCAACGCGACTGGAACGAGAAGCGTATCGGCGGTGGTTTTTCGATAGGTCGCTCGTTCCTGCGCAACGACTTGCGCGTCGGACTGAACTACAGCTATACGGATATCGAAGTCACTGAAGTCCAGGTGGACGCGACCAATGACGCCCAGGTCGGATCGTACTTCTACAACGGCCTCGGCTTCTCCGTGGTCTACGACCGGTTGGACAATGTTCGACTGCCGACCAGCGGTATACTGTTGTCGGCCTCTAACACGATGCAGGGCGGCGTGGTGTTGCCGACGACCGATCCGGTCAACGAATACGTGATCAAGGGCGACGGTTTCGTTCCCATGCTTGAGGCCGACGACGGCGGCGTCACCTTCACCCATCTCGGGGCGCGCTGGCGTCAGGCGAATGCGGTTGGTGACGGTGAGCGCGTTCCGTTCTATCAGCGCTATCTCGGTGGTGGTCCGGCACCCCGGCATCGCGGTTTCGGCTTCAACGAGCTTACGCCGAGGTCGATCAACAAGAACGGCTTCCTGGCTGACGATGGCGGTGATCGCGATCTGATCGCGACCGTTGAAATCAGCTATCCGATCCAGGGCTACAACGAGGGCGTGCGCGGCGTGGTCTTCACCGACGCCGGCAACGTGTGGGCGGAAGGCGAGAAGATGAGCCTCGGCGACCTGCGCTATGCCTGGGGCTTCGGCGTACGTTTCCCGATGCAGTTCCCGATCTCGCTCGACTTCGCCTGGCTGGTCAAGCCGGAGAGCGGCGAGTCGTCAACCCAAGTGCATTTCGGATTGGGCCAAGTGCGGTTTTAGACTGGGGGCTTTCGCCTCCACGGCCCTTTGGGCCTGCCCCCACAGGCTTTGTCGCGCCTCGATTCCGTCGCTGCGCTCCGCAATCGTGGCGGCATCGGCTGTGCCGATTATATGCCGCCACCGCCGCTCGGCACCCGCGTCATTCCATGACGCGGTGTCTCATGATGCGGTCGTTTCACGGTTCAAGGAGTCGCATGCGAGCCTCCCCGTAAGGGCTGTATAGTATAGGGTTTAACGGACAGCAGAAATGCGGTTTCAGGGTTGATGCGCGGGCGGGCCTCCTACACTCCTGCGATCCCCCGAGAGCCGTCGCGATGAACCAGCCGAATCCTTCCGACCAACCCTCTGCCGACTACGGCGTCGATGCTATCCAGGTGCTCGAAGGCATGGCTGCGGTGCGCAAGCGTCCGGGCATGTACATCGGCGATCCTGGCGCGCATGGTCTCTACCAGTTGGTGTGGGAAGTGGTCGACAACTCGGTCGACGAGTCGCTCGCCGGATTCTGCACCGAGGTGGGCGTCACCATCCATAAGGACGAATCGCTGAGCGTCAGCGACAACGGTCGTGGCATCCCGGTCGCACCGCATCCGTCCTCCGGCAAGAGTACGCTCGAGGTCGCGCTGACCGTGCTGCACGCTGGCGGCAAGTTCGGCGGCGGTGCTTATAAGAAGTCGGGCGGCCTGCACGGCGTTGGCGTGTCGTGCGTCAACGCGGTCAGCGAATGGCTGGTCGCCGAGGTCCATCGCGACGGCCAGCACCACCGCATGCGCTTTGAGCGTGGCGAAGCGGTGACCCCGTTGCAGATCATCGGCCCCAGCGATAAGCGTGGCACCAGCATCCAATATCACCCGGATCCGGCGGTATTCGGCACCAACACGATTTACCAGTGGGATGTCATCGCGACCCGTCTGCGCGAGCTGGCCTTCCTCAACAAGGGTGTGCGCATCGTCCTGACCGACGAGCGCGCCGAAGGCCGCAGCGAAGTATTCTGGTCGACCGATGGCTTGGCCGGCTTCGTCCGCCTGCTTAACCAAGGCAAGGCGGTGGTGCATCCGATCGTCTACATCGCGACCACCACCGAGGACAACATCGACCTCGAACTCGCGCTGCAGTACAACGACGGCTACGACGAGCACGTCCTGTGCTTCGCCAACAACATCCGCAACCGCGACGGCGGCGCGCACCTCGAAGGCTTCAAGACCGCGCTCACCCGCGAGATGAACGTTTACGCCAAGGACGCTGGTCTGATCAAGGGCGAGAAGCCGCCCACCGGCGACGACCTGCGCGAAGGCCTGTGTGCGATCGTCTCGGTCAAGCTGAGCGAGCCGAAATTCTCCAACCAGACCAAGGACAAGCTGATCAACGGTGAAGTCACCGGCACGGTCAGCAGCCATCTCGGCACCGCCCTGAAGGACTACCTCGCCGAGAACCCCAAGATTGCCAAGCTCCTGGTGCAGAAGGCGCTGGCGGCGATGGAAGCCCGCGAAGCGGCGCGCAAGGCGCGCGAGCTGGCGCGTGGCAAGCGCAAGAGCCTGCTCTCTAGCGCCGGCATGCCGGACAAGCTGCGTGACTGCGAGAGTCGCGATGTTCACGAGACCGAGCTGTACTTGGTCGAGGGTGATTCGGCCGGCGGTTCGGCCAAACGTGGCAGCGACGCGCATTTCCAGGCCATTCTGCCGCTGAAGGGCAAGATCATCAACGTCGAGAAAGCCCGCATCGACAAGGTGCTCGGCCATTCCGAAATCTCGGCCATGGTCACTGCGCTGGGCACGTCGATTGGCGAGGATTTCAACCTTGAGCTGCTGCGCTACGGCAAAATCGTCATCATGACCGACGCCGACGTCGACGGCAGCCACATCCGCACCCTGCTGCTGACCTTCTTCTTCCGCCAGCTGCCGCGCCTGCTTGAGGCCGGGCACATCTGGGTCGCCCAGCCGCCGCTTTACAAGGTTACGCGCGGCAAGCGCGAGGAATACGTCTTCAACGGTAAGCTGCTCGAAGCCGAGATCGTCCGCTTGGGCACCACCGACGCGACCCTGGCCGATGCCGCCGGTGGTCGGGAATTCAACGGCCACGCCCTGGCCGATCTGGTCGTCATCCTGTCGGGCTTCGAAGAGCACGAGCACGCTCTCGCGTTCAAGGGTCTGACCCTCAACGAGTATCTTGCCTTGCGCGATGTTGCCGGCCAGCTGCCGCTCTATCAGCTGCGCCGTGGCGAAGCGATCAGCTACCTGGTCGATGCCCCCGCCCTCGATGCGGTGTTGGCGACCACTAGCCAGCCTGGGCCGGACGGTCTGCCCCAGCAGCTGCCCGAGATCATCGAATTCGCCGAGCGTGCGGCGATCGAGGCGAGCATTGTTCAGCTGAAGCAACTCGGCTTCGACGCCGGTTGGCTGTCCGATGCGCCCGGGCGTGAACCGAACTTTACCCTGCGTGACGCCAAGGATGAGCGACGTATCGGCAGCCTGCTCGACATCCTGCCGGCGGTGAAGGAGTTCGGCTCGCGTGGCTTGGACATTCAGCGCTACAAGGGTCTCGGGGAAATGAATCCTGAGCAGCTGTGGGAGACGACCATGGACCCCAAGCGGCGCAGCATGAAGCAAGTCGACATCAGCGACGCGATTGAGGCCGAGCGCATGTTCGCGACCTTGATGGGCAGCGACGTCGGCATCCGCCGCGACTTTATCGAACGCCACGCCCTGGCGGTGGCCAAGAAGATCGACGTCTAGTTTGCTTCGAGGGGGTTCACGAACCCCCTCGGACCCCCGTCCAGGCTGCTGCCTGGACCGCAAACCCCCGGCTCACTGACGTTCGCCGATCGGGACAACGACGTCAGTGGCGGCTCGCTGGGCGCGCGCCAAACGCGCGCCTGCGCTCACGAACGGACGCGCAACGCAGCGTCACCATCGCCTACCGGTGACGAGTTTGCGAACATCGTCCGCAGCGTGTGCCGCTGTAGCTTCCCCAGCGACGAGCGAGGCAACGCATCGACCTCGATGCAGCGGCGTGGCCGCTTGAACCCCGCGATCCGTGGCGCCAGCCACGCATCGAGCTGGCTGAGGGTAAGGCCTTGGCGCAGGACCACCGCAGCCGCCACGATCTCACCCCAGTGGGCATCAGGCAGTCCAACTACCCCTGCATCAGCGACGAGAGGATGGGCCAGTAGAGCGTTCTCGACCTCGACCGCCGCGACATTCTCGCCGCCCGAGACGATCAGTTCCAATACCCGGCTGGTCACGAGCAGACGGCCGTCAACGAGCTCTCCGCAATCGCCGGTGGCGTGCCAGCCGCTAATCGGCGAAAGCACGCCGTCGTGTTCGTAACCGTCGCACCGCATCGGGCCATCGACCAAGATGCGGCCATCGGCGATACGGATCTGCGCGCTGGGGACGGGCAGACCATCTAGCGTTACCATGCTGCCCATCTCGGTGAGTCCATACGTCTCGCGCACCGGCCAGCCCAGTGCACGGGCCCGCTCCGCCAAATGCGGATCGAGTGGACCGCCGCCGGTTAGGGCGACGCGGAGCAGTCGTGGCGGCGCGGTTTCGGCATCGACCAAGCGCTTGAGCATGGTCGGCACGATGCTGACGCCGGTGGCATCGGGTGCAGGAGTTGCCTCCAGCACGATCGCGTAGCCGCAGTGCAGCGCCCGCAGCGTGGCCATGATGCCACCGACGTGGTCGAGCGGCAGCGGCAGCGACCAGCTGTCGGAAGAAACCAAGTCCAGCGCAGCGACGTGCGCGGTGATGGCGGCGACGAGGGCCATTGGGCCCAGGCGAACCGCCTTCGCTGCGCCGGTGCTCCCCGAGGTGAACAGCACCAGGCTGCCAGTAAGCGGACCACCAGTTCCAGCCTCGCCGCGGAAGACCGTCGGCAGCGCCGTAATTGCCACAGCACTGGCCAGCGGATGTGCAGGATCAGCAATCGTGTGACGGACTTTGGCCCGGCGATGGAGGGCCTGCAGCTCTCCGATCATCAGTCGGCGGTTGAGCGGAATGACGGTTAGCCCCAGGCGCAGGGCTGCCGCCAAAAACTGGACGGTGTTGTCGTTGTTGAGGCCACCGAACGCGATGCGGTCACCGCTGACGAGGCCGAGGCCGGTCAGCCACGCGCTGGCTTCCCGCTCGCCCGGCCAGGCCCAGCCGTGGGGAACAGCCAGTGGCCTCATGGCGTCACCGCAAAACCGAGTCCAGGCTGCCCGCCGATCAGTGCCGGATCGAAGGTGCCGACATCGCGAGTCAGCAGACTGCCGGTAGCCAACCCGTGCGGTCCGGCGAGTCCCAGCGACAAGGCGAGATGAGCGGCGTGCGCACGCTCGATCGCGCTGCCCAGGGCCGAGCTCAGGATCACTTCGATGCCGGCGAGTCGTGCCATGGCGGTCAGCGCGGCGGTTGCCGCCCAGCCACCCAGCCAGTTGGGCTTCAATACGACGACGTCGCAGGCCCCGATGGCGGCAGCACGGGCGAGATCATCCTGACCGCGCACGCCTTCGTCGAGGGCGACACGCAGGCCGGCTCGGCGGAGTTCGGCGCAGCCAGCCAGATCGCCGCTAGGCAAGGGCTGCTCGACGTACTCGACGAGGCTACCTGCCAGCCGAGCGAAGGCGTGGGCGCCGGCGCGGTCCCAACTGCCGTTGGCATCCAGGCGTAGGCGCAACCCGGGTTCACGGGCGCGCAACGAGCGCATGCGGGCCGCATCAGCCACTGGATCCCCTGAACTTTTCAACTTCACCGTACCGCCGCCGAGGGCCTCGGTGTCGCTGCCGGCGAGTCGGTTGGTAGCCACCGATCCAGCCACGCCTGCGAGCGGCTTGTTGGCTTGGCGGGCGGCGTGGTCGAGTCGCGCGCCTTCGATAGCCGCGAAGGCGCAGGGCGTCGCGGCAGAAGGCTCGAACCCGCTGCGCGCCCGCTCCAGGGCCAGCTCGCATAGCTCGGGCGACTCACCGCCGAATCCGGGTAGCGGCGCCGCTTCGCCCCAGCCACTCCCAATGTTGACCAGCCAGACGGTGCGTTCCCGGATGTCACCGATGGCGGTTCGCAGCGGGGAACGCAGCGGCAGATGGATACGGTGGATGACGGGCTGCACGCTCAGCGCACCAGACAGGCCGTGCCGGTCATCGCGGTCACCAACTGCAGCACGGCGGCCAAACCCAGGCAGCGGTTCAGGCTCCGACCGTGGCTACGCCAGACCAGCAGCGACAGGGCGAGGCCACCGAGCAGGGCCACGGTGCCAGCGCCATGACATCCACCCAGCCACCACGCGACCGCCGCGCCAACATGCAATCCCAGGTGGTATATCCGCGTACAACGATCGCCCAATCGGACCGCCAGGGTGCGCTTGCCGGTGCGGGCATCGGTCGGAATGTCGCGTAGGTTGTTGATCGCGATCAGTGCGGTCGCCTGCAGACCCAGCGCGATCGCCACCAGCCACCAGGCCAGTGGCAGCGGCCACATCGGATGCTGCACCCAGGCGCTGCCGAGCACGGCCGCCAGCCCAAAGAACAGCAGCACGAAGAGGTCGCCCAGGCCGATATAGGCCAGTGGCATCGGCCCGATGGTGTAGGCCAGCGCGGCGATCACGCTGCCGAGGCCGAGCATCCACAACTGCCAGCCACTCTGGCTCGCCAGCCATCCACCCACGCCGGCAGCCAACAGCAGCACCAGCGCAGCTCCCGTCAGCATGGCCCGAGGACTGATCAATCCGCTTGCCACCGCCCGTGGTGGGCCAAGGCGATCAGGCGTGTCGGCCCCGCGCAGGGCGTCTCCAGCATCGTTGGCGAAATTGCAGCCGATCTGCAGCAGCAGTGCCCCGACCAGACAACCGATCGCTAGGTCGAGCCGCCAGGTCCCTAGCGAGGCGGCCAAGGCGGTGCCGACCAGCACCGGGGCGAAGGACGCCGGCAGGGTCTTGGGACGGGTCGCCATGAGCCAGGCACGCAGCATGCGGTGCATCCTCAGGCGCGATGCGCGGCCGCAACTTGCGTGGCCCGCACCCGCACACGATCATGCACCCATGCAGCACGACCTGAATCACATCGCCAATTGCTGTGGCGTGGTCTTCACTCGCACCGCCTCTGGCCTGGTCCACCAAGCCACCGCGTGGAGCGTCGGACCCGGCGAATGGGTCACTGCCTGGCCCGGTGATGAGCCGGAAGAGCCGGTGACCGGCCTTTCGCTGATGCTCGCCCGCGACGGCTCGGTCCACCCCCTGACCGGCTGGGAATACGACGGCGCCATGGTTGGACTCAGCGGCCCGGATATCGGCGCCACTCTGCCAGTGCACGATGACGGCGCGGTTTTGCACAAGCGCGACCGCCTGTTCGCGATGGGCTATCCCGACATGATCGACCACCCGTCGATCCGCCTGGCTCGCCGGGCCTTGACCCCCGAGTTGTATTTTCCCTATTTCTGCCCGTGGTCCATCCAAGGCCATCTCTGCCTATTCACCAGCCAGGACGGCTACCTGACGGGCCGCTTCTACAACGGCATGTCCGGTGGCCCGGTGCTGAGCGAGGATGGCAAGGTCGTCGGCGTCCTGCTCGGCGGCGACGCCAGCCCAGACCACCCGGCGCTTACGCGCTTCCGCCGACTCGCCTGAACAAGTCGGCAGCGATCCACGCGATCGTGGTCAGCAACACGTGCAGCACGGTGGCCGGATTACCGCGACCATGCCGTGAGGCGAACCAGCGCACATAGCGCAATCTGGCCGCCAGAGCTGGTCGCTGTCCACCGACCGCACGGTGGTGGGCCCTTAATTCCTTGGCGAAGCGCATGCGGAACCCCGCTGCATGCAGCCGCCAGCAGAAGTCGCGATCTTCGCCCAGGGCATACCCCGGCAGGCGGGCGTCGAACCCACCGACTGCTAGCGCCGCCGAACGCCTGACGGCGAAGCAGCAACCAAACAGCTCGCGGGTGGGCCGGTCACAGCGCCGCGAGGTCAACCGTCGAGCGTCGCGCAGGCAGCCGAGGTGGAGTAATCGGTGCAGCCTCTGCGCCCACCTCCCGCGCGTCTCGACCACCGGCCCCCAGGCGGCGACGTCTGGTTCTGCTGCCGCCAGGGCCATGAGGCGTGCACCGAGCTCTGGGGCAACGTCGGTGTCGTCGTC
>JBBQCI010000112.1:0-9398 GCA_038318565.1 Planctomycetota bacterium
GCATGGGAGGGCGGGAGTGTCGAAAGCCGCTCGGCAAGGCAACCCTGGTTCCGCAGACGCTTCCCAGGCCTCCTCAGCGTTGCCAGAGCACCGGATTCAGCGGACTGTCGATGATCTGGCCGATCTGCGCTCCGGGGCACCGTCCATGTCGCACGGTCTCATCGCCTGATGCAGTCGCCGAGCTAGCTGCTAGACCCCGCGGGTGCCAGCCGCCCTGTACCACCGCGTCCATATCGCTGATTGGCGTGCCCTGAGCCCAGCCGGTGACGCCGCCGCGACCTGGGCGGCGGTCAACCAGCGCCAATCCTCGTTGCGGCTGGATCCCGAGTGGGGCTGGCTGGGGCCTGCCAGCGGGGCCGATCAGCACGACCTCGCCCGTGCCGTGACCCGGCCGTTGGGCCGGCCGACGGGTCGGCTGGCGGTAGCACTGGGCACCAGCAAAGGAGCGCTGGCCCAGCACGCAACCGGACGAGGACCCGATTGGCTGCACGCCTTGCCCGGGTCCACCTCGATGCGTCTGGCACGCGACTTGCAGCTTGGCCTGCATCTGCCGTGCGCCTGCGCGGCGGCCTGCTCGACCGGCCTCGCCTGCCTGCTCGCTGGAGCAGATTTGATCGAGCGCGGTCAGGCGGATGCGGCCCTGGTCGGGGCCAGCGAAGCCTCCCTCACTCCACTGGTGCTGGCCGGCTTCCGCAATGCCGGCGTGCTGTGTGGAACCACCGCTCCACAGGCCTTTGGCGAAGCGACCGGCTTTGCTGCTGCGGAAGGCGCTGCCGCATTCAGGCTTGCCGCTGATGGTCCGTGGCGGCTGGTCGCCGGGGTACGTCTGGGCGACGCTGGTCACGAGACGCAATTCACCGATCCACGGACGCTGCAAACCGCCCTGGCCGACCTGTGGGCCGCCCTGCCAAACCCGGACCTGATCGCCTGCCACGCCACCGGCACCGCCGCTGGAGACGCCTACGAACTGAACGGACTCAACCATGGTCGATGGAGAGATATCCCCCGGTGGTGCGCCAAACCGTGGATCGGTCACGCCTTGGGCGCGAGCGGAGCGGTCGAACTTGCCGCCGTGCTGCACGGGTCAGTGCGTCGAATCTGGAAACTGTCCTTGGGCTTCGGCGGTCACCTCGTCGCCGTGGCCTGCGAGCGGCAATGACTAACCCATGAGTTATCGGCAGACTTGCCGATAACTATAATGTATGCACGGATCACATAGGTGCCTCCTCTAAATCGGCCTCTGTCTGCATGATTCGTCATAACCTCCATCAATATCAACATCTTCCACACAGTTCAGGTAGCCCACACGACGGCTTGCACATCTTTGATCTGTGTCTACAACCGCCGCCCACAACGGCAGAACCTGCCGTTATCTACCTGACATGCTCCCAGTCACATCGGAAATCTTGCCGCAATCGGTTGCCGCCTCGCCTAGCGAGTTACGGACCCTGGTGCATGAACATGCCGAGCGATTTCAGCCGATTCTGGCCGCCTTGCGCGATCAGCCCTGGCGCGAACTGCTGACCGCCAGCGAATTGATGGACGCCCTGACCGCCCAGGGGCTGAATCTGTCTGAACGTACCCTGCGGCTTCATTGCGCCGAACTGTGCGACGCCGGTCTGATCGACCGCGAAGGTCGCCGTGGCTACCGCCTGTCCGCAATCGGCGGCGAGATCGCCCGCGAGCTGACCGCTAGCCGCCGACTCGGTTCCATCCTCTACCGCATGGAAGAGACGATGTGCCAGTTGACCTTCGACCCGGAAACGGGTGAGGGTCTGGTCTCGATCAACGCCTACGTCCTGCCGATCGGCCTGCTGCCGACCTTGGTCGATGACATCGAGGCGGTGTTCCGTGCCGGGCTGGCGGTCGGCGACCGCGTCCTGCTCGCCGGCCCCGGCGAGGACATCCTCGGCCGCGCCGTGCCTCCCGGACATGTCGGCCTGGGCACCGTCTGTTCGCTGACCGTGGCCGCCCTGCTGATGCGCCGAGGCGTGCCGACCCAGCCGGTGTTCGGCGGGCTCCTCCACGTCGACGGTGGCAAGCCAGCGCACATCCTCGACATGGTGCGCTACGATGCGACCTCGTTGTCACCCAACGAGCTGTTCATCCGCGCCCACCTGACCAGCGTGGCCCAGGCCGCCCGCACCGGCACCGGCGCAATCACCGCCAGCGTGCGCGAACTGCCGATGAGCGCCCTGCCGCGCCTGCGCGAGGTCCACGATCTGTGCCAGGCCCACGGCTTTCCCGGCATCCTGGCGATCGGCCGACCGGGCCTGCCGCTGATGAACATTCCGGTGCACGAAGGCCGCGTCGGCCTGCTGTTGGCGACCGGCCTCAATCCCCTCGCTTGCCTGTGGGAGCGCTCGGCAATGAGCGCCGGCGACCACGACGCCGCCCGACCGATGGTCGGGCCGGCCGACTGGAAATCTCTTCTGCCCGTACACCGTCTGCGCGCCCGCGCGAACGAACTGACCTGACCCGACCCGAGACGACCATGACCGACCAGCTGACCGCCTACGGACTCCCCGCCGCCCAGGGTCTCTATGACCCCGCCAACGAGCACGATGCGTGCGGCGTCGGCTTCATCGCCAACATCAAGGGCAAGAAGTCGCATGAGACGGTCGCGCGCGGCGTCCTCATTCTCAAGAACCTGAATCACCGCGGCGCCACCGGGGCCGATCCCCTCGACGGCGACGGCGCCGGCATCCTCATTCAGATCCCCGACGCATTCTTCCGCGCGGTCAGCGGGGTCGATCTGCCGATCGCCGGCGACTACGCTGCCGGAAATGTCTTCCTGCCGCGCGACCCGAAGAACCGCGAGCTGTGTGTCGGCGCGCTTGAAAGCGCCTGTGCCGATCACGACCTCACCATCCTCGGCTGGCGCGACGTCCCGGTCGACTCGACCGTGCTGGGTAAGGCGGCGAAGGCCAACGAGCCGATGATCAAACAGGTCTTCGTCGGTCGCGGCAAGGTTCCCAACAAGCGTTTCGAGCAGGTCCTGTATCTGGCGCGCAAGCTGGCCGAGAAGCGCATCGCCGACAACAACTGGTCGCCATTGCGCTTCTTCTACGTCTGTTCGCTGTCGTCGAAGTCGATCGTCTACAAGGGCATGTTCATCAACGACGTGCTCGACCGCTATTACCCGGACCTGGCTGACCAGCGCATGGTCAGCAGTCTGGCCCTGGTCCATTCGCGCTACTCGACCAACACCTTCCCGACCTGGGCCCTGGCTCACCCGTTCCGCCTGGTCGCCCACAACGGCGAAATCAACACCCTGCGCGGCAACCTCAACCGCATGCGTGCCCGTGAAGCACTGCTCTCGCACCCCGAGATCGGCGAGCGCATCGAGGAGATCAAGCCGGTGATCATCGAAGGTGGCTCGGACACCGCCTGCTTCGACAACGCGCTGGAATTTCTGCTGCGCACCGGCCGGCCGCTGACCCACGCCATCGCCATGATGATCCCCGAGGCGTGGTCGACCAAGGCCAACCTCGCCCGCGATCTCAAGGGCTTCTACGAGTTCCACGCCACCATGATGGAGCCGTGGGACGGACCGGCCAACATGGTCGCCTGCGATGGCGAGCGCATCGTCGCCGCCCTCGACCGCAATGGACTGCGCCCGGCACGTTATCTGGTCACCACCGACGACGAGATCCTCTACGCCTCCGAGATGGGGACGATCGACTTCCCGGCCGAGAAGATCCTGCGCAAAGCGAGGCTGGCGCCCGGCAAGATGATCCTCATCGACACGGTGAAGGGCAAGTTCCTGCAGGACGACGAGATCAAGAAGGAACTGGCCAAAGCCAACGACTACGCCAGCTGGGTCGAAGGGCACAAGATCACCCTCGATCAGCTGCCCGCGCCGGTGCAGCCGCCGATTCCGCGCCACGAGAAGATCCGCCAGCAGCAGCAGGCCTTCGGTTACACCATGGAGGACCTCAAGTTCATCATGGCGCCGATGTGCATCGACGGTCAAGAACCGGTCGGCTCGATGGGCGACGACACCCCGGTAGCGGTGCTGAGCACCCGGCCCAAGCCGCTCTACAGCTACTTCAAACAGTTGTTCGCCCAGGTGACCAATCCGCCGATCGATCCGATCCGCGAAGAAGTCGTGATGTCGCTGACCCAGTACGTTGGCGAAGCGCGCAACATCCTGCAGCCTGGGCCCGAGCATGCCCGCATGCTGGAGATCGACCGGCCGATCCTGACCAACGAGCAGCTCGAACAGCTGCGCCAGGCCGACGTCCCAGGCTTTAAGGGCACCACCCTGGAATGCCTGTGGCATACCGCCGAGGGCAATGCCGGGTTGGAGACCCGCCTGGAAGAAATTTTCGTCCAGGCCGAACGGGCCATTGATGCCGGCCACACCATCCTGGTGCTGTCCGACCGTGGCGTGAACGAAGGCCATGCCCCGATCCCGGCGCTGTTGGCGGTCTCGGCTGTGCATCACCACCTGATCCGTGCCGGCAAGCGCAGCCGCTGCTCGCTGATCGTCGAATCCGGCGAGCCGCGCGAAGTCCACCACTTCGCCATGCTGGTCGGCTACGGCGCCACCGCGATCAACCCGTACCTGGCATTCGACTCGATCCACGATCTCTATGATCTCAACGTCCTGCCCAAGCTGGACGGCAACGCGCACGCCGACGACCAGCACGATGCGGTCTACCACTACCAAAAGCAGTTCATCAAGGCGATCGACAAGGGCCTGCTAAAGATCTTCTCGAAGATGGGCATTTCGACCCTACAGAGCTACTGCAGCGCGCAGATATTCGAGGCGATCGGCTTGTCGTCGAAATTCATCGACCGCCACTTCACCTTCACCCCGACCCGCATCGAGGGCGCCGGCATCCTGGAAATCGCCCAGGAGACGCTGGGCAAGCACCACATCGCCTTCTCGCCGATGATCGACAAGAACCGCGACCTCGACCGCGGCGGCTTCTACCACTGGCGCCGCGACGGCGAGCACCACCTGATGAACCCCGAGGTCATCGCGCTGCTACAGCACAGCGTGCGCGCCGGCGACCGCGCGACCTTCCGCCGCTACACCCGGCAGATTGACGACGCGTCGAAGAACCTGTGCACCCTGCGCGGGCTGTTCAAGTTCGCCAAGACCACGGCGATCCCGATCGACCAGGTCGAGCCGGTCGAGAGCATCTTCAAGCGCTTCTGCACCGGCGCGATGAGTCTCGGCTCAATCTCAACCGAAGCGCACGAGACCATGGCGATCGCCATGAACCGCATCGGTGGCCGCTCGAACACCGGCGAGGGCGGCGAAGACAATCGCCGCTTCGTCAAGGACGCCAACGGCGACAGCCGGCGCAGCGCGATCAAGCAGGTCGCCTCCGGCCGTTTCGGCGTCACGCCGCATTACCTGGTGAATGCCGACGAACTGCAGATCAAGATCGCCCAGGGCGCCAAGCCCGGTGAAGGTGGTCAATTGCCCGGTGGCAAGGTCAGCGAATACATCGGCTGGTTGCGCCACAGCGTGCCCGGCGTGACCCTGATCAGCCCGCCGCCGCACCACGACATCTACTCGATCGAAGACCTCGCCCAGCTGATCTTCGACCTCAAGAACGCCAACCCCGAGGCCAACGTCTCGGTCAAGCTAGTCTCCGAGGTCGGCGTCGGCACGGTCGCAGCTGGCGTGGCCAAGGCGCATGCTGATCTGGTGACGATCAGCGGCGGCGAAGGCGGCACCGGCGCCAGCCCGATCAGTTCGATCAAGTACGCCGGCATCCCGTGGGAACTCGGCCTGGCCGAGACTCACCAGACCCTGGTGATGAACGACCTGCGCTCGCGCATCAAGGTGCAGACTGACGGGCTTTTGCGCACTGGGCGGGATGTGGTGATCGCAGCGATGCTCGGTGCCGAGGAATTCGGCTTCGCCACCGTCGCCCTGGTGACGATGGGCTGCATCATGATGCGCAAGTGCCACCTCAACACCTGCCCGGTCGGCGTCGCGACCCAGGACGAGAGCCTGCGCAAAAAGTTCAACGGCAAGCCCGAGCACGTGGTCAACTTCTTTCAGTTCCTGGCCGAGGAGACCCGCGAGCACCTAGCCGCCCTGGGCGTGCGCTCGCTCGACGAACTGGTCGGCCGCACCGAACTGCTCGAAGTCGACGAGGCGGTGAAGCACTGGAAGTCGAAGGGTCTCGACTACAGCAAGCTGCTGATGAAGCCGAAGGCCGGCCAGGGCGTGCAGACGCGCTGCTGCATCGCCCAGGACCACAACCTCGACAAGGTCCTCGACCGTAAGCTGATCGCCTTGGCTGCGCCAGCGATCGAACGCAAAGAGAAGGTCGTCATCGAGTTGCCGATCCGCAACAGCGATCGTACCTGCGGCGCCATGCTGTCCGGCCGCATCGCCAAGCAGCACGGCCCCGAGGGACTGCCGGATGGCACCATCACGATCAACCTGCGCGGGGCCTGTGGCCAAAGCTTCGGCGCCTTCCTGTCGCCGGGCATCAACCTGACCCTGATCGGCGATGCCAACGACTATGTTGGCAAGGGCATGGCCGGCGGACGCATCGTCGTCCGTCCCGAACCCAAGGTCAGCTATAAATGGGACGAGAACGCCATCGTCGGCAACACCGTGCTCTACGGCGCCACCGGCGGCGAGGTCTATTTCGCGGGCATGGCCGGCGAACGTTTCGGCGTGCGCAACTCGGGTGTCAGCGCGGTCATCGAGGGCGTCGGCGACCACGGGGCCGAGTACATGACCGGCGGCATGCTGGTGTGCCTCGGCAAGACTGGCCGCAACTTCGCGGCAGGCATGAGCGGCGGTCTTGCCTTCATTCTTGACGAGGACCGCAAGTTTGCCACCCGCTGCAACGTCGGCATGGTCGATCTCGAACAGGTCAGTGCCGAGACCGATGGCGTCAACGATCTGAAGCGCTTGATCGAGAACCACTTCAAGCTGACCGAATCACCGAAGGCCAAGCTGATCCTCGACCAGTGGCCGGGCGTGCTCAAGAAGTTCGTCAAGGTGTTCCCGCGCGAATACCGCCGCGTGCTGCTGGAACGCGCCAAGAAGGACGCGACCACCAGACTGCAGAAGCACTGACGTCTGACCGGCCGGCATCCCTCCTCAACACCAACCACCACTTTCACTCACACCTCTGACGACCGGCCAACCGGACGACAGGACGATAGGACGATGCTATGGGCGACCCCAAAGGCTTCATGACTCATACCCGGCGCTCGCCGAAGTACCTGCCGGTGACAGAGCGACTCGTCAACCACGAGGAGCATATCGAGATCCTGTCCGAGGAATCGATCCGCACCCAGGCCAGCCGCTGCATGGACTGCGGCGTGCCGTTCTGCATGACCGGCTGCCCGCTCGGCAACATCATCCCGGACTGGAACGACCTGGTTTACCGCGGTCGCTGGAAGTCGGCGCTGAAGGTTTTGCACGCGACCAACAACTTCCCCGAGTTCACCGGCCGTATCTGCCCAGCACCATGCGAGAATTCCTGTGTCCTGGGCATCACTGACCCGCCCGTCACGATCAAACTGCATGAAGTCTCGATCGTCGATAAGGGCTTCGAGATGGGCTGGATCCGTCCCGAGCCGCCAACCGTCCGCACCGACCGCACGGTCGCCATCATCGGTGGTGGGCCGGCCGGACTTGCCGCCGCGCAGCAACTGAACCGCGCCGGCCACAACGTCACCGTCTTCGAGAAGGCTGACCGCGCCGGTGGCCTGCTCATGTACGGGATTCCGCACTACAAGCTGCGCAAGGAGAAGGTCCAGCGCCGCATCGACATCCTGGCCGCCGAAGGCATCACCTTCCGCTATAGCTGCCATGTCGGTGTCGACGTCACCTTCGAGCAGCTCAAGAAGGATTTCCACGCCGTCATCCTTAGCACCGGGGCCGAAGCGCCGCGTGACCTGCCGGCACCCGGCCGCGACCTCGATGGCGTGCACTACGCCATGGAGTTCCTGCCGCAGTCGAACCGCTCCAATTGGGGCGATGCCGACATCGCGGCGCTGCACCCCAAGAAGCAGAAGATCTGGGCGGCCGGCAAGCAAGTCATCGTCATCGGTGGCGGTGATACCGGCAGCGATTGCATCGGCACTAGTCTGCGCCAAGGCGCGACCAGCGTGACCAACTTCGAACTGATGCCGTGCCCGCCAGACAAGCGTACTGGCGGCAACCCGTGGCCGCAATGGGCCCGGGTCAAGCGCATCAGTTCCAGTGTCGAGGAGATGACCGAGCAGGGCGGTGAGGTTTATTACAGCCTCGCCACCAAGGAATTTTTCGGCACCGATGGCAAAGTCACCGGCCTGAAGACCATCGACCTCGACTGGAGCAGCGGCAAGCCGGTCGAGAAGCCGGGCACCGAGCGCACCTGGAAGGCCGACCTCGTCCTGCTGGCAATGGGATTCCTCGGACCCCGCCGCAATGGCATTCTCGAGCAGAGCGGCGTCGCCCTGGACGAGCGTGGCAATGTGAAGACCGACCCCAAGACCCGCGCCACCAGCGTGCCCGGCGTCTATGCCGCCGGCGACGCCCGTCGCGGCCAGTCCCTGGTGGTCTGGGCGATCAGCGAAGGCCGCGAAGTCGCCCGCGCGGTCGATGAGTTCCTCACCGGCAAGCCCAGCCTGCTGCCGTCGGTCCGCCTAGAGGCGTTCAACTACTAGCGGGGTGACCGGAGACACGGAGATCGAGCAGGTCGAAGGAGTCGATGACTTGAAACATGGTCACTCGACTCAGCTGGCTCATCGAGCCTCTGTGTCTCTGTTCTTCGACTAGCGGCAATATGTTTGAGGCCCACGATCCGTGGGAGCCTGGGCAGGGGATCGCGCTTGGCACGACCGCCGATGTGGTGCATACTGGATTCATGTCCCGGTTTGTCCTTCTCCTGCTAGCTGTAGTCGCCCTGCTCGGCGCAACCGAACCGGAGCACGTGCGCATTCAACTGAGCTGGTACCACCAGTTCCAGTTCGCTGGCATCTACGCCGCCGAGTCCCGCGGGTACTTCGCTGACGAAGCGCTCGCGGTCGAGATCCGTGAATACGCGCCCGGTTGCGACATTCCGTTTGAGCTTGAGAGCGGCCGGACCCAGTTCGCCGTCTACGACTCCAAGATCCTCGACGAGTGGGCACGCGGCCGCGACATCGGTTTACTGGCCATCATCCACCAGCGCAGCCCCTCGCTGATGTTGGTACACGCCAATAGTCCGTTTCTGACGTTGGCGGATCTCCTCCAGGCTCCGCCATCCAGACTGGTCCGTCCCGCAAACGACTCAGATCCCGAGTTGCGCCTGGCTCTCAGCGCCTTGTCTGCCGATCCGATGACGGTGTTCTCGCGTCGCAAGCAGGCTGGCGATCTGGAGGCGTTCGCCCGCGGCGAGCTGGATGTCCTGCCTGGCTATGCCTCGAACGAGCCGTTCCGG
>JBBQCI010000113.1:0-9353 GCA_038318565.1 Planctomycetota bacterium
CCAAGCCAGCCTTCCTGCTGCGCCCGCGTCAGCGGACCGTCGCCGACGATCGATACTTGGAGATCGTAGAGCTTCTCGCTCAGGACAGTGTTGTCGCTGCGGATGTCGCTGGGGCGGACGATGCCAGCGATCTGGATGGTCTTGCGATCATCGTTCGCCACCACCTCGCGAGATCCGCGCACGATCAGCGAGCCGTTGTCGAGCACATCGACCACCTGCACGGCGATCGACGAACGCACCTTGTGGGTCAGGTCGTACTTGCCCTCGCCTTTGAACTCTTTGCCTGACTGCGCGCTGATTCCAGGCAGGGTGCCGATGCCCTGGCCGATCCCCGCGGGCAGGGCGTTGGTACCCGGGGCAAAGTTCAGACCGAACTCGGCCTTGTTGTCACGCTTGGTGTCGGTGGTCTGCTCGTCGGTGACCGAGGTTGATTCCTGGATCACCACGGTCAGCAGATCACCGCGGCGGCGCGCGGTGGCGTCGGCATACAGGTTGCCATCGGCGAGGGTGTCGGCGTGCCACAGGCTTTCGGCGGCCAGCGGGGCTATGCACATGACGATCAGCAGCAGAAGTCGCATGTGGCGTTCCTCGACGGGGTGGTCGGCTGACCGACAAGAACGCAAGGGCTGTGCCAGACCGCGGCAGATCCGCATAAGTCATTGACCAGCAAGATCTAGTCTACTCCGGTAGGCCGTCGTCCGCAGCCGTGGTCTGGATCTCGGATGCGTCATGCGTCGCGCCCCGGTTCATGCCGGGGCATCCGCTGGCGGCCTCGTCCCAGGTGGCGCGGTCGGACAGGTTCGGACGCCAGAACGGCCACGTGCGGCACTGCCGAGGACGATCCTGATAGACCGTGCAGCCGACACCCTTGGCCCAGAAGACGCAGTCGTTGTTCTTTTTTTCGATCAGCGAGACCAGCTGCTGGCCGCCCCGCCACACCGACTTGGTGTAGGTGCGGCAGAAGGTTGCCCGGTCGATACCCAGCCGTGCCGCCAGAACGTCGATCTCATCCTCGCTGACCCAGGTATGCCCCGGCGCACCAGTGCAGCAGTTGCCGCATTGCGTGCAGGTGAAGCGCAGACCGTCTGCGTACCACGGCGCGGTCGCCATCTAGCCCTGCAGGGCGAGCGTGCTGGCGCGTGCGGCGACCCGCTGGGCGAGGGCGCGGAAGGCGGCCCCGGACAGCGAATGCGGAGCACGCACGACGATCGGTTCGCCCTCGTCGCCGCACGCGCGCACGGCTGGCTCCAGCGGCAGGCGGCCAAGAAACGGCACGCCCGACTGCGCGGCTTCGGCCTCGGCCCCGCCGTGGCCGAAGATCTGCTCGACATGACCACACTGCGGACAGATGAATTCCGACATGTTTTCGACGATGCCGATGATCGGCACGTTGACCTTGTTGAACATGGCGATGGCGCGCCGCGCATCGAGTAGCGCCACGCTCTGCGGCGTGCTGACGATCACTGCACCAGCCAGCGGGACCAGCGACGACAACGTGATCTGCACGTCGCCGGTGCCGGGCGGCAGGTCGATCAGCAAGTAATCAAGTTCGCCCCAGGCGACATCGGCAAAGAACTGCTTGAGCGCACCCTGTAGCATCGGTCCGCGCCAGATCACCGCCTGGCCTTCAGGGATCAGCAGGCCCATTGAGATGAAGCGCACACCGTGCGCCAGTGGCGGTACCAGTTTCTTGTCGACTACCGCCGGCTGGAGGTCGTGGCCGAGCATCATCGGCACACTTGGGCCATGGATGTCGGCGTCGATCAGCCCGACGCGCGCACCGGCGGCGGCCAGAGCGCAAGCCAGGTTGACTGTGACGGTGCTCTTGCCTACGCCGCCCTTACCTGAACCGACCGCGATGACGTGGCGTACGCCGGGGATCAGCTCGGCCTTGGTCTTTTGCTGCGGCACCTCGGCGGAGATGGCGATGCGCGCTTCGCGCACGCCAGGAACCGACAGGGCAGCGGCACGGCTTTCATCCTCCAACTGCTTCTTGGCCGGGCAGGCGCCGGTGGTCAGTACGAGATCGAACGAGGCCACGCCGTCGGCGAAGACCAGGTTGCGGATCATGTTCAGGGCAACCAGCCCCTGATGCAGGTCGGGATCCTGAACCGTGTCGAGGGCGGTCTTGAGTAGGGCGATGGTCATACGTTCACATCGAAATGCCGGGTGAGCTTGGGTCCAATGATGCTAGGCGAGTTCGGCTGCCATCTCGACCGGCACCGCGTAGTCGATACCAGGCACCTCGAAACCGAAGAGGCGGCGGAAGCCGGTCTTGAAGCTGGCGTAGTCGCTGCTGGCCACCAGGTTCTCGGAGCTGACCTGCTGCCACAGCCGATCGACCTCGGCCTGCACCGCCGGGTCCATTTCCAGATCATCGACGCGGATGCGACCCTGCTCGTCGAGTTTGGGCTGGCGGCCCGGAGCGAGATGGTCCTTGAACAGGCGCACGATCTGCTCGCCCGTTTCCTCGTGGGTGCCCTTGGCCTTCATCACCTTGTAGAGCAAGCTGATGTACAGCGGCACGACCGGGATGGCTGAGCTGGCCTGGGTGACCAGCGCCTTGTTGACGCTGACCCAGGCTCCGCCGCCGGTTTTGGCGAGGCGCACGTTCAGTTCGCGGCCGGTGGCCTCAAGGTGATCCTTGGCAGCACCGATGGTGCCGGCGCGGTAGATCGCGTGCGTCACCTTGGGTCCGATATAGCTGTACGCGACCGTCCGGCAGGTCGGAGCGAGCACGCCGGCGGCGCCCAGGACGTCGATCCACATCTTCCAGTCCTCGCCACCCATGACTTTGATCGTGCCTGTCTTCTCGTCGGCGGAGGCGGTCGGCAGTGTGACATCCTTGATCTGATCGGTGTCGAGATCGACCGTCTTGGCGGTGTAGGCGTCGCCCAGCGGCTTCAGCACCGAGCCCCACACGGTGTCGCTGTCCGGGTCCTTGCGTTTCGGGCTGGCCAGCGAGTAGACCACCAGGTCGACCGGCCTGCCGAGAGCCTGCAATGCGGCGATAGCCTGCTGCTTGACCGCGTGGCTGAAGGCGTCGCCGTTGATCGTGGTCAGTCGGCGGCCGGTGACCTTAGCCTGGCGATGCATCTCGGCGAGATTGTAAAAGCCGGCTGTGCCGGGCTTGTCGATGCTAGCTGGGCGCTCGAAGCACACGCCAACGGCGTCGGCGCCGTAGCCGAAGATCGACGTTGCCAGCGACGCCAGGCCGAAACCGGCCGACGAGCCGACCACCAGGACGACGCCCAGGCCTTTGCCCGGTCCCCCAGCGCGGGCCAACTCGATCAATGCACGTGCATTGGCGGCGCATCCGGTGGGATGGGCGGTGGTGCAGATGAATCCGCGGATGCGCGGGTTGATGACGGCGGTGGGCATGCTCGATTCCTGGGGCGCGGGTCGTAACGTCTATCGCAGCAGCATCCAGGGGCAGTGCCTGGTCTGGCACAGAGAAGGACAGCGATAATTAACTAAAACTTAACAATTTATAGGGTAATGTCGGATCATGCGTCCGCAGTCCATCGGCTTGGCATTCCGTTTGGCTCTTGTCGTGATCCCAGCGGCAGCCATGGCCGCCTGGGGCATCATGGCGCTGGTCCGTCACGCCGGCGTCCAGGCCGAACACATCGCCTCCCAGGCCCACGAGCTGAATCGGGACAGCCTGGCACGATCGGAAGCCGGCGGACGCGATCTGATGGGAGCTTCGCGCGAGGTGGCCGCGATCGTCGACCAGGTCCGTGTGATGCAGATCCACCTGCGCCTGCAGGTGCTGGCCTTCAAGAACCTCATCGTACGCGGAGTTAGACCTGATCAACTCGCCCTGTGGCGAGCAACGTACGACAAGGAACACGACCTCGTCCGCGCCGGCATTATTGACCTGGGAGTGCGGCTAAAGGGCGACGCCGTATCCAGCTCCATATTGGGGAAATTTGCCGACGCGCACAAGCAACTCAGCGTTAGCTGGGTCAATGCCATGGGCATGATCGACCTGGCCGAAACCTGGGATGAGGGGATGCGCCGGGCGGATGACTACATGGTCGGACGCGACACTGCCGCCGATACGCTCATCGCGGAACTCACCACCCGCGTCATTGCCCAAGCTCAGGAGTCGCTGATCAAGGCGGAGTCTGTCGGTCGCGAACTTATGGCGGCAGCGATGTCGACTGGCGAAGCCGCAATGGCTGCGACGACTGCCGAAGCCCAGCGTCGCAGCGTCCTCTACGCCTGGGGTGCTGGTGGCATTCTCATCGTGCTCGCTTGTCTGCTGCTGCTGGCGCTGTGGGGGCGTCTGCGTCATCTCCGTCGCGTCGCGGCCGCGGTCGAGTCGATTGCTGCCGGAGATCTCTCCGTGCAGGTGCGGGTGAGTGGCAGCGATGAGATCGGACGGACCGCCGAGGCGCTCAACACCACAGCCGCTGCGATTGCCGACACCTTGGGTGCGACGCGGGTCGATTGGCAGCAGATCGCCGCCGCCCGCAAGGGCGAGGCCGCCCGGTTGTCTGGCGAATTGCAGGACACTGCCATGCGGCTGTCGGCCAGTGGCGATTCCAATGCCGCCATCAGCACGGAACTGGACGCTCAGGTTCGCACGGTCGCGGATCGCTGGACCTCGGTTTCCAATGGGCTTGCTGGCGTATCGGCCTCGGTCGGGCAACTCGACGAGGCGCTGGCCGAGGTCGGACGCAATGCCGACAAGACCGGCTTGGCGGTCGCTCAGGCTGAAGCTGGGTCCCGCGAAGCGGCAGGGCGGGTGCGCGAACTGGAGGCCGCTGGTGCGCGGGTCGCCGAAGCGGTTGCCCTGGTCGGAGGGTTGGCGAGGCAGGTCAATCTACTTGCCCTCAACGCGACCATCGAGGCGGCGCGCGCCGGCGAATCCGGTCGTGGCTTCACCGTGGTTGCGCATGAGGTCAAGGCGCTGGCCAGGCGCACCGGAGAAGTGGCCAGCGGGATCGCCGAAACTGCCAGAGGCATGCGCGAGGTTAGTCTCAGCACCTCCCAGGACATTGCCTCGATCGGCATCCGTCTGGCCGAAGTGGCCAAGCTATCCTCTGAACTGACCGTCTCGGTGACTCGCCAAGTCGAATTCAGTCGGAACATGTCCAGCGGACTGAAGACAGCGATCGTTGAAGGCGCTGATCTCGATCAGGCGGCAGCGAATTTGGCCTCGGCGAGCGCAGCCACTGCCGAGGGTGCTGAGACCGCGCGCCGTTCGGCAGTCGAACTCGGCAGGTTGGCAACCGATCTTCGTCGCGTGCTGGGCGTGTCGAACGTCCAACCCGCCGCCGGATAGGCTGGAGTCGTCGCGTCGCCCTGGTAACTGGCAACCAGGGCTAAGGCGGGAAACCTTGCCGCCCCCCAGCCGACCCTAGCATGCTCTCCGACATGGCCCGAATCCCAGCGCTCCTGTTCTGCCTACTCGGCCTACTCGGCCTGCTTAGTGCCGCTGACCCTGTGCAACCTGCGGTCGAGAGCGGCCCCAAGCCGGCGGCCGTCACGGTGGCCTATATCCCGGTCGATGGGGTGATCGATGACCACCGGGCCGGCCAGTTCGAACGTGCTCTCGAACAGGCGCAGAAGAACAAGCCGACCTTTATCGTCGTGCGCGTCGCCACCGATGGCGGACACCTCGGTTCAGCTATGCAGATGCTTGAGCGCGCTCTCAAGGTCGACAACCAGGGGTCCGAACTGGTCGCCTTCATCGACAACCGCGCCTACAGCGCCGGGGCCCTCATCGCCTACGGCCACAAGCGGATCTACATGACCGACAACGCCTACATCGGCGACATCGGGGTCATCACCATCACCGATGGCAAGATCGAGTACCTGCCCGAGAAAATCGAAAGCCCAGTGCGCGCCCTGCTGCGCCAGGCCGGCCAGCACAACGGCTGGGACCAGGCCAAGCTGCAGAAGATGACGGCCCGCAACCAGGAGCTGTACCGCTTTGACCTGTTCGATGGCACGCGCAGCTTCGTCATCGAGGACGACCTGCCGGCTTTCCTCGCCGACCATCCTGGGGTGACCAAGGAGCAGGGCGTGGTGATCAGCGGCCAGGATCGCCTATTGACCTACACCGCTAAGGAGGCCGTCGCCGAGGGCATGGCGACCGCGATGGTCAAGGACATCGACGAGGTCTATCGCCTGCTGGGCGTCGAGCCCAGCCAGGTGCAGAAGTACGAGCCGTCACAGAACGAACTGTTCGCCGAGAAGCTCGGCGGTTGGGCCCCGCTGCTGGCAGGTCTTGCCGTGCTGCTGCTGATCTTGGAATTCAAGATGCCCAGCGGCGGCATGTTCCTGATCGGTGCGGCGATCTGCGGCGGCTTGTTCCTGATCTGCCAGTACTGGCTGAATCTCGCCGGGGCGCCCGAGATCGTCCTCATCGGGCTCGGCGTCGCGGCGGTGATCGCCGAGGTCTTCTTCCTGCCAACCGGCGGCATCTTGGCGATCGGTGGCCTGGTCGCGATCGCCACGGGTCTGATCCTCGCCTTCATGCCTGACAGCTACCAGTTCCAGACCGGCGATGCCCGCTGGGGTGCGGCGGTCGGGAATGCCCTCGTCCAGAGCCTGCTCGCCCTTGCTATCCTGACCATCGGCGTGGTCGTCGCGATCGCCTCGCTGCCCAAGACCCGGGCCATGCGCGTGCTGGCCAGTAGCGCTGCCATCGACGGCACCAGCGCCGGCGCGGTCGAAGCCGGGGCCCCATCGCTGATCGGTCGTCACGTGCGCGCCCGTACCATGCTGCGGCCCAGCGGCTTCGTGGTGGTCGAGGGCCGCGACATGGCTGCGGTTGCCGAGCACGGAGAGATGGTCGCCGAGGGGGGCGAGGTCGTCATCGTCGGGGCCCAATTGGGCGAGCTGCTGGTGCGACCGGTCGTGGCAACCCCTGCATCTGCGGACGCTGGAGTCCAGTCGTGATTCTCGCTGTCCTTGCCGCCACGGCCGCGCCCGCCGCCGACGTCGCGCCGATGTCGGCCCAGGCCGCCATCGCCTGGGCGATCGCCCTGCTCATCCTCTCTGCCGCCCTCGCCATCGTCGAATTCCTGGTGGTCAGTTGGGGCATGCTGCTGATCGGCGCGGCGATCAGCTCGATTGCCGCCATCGCCCTGGCCTTCCATGTCGCGCCAGCCGCCGGCTGGATCTTCGTCTGCATCGTCCCGGTGATGGCCTTCTTCATCGTGCGCAGCGGATTCATCCTGATGCGCCGCAACACCGCCGCCGTGCTACCCACCGAGATCACTGCTGACGCCGGCATCCGCCAGATCGCCCAGGCGGCTGGGGTCGCGGTCGGCACGATCGGCGAGCTGGTGACCAATGCCTTTCCCACCGGCCGGGCCCGCTTCGGCGGCACCCACGCCCCGGTGGCTCTGGATGTGCAGGTGCAGGGCGCGGTACTCAGCCGGGGCGACCGCGTCGTCGTCCTGTCGATCGACGGTGCCACCATCACCGTCGGCAGCGTGCCTGACAACCTCTCCGGTCTCATCTCCAACCCCAACCAAGGAACCTAAACGTGGATATCACCAACCTTACCTACATCGTCGCTGGCGTCATCATCCTGGTGATCCTCTTCGCCGTCGGCTCCGTCTTCAGCATGTGGTTTCAGGCCCTGACCAGCAACGCGCCGGTCGGCCTGATCCAGCTGTTCATGATGCGCTTCCGCAAGGTCAACGGGACGATCATTGTCACCGCCCGCATCACCGCCAAGAAGGCCGGCATCGACATCAGCACCGATAAACTGGAAGCCCATTACATGGCTGGTGGCCATGTCATGCGCGTGATCAGCGCCCTGATCGCCGCCAGCAAGGCGAACATCGCCCTCAGCTTCGACCGCGCCTGCGCCATCGATTTGGCTGGCCGCGATGTGCTCGACGCAGTGCAGACCTCGGTCAACCCGAAGGTGATCGACGTACCCGACGGCAAGCAGGGCCGTTCGACCATCGATGGCATCGCTGGCGACGGTATCCAGCTGAAGGTGAAAGCGCGCGTAACCGTGCGTACCAACATCGAGAGCCTGGTCGGTGGTGCGACCGAAGAGACGATCATCGCCCGCGTCGGCGAGGGCATCGTGACCACCATCGGCTCGTCGCAGTCCTATCTCAACGTGCTGGAGAACCCGGACAAGATCTCGAAGACGGTACTCGCCCGCGGCCTCGATGCCGGCACCGCCTTCTCGATCCTGTCGATCGACATCGCCGACATCGACGTCGGCGAAAACGTCGGCGCCCGTCTGCGTACCGACAAGGCCGAGGCCGACAAGAAAGTCGCCCAGGCCGAGGCCGAGCGCCAGCGCGCCATGGCCGTCGCCCGGGAACAGGAAATGGTCGCCCTGGTGCAGGAGAACCGCGCCAAGGTCGTGCTCGCCGAAGCCGAAATCCCGCTCGCCATGGCCGAGGCCTTCCGCAAGGGCAACCTGGGCATCATGGACTACTACTCGATGAAGAACGTGATGGCCGACACCGAGATGCGCAACTCGATCGCCCACCCGCCGGGACCCAAGCCGGGCGACAAGTCGCTCGGGACCTGAGTCGTGGGTCTTCTCGACGAGATCCTTAGGCAGCTGGAGGAGGCGCAGAACGACGGTCGCCCGCCAGCTCGCTCTCAGCCCAAGGCCCAGCCGCGCTCCCGGCCTGAACGGGAGATGGACGAGGATGGTGCCGAATGGGAGGAGGACGACACGGCCCGGCCCGGCCACGCCCCGCACATCCCGTCGCGCCGCGCTCCTGAACCAGAGCAGCCGGTGGCAGAGGAACCGCCACCGGTGCGTACCACGGTCGACAGCCGCCCGGCCCTGGCCCCGCATCAACAGGGGCTGCAGCCGGCGCAGCGCATTCGCGCCATACTTGCCAATCCGGCAGCCTTGCGCGATGCCTTGGTCGCCCGTGAGATCCTCGGACCGCCGCCGGGGCTGAAGCGCCTTCAGCGGCGCTGATTCAGCGTCGACGCAGACGGTCGAGCAGGATGTAGCAGGCGGGGACGACGACCAGCGACAACGCAGTCGACAGGATCACGCCGCCGAGCACCGCCACCGCCATCGGCTGGCGCAGTTCGGTGCCTTCGCCCAGGCCGAGCGAGATGGGTATCGCCGCGGCTGCGGTGGCGCACGAGGTCATCAGGATCGGACGCAGGCGCACGCTGCCGGCGCGCAGGATGGCCCAGCCGGCGGTCAGTCCGGCGGCGCGACCGCGTTCGGCGTAGTCGACCAGGACGATGGAGTTCTTCTTAACCAGACCCATCAGTAACAACACGCCGATGAAGCTGAAGATGTTCAGACTGAAGCCGCCGATCGCGAGGCTGAACGCGGCCCCAGCGATCGCCAATGGCAGAATGCTCAGCACGGTGAACGGATGGATGATCGA
>JBBQCI010000114.1:0-9101 GCA_038318565.1 Planctomycetota bacterium
CCGCCCCCTCACCCTGGGCCAACCATGGATACTGTCGTCTTCGTCCTCCAGATCCTGATGTGGATCCTCTGCCCGGCCGTCATCGGTCTGATCCTGCTGCAGGGCGCGGCTGGAGACATCTCCAGCGCCTTTGGCGGCGGCGGCCAGCTCGACGCCTCGCTCGGCGTTGGTGCCCACCGCAAAATGGCGCAGGCCACCGGCGTGCTAGCGGTCCTGTTTTTCGCCATGGTTCTGGCGCTGGCCTATCCCCACCGCAAGTCGTTCCACGACGTCAGTGGCAGCGCCAAGCCGACCACCGGCACTCAGCCCGCACCGACGACTACGCCGAATCCACCCATAATGATTCCCGTCGGCGGGACACCCAAACCTGTTGAGGCCAAGGCCGTCGAAATCGCGCCGGTCTCGCCGACGACGCCCGTCGTGATTCCCACGGTCGAGGCGGTCAAGTCCACCGAAGCCAAGCCAACCATCGTCACCCCGGCCCCTGCAGCGGTCACCGCGCCTGCACCAGTCGAAGCTCCGGCCCAGCCGACGCCAACCAAGCCGTAAACACACAGTTCGGCTTCATCGCGCAGCAATCGCCCTTCCGGAGTCGTCCCGGAAGGGCGATGTCGTTTGCGAAGGTTCTACAACCGACTTAGCGACCAGCACGGAAATCACCGATGTTGGGCCTTCGGACGCCAACTTCGCCATCCAGGCTCTTGCGAGATGCCGCCGAACCAGCATGGTCCCGACGCGTCGGCATATCCCGCGCAGGAACCCTGATGCCCGCCCCGCTCTACCAGGTTGATCCCATCGCGGTCCGCAACGAGATCGGCCGCGACCGCCTCCTCGCCATGTGGCGCCAGATGCTGCTGATCCGGCGGTTCGAGGAACGAGCCGAGCTGGCCTACAAGGCCAGGCAGATCGCCGGCTTCCTCCACCTCTACATCGGTCAGGAAGCGGTTGCCACCGGCTGGTTCGCCCACCTGAATCCCGGCATCGACGCCAGTGTCACCAGCTATCGCTGCCACGCCCAGGCCATCCTGTCCGGCGTCGGCATCGATGAGCTGATGGCCGAATTGTACGGCAAAGCCACCGGCAACGTCAAGGGCAAGGGCGGGTCAATGCACTTCTTCTCCAAAGAGAAGAAGATGCTTGGCGGCCACGGCATCGTCGGCGGCCAGATCCCGGTCGGCACCGGCGCCGCGTTCAGCGCCAAGTACCGCAAGAGCGGCGGCGTCTCGATCAGCTTCTTCGGCGATGGCGCCACCCCGCAGGGCACTTTCCATGAGTCGCTGAACATGGCCTCGCTGTGGGACCTGCCGGCGATCTACATGATCGAGAACAACCAGTACGGCATGGGCACGGCGTGCAGCCGCTCGAACGCGGTCGAGAGCTTGGCCGAGACCAAAGCGATCGGTTACGGCATGAAGTCGTACACCTTCGATGGCCTTGATCTGTTCGCCTCGTGGAAGTGCGCCCAGGAAGCGATCGCCTACGTCCGCCGCGAGTCCAAGCCGATCCTGGTCGAGGCCAAGACCTACCGCTACCGTGGCCACTCGGTCTCTGATGCCGGACTCTACCGCAGCAAGGAGGAGGTCGACCGTTACAAGGAGCTCGACCCGATCGGCCGCGTTCAGGCCGCCCTGCACGAAGCCAAGTGGCTGTCCGACGCCGAAGCTGAAGCGATCGAAGAGGAGGTGCGCGAGCGCGTTGCCGCCTGCGTCACGTTCGCCGAGCAGAGCCCCGAGCCGGCCCTGTCCGAACTCGCCACCCACGTCTACGCCGCGAGCTGATCCGATGTCCACGCCTCTCGCCCCCTCGCTGGCCGTCCGTCGCCCGCTGAATCCAAAGACCGACCCGATCAACGGCCATAAGGGCGTTGATCTTGGCGACGGCAGCCAGCTTGTCTCGGTGCGTATGGCAATCTGCCAGGCGCTCTACGAAGAGATGAACCGCGACCCGTCCATCTATGTGATGGGCGAAGAAGTCGCGCAGTACAACGGCGCCTACAAAGTGACCAAGGGCCTGCTTGATGTGTTCGGCCCCGAGCGCGTGATTGACAGCCCGATCACCGAGAGCGGCTTCACCGGCCTGGCGGTTGGCGCAGCGATGACCGGCCTGCGCCCAGTGATCGAGTTCATGAGCTGGAACTTCAGCTTCGTCGCCTTCGACCAGATCATCTCGAACGCCTCGAAGATGAACTACATGACCGGCGGCATGTTTCCCATCCCGCTGGTCATGCGCGGCCCCAACGGCGCCGGACCGCGCGTCTCGTCGCAGCACTCGCATGCGGTCGAGGCGCTGTACGCGCAATTCCCTGGTCTGATCGTGGTGTCACCTTCGACGCCGTACGACGCCAAGGGTCTGATGAAGACGGCGCTGCGGCAGAACAATCCGGTGTGCTTCCTGGAAAACGAGATGATCTACAATCTCGAACAGGAGATCCCGATCGCCGACTACGCGATCCCCTTCGGCCAGGCCGATCTTAAGCGTGAAGGAAGCGACTGCACCATCGTCGCGGTCAGCCGCAGCGTGCACTGGTCGCTTGAGGCCGCTGCCGAGCTGGCCAAGGAGGGCATCGAGTGCGAGGTCCTTGACCTGCGCACGGTCAAGCCGCTCGACATCGACGCGATCGTCCGCTCAGTGCGCAAGACCAACCGCTGCGTGGTGGTCGAGGAATGCTACCGCACCGGCGGTATTGGCGCCGAAGTCGCTGCCCAGCTGATGGAATTCGCCTTCGATGACCTCGATGCCCCGGTCGGCCGCGTGACCACGACCGAAAACCCCATGCCCTACGCCGCGAATCTCGAACACGAGACGCTGCCCAAGCCCCATCGCATCGTCGCCGCCGTCCGTGCGGCTTGTTACCGATGAGCACTGTCGTGCTCCCTTGGCTTTGTCGCGGCTCATTCTGGTCGGCATGCGCCTGCCAGAACGTGGGCGGATGGGCTTCGCCCATTCTATCCGCCGACCGCCACTCGGCGCCCGGCCCATCGCTGCGCGACGGGGCCCCCTTCCCTGCTAGAGATCACTATGATCACTGAACTGACCTTCCCCGCCCTGTCGCCGACCATGTCCGAAGGCACGCTCGTCGTGTGGCGCGTCAAATCCGGCGACGTCATCAAGGCCGGCCAGGTGGTGGCCGAGATCCAGACCGACAAGGCGGTTGCCGAGTGGGAGTCGCCTGAAGGCGGCACCGTCCGCGAGCTGCTGATCGCCGCTGGCTCGGTAGTCAAGGTCAACACCGTCTCCGCCATCATCACCAGCAAGGGCGAGGACATCGCCGCCACGCTAGCCGAGGCGAAGCGCAAGAACGAGGCCCTGGCCACCAGCGGCTCCACCGCGCCCGCCGTCGCCACCGCCAGCGGTGCGCCCAAGCCGGCACCGAATTTCGCCGCCAACCCGGCCCCGGCCAAGCCCGCCCCAGTGAAGAAGGGCCCGCGCGTGACCCCAGTCGCTGCCCGGCTTGCGGCCGAGCACGGTCTCGATCTGAATCGCATCAGCGGCACCGGACCTGACGGCCGCATCGTCCGCACTGACGTCGAACGAGCCATCAAGGACGGCTCGGCCAAAGCCGGCGCCAGTTCCGCCGCCCCGACCAAGGCCAAGCTCAAGGTCCTGCGCGCCGACAAGTCCGACACCGCTGTGGCGATGTCGCCGATGCGCACGGTGATCGCCCAGCGTCTGCAGGCCAGCAAACAGCAAATCCCGCACTTCTACGTCGAGGATGTAGTCGACGCCTCGTTCCTGCACGCCCTGCGCGAGCAGCTCAACCTGATCGACGGTGTACGCGTCACGGTCAACGACCTGATCGTGCGCGCCTGCGCCCTGGCGCTGCGCGTTCACCCGCGCATCAATGCTACCTTCGACGGCAAGTCCGTGACCCAGCTCGACAGCGCCGACATCTCGGTCGCAGTCGCCTTGCCCGATGGCCTGATCACCCCGATCGTGACCAAGGCGCACAGCAAGAGCGCGCGCCAGATCGGCGAGGAGATCCGTGCCCTGGCCAAGAAGGCGCTGGACGGAAAGCTCGCTCCGGCCGAATTCCAGGGTGGCAGCTTCACCATCTCCAACCTCGGCGCGACCGGCATCACCGCCTTCAGCGCGATCATCAACCCGCCCCAGGTCGCGATCCTGGCGGTGGCGGCGATCACCGATGCGCCGGTAGTACGCAACGGTGCCGTGGTCGCGGGCAAGACTCTGCGCCTGACCCTCAGCGCTGACCACCGCGCAGTCGACGGCGCCGACGCTGCAAACTTCATGAAGACGCTGCGCGAACTGCTCGAAGCCCCAGCCAACCTGCTCATCTGAACGGAAACAAATGGCTGACTACGACGTTCTCGTCATCGGTGCCGGTCCCGGCGGTTACGTCGCGGCGATCAAGGCCGCACAGCACGGCAAGAAGACCGCGGTGGTCGAACGCGAAGCGCTCGGCGGCATCTGTCTGAACTGGGGTTGCATCCCGACCAAGGCCCTGCTAAAAAGCGCCGAGGTGCTGGAAAGCATGCGCCACGCCAAGGATTTCGGCCTCGTCGCCACCGACGTGAGGGCTGATTTCCCGGCGGTGATGAGGCGCTCACGCGATGTTGCCAACGGCATGTCCAAGGGCATCGATTTCCTGATGACGAAGAACAATATCACCGTGCTGAACGGCACGGCCTCGTTCTCCGGCCCGAAGACCCTGATCCTGACCACGACGGACGGCAGCACCCAAACGGTGACCGCCGACAACATCATCATCGCCACCGGGCACAAGCCGCGCACCTTTCCGCACTTGCCGGTCGACGGGAAAAAGGTGATCAACTATCGCCACGCCCTGTCGCTGGAGCAGCTGCCCGCCTCGGTCTTGTGCATCGGCGCCGGCGCCATCGGCATGGAATTCGGTTTCTTCCTACGCTCGATGGGGACCGCGGTTACTGTCGTCGAAGTAATGGACCAGGTCCTGCCGGTCGAAGACGCCGAGATCGCCAAGTTCGTTGAACGCCAGTTCACCAAGCAGGGCGTGACGGTGAAGACCCAGACCAAAGTCACCAAGCTCGAAGACAGCGCCAGCGGCGTGAAGGTCCATCTCGAAAAAGGCGGCGTCGCCGAAGTTGTCGAGGTCGAGAAGGTGCTGGTCGCGGTTGGCTTCCTCGCCAATACCGAAGGCCTCAATCTCGACACCGCCGGCGTCAAACTCGACGAACGCGGCTTCATCGCGGTGGACGCCAACCAGCTGACCAGCGCGCCAGGCGTCTACGCCATCGGCGACGTCGCCGGCAAGCAGTTGCTGGCGCACAAAGCCAGCTTCGAGGGCGAGGCCGCGGTCGGCCACATCTGCGGGCAGCCGGCCCCGGTCGACTACCGCCAGATCCCCGGCTGCACCTACTGTCAGCCGCAGGTCGCTTCGATCGGCCTGACCGAGAAGAAAGCGCTGGAAGGCGGCCGGAAACTCAAGATCGGCCGTTTCCAGTTCGTCGCCTCGGGCAAGGCCAAAGCTATCGGCCATCCAGAGGGCATGGTGAAGCTGATCTTCGACGCCGAATTCGACCAGCTGATCGGCGCCCACATCGTCGGCGTCGACGCCACCGAGATGCTCGGCGAGCTGTGCCTGGCCCTGCGCCTGGAATGCACCGCCCGCGAGATCGCCGAGACCGTGCACGCACATCCGACGCTGGCCGAAGCGGTGATGGAAGCTGCCGCCGACGCCCTCGGACACGCCGTACATAAGTAGCCCGGGGACTTCTCCCCCGGAGCCCCCGCGCGGCACGGCTAGCTCACGTTCGCCGATCGGGACCACGCACCCGGACACAGGCTCGCTGGGCGCGCGCTGCTCCACTACACACACAGCAAGCACCACGCCGATCGCCCCGCGCTTCGGCGCTCGCCAACGACGGTTGCCACAACGCACCGGGGTACAGGCTGCAGGTATGACTGCGCGATTGGGCATCCTTCTCTCCGGTTCCGGCACGACCTACCAGAACCTCGCCGATCGCATCGCCGACGGGACGCTGCAGGCCGAGATCTGCGTGGTCGTGGCTAGCCGGCCAGATGCGTATGGGATCGAGCGGGCGAAGCGGCTAGGGCATTCCTGCGTCGTCGCCAAGGATCCGGCTGAGGTACTGCGCGCGCATGGCGCCGAGTTCGTCGCGATGTGCGGGTGGATGCGCTTCTGGGATCCACCGGCGCCATGGGTCGGACGGACGGTGAATGTGCATCCCAGCCTGCTGCCGTCGTTCGGCGGCAAGGGCATGTACGGGCACCATGTCCACGAGGCCGTGCTGGCCCACGGCTGCAAGGTCAGCGGCTGTACCGCTCACCTGGTCAGTGGCGGCTACGACACCGGACCGATCCTCGATCAGCTGGCCGTGCGGGTTGAGGACGGCGACACTCCGGACACGCTGGCGGCCCGGGTGCAGGCGGCTGAGCGTGAATTGTATCCGCGGGCCATCGCCCAGCTCCTCGCCCGGACCTGAGCCCTGCGCTTGCGCTGGGCTGGCGACCAGGGAGGTTTATACCGATGCCCATCACCCTGGACCCCAAGGCCCTCGAAGCCCACCTGCCTCACCGCGGCTGCAACATGCTGCCCGACCTCGTCGAGGTCCACGACTGCGGCAAAATCGCCCGTTCGGTTGCAATTGTCCCGCGCCACGACCCGCGTGGTCGCGAGATCATGGGCCGGCTGGACGGAGCCGGGAATGCCTGCTGGTACGAGCCCTTCGTCTTTGAGTTCCTCGCCCTGACCGGCATCCCGCTGCTGACCCCGCGCTTGGCACCCGCCGGCCACGTCGCGGTGTTCAGTTCGATCTCGCGCGTCGTGTTCAACTGCCAGGTGCCGTTCGCCGGCAAGCTGGTCGGCCATGCCGAGATCACCCGCGACCGCGCACCCTTCACCGTCTTCAGCACCTGGGCCGAAGTCGACGGCCATAAGGTCCTGGAGGCCGAAGTGATGAGCGGCGTCTCGACCCTGGTCGAGGTCAGCAGCCGTCCGCTCAAGCCGCTGCCCCTGCCACCCGCCGAGCCGATTACCGAGTTCACCTGGAAAAAACGCGCCATCCGCTTCGTCGACGGCGTGGTCAGCTGGGATCCGACAGCCAAGAAGATCGTCTGCTCGTACACCTACCCGCTGGACCACCCCTTTGTCCCGGGCCATTTCCCCGGAGCCCCGCTGATGATGGGGGTGACGCAGCTGACCGCGGTGGCTGACGCCGCCTGGGTCGCCGCCACCAAGCTCGGCCTGAAGGCCTGTACCGCCTCAGGCAGCGTCAAGCGTCCGGACGGCAGCGAAGTTGCCGAGATCCGCGAACTCGTCCTGGTCGACGACGCCGGCGTGCCGCGCATCGCCAGCCTGCGACGCATCGCGTTCCGCGAACCAGTCCGTCCCGGCGATACCTTGCTGATCGAAGCGACGCTGGGCTGATGCTCGCCAAGCCCGGCGAAGATAGCGACGAGAAGCTAGCCGAGCGCTGCCGCGACGGCGACCTCGAAGCGTTCGGGCTGCTCTACGAACGCTACCGCCGGCCGATCCTGGCCTATCTCTACCAGATCGTGCGCGACTACGATCAGGCCGCCTGCATCGGCCAGGATGTCTTCCTGAAGGTGTTCCAGCGCGCCGACCGTTACGACTCGTCGCGCCGCTTCTCGACCTGGTTTTATACCGTGGCGCGCAACACCGCGCTCGACTGGCTGCAGGCGCGCAACCGCCGTACCCAGGTGTCGTTCGCCGATGCCGACGAGGACTCGCCCGGTGTGCCGCAGCCGCCCGACCGCTCGCTGCCCGACATCGACAACCCGCTGCAGCGTGCCGAGGCGGCCGAGCACGTCGCCAAGGCCCTCGCCGAACTGCCGCAAATTTATCGGGAAATCATCGAGCTGGTGGTCTACCAGGACATGACCTACGAAGCAGCGAGCGAGATCCTGGGCGGCATCAGCCTGGGCACCCTGCGCAGCCGGATGTTCCATGCCCTGCGTCTGCTGCGTGCCAAGCTGGAAATAATAGCCGGCGTTGATGGCAAGCGTCTCTTCTGAACGGATCCTCCATGACTGACCATCCAACCGATCCTGCCGACCTCATCGCCCATGCGCTCAAGGCGTTCGGGCCCGACATCGCCATTGCCTTCAGCGGCGCTGAAGACGTGATCGCGATCGAGTACGCCAAGCAGAGCGGCCTGCCGTTCCGCGTCTTCTCCCTCGACACCGGCCGGCTGCACGCCGAGACCTACCACTACCTCGACACCGTCGAACGCCACTATGGTATCCGCATCGAGGTGCTGTTCCCCGATACCGCCGCCGTCGAGGCACTGGTGCGGGCCAAGGGCCTGTTCTCGTTTCGCCGCGACGGCCACCAGGAATGCTGCGGCATCCGCAAGGTCGCGCCGCTCAAGCGCCACCTCGGCACCCTGCGCGCCTGGATCACCGGTCAGCGCAAGGATCAAGGCACTACCCGCGTCGCCTTGCCACTGGTGCAGACCGACCCCGCCTTTACCGGCAAGGACGGCGGCGAACTGATGAAGTTCAACCCGCTAGCCGAGCAGAGCTCTGAGCAGGTGTGGACGGTGATCCGCGCCCTTGGACTGCCGTACAACCCGCTGCACGAGCGTGGTTTCGTCTCGATCGGTTGTGAACCGTGCACCCGTGCGACCCTACCCAACCAGCACGAGCGTGAAGGCCGCTGGTGGTGGGAAGAAGCCGCCGGCAAGGAATGCGGGTTGCACAGCGGCAACAAACACTGAACGATCCTCCGCATGGGATGCCTGAAGCTCTCGTGCGGATGCTTCGCCGCCATCGGCCTGGCGGTGACCATCCTGGTACTGGCCGTGATCGGCGCTTTCGCGTTCGGCGTCCACCACATGTTCGACCTGCCAGCCCGGGCAGCGAAGCCGGCGATCGAGCATGACCACGCGCCACTGCTGGCCGAGCTCCGCAAGCGACTGGCAGACCCAAGCGCGCTGCGTCATTGGGACCAGCCCAAGGCGCTGGTCGCCATCCGCCAGATCCGAGAAGGTTCAGCCTCGTCTAGCGATGACGACCTGCTGACCGGCGCACCCCTTGGGTGGGCCTCGCACACCATGTTCAACGGCGCTGGGGTCGCGACCCTCGACCAGGCCGGCGGCCCGCGGCCCTGCCTGCTCTACGAA
>JBBQCI010000115.1:0-9043 GCA_038318565.1 Planctomycetota bacterium
ACTTCTGCGCGCGCCAGCGAGGCAGCATCATACCACGAGCCACCGCGCACCTCGGTGCCGCCGGCGGTCCATTCCCAGACATTGCCATGGATGTCGTAGATGCCTTGGGAGGACGGCGAGCGAGATCCGACCGCGAGCGGACCCCCGGAATCGACCAACCCCGAACCGCCGGTACGGGCGACCACTGTGGTGGCATCGAGCACCGTTTCTCGCACGACCGCCTGGGCGGCGAGCGGACTGCGTGCTGCGGTCGCGCCCCAACTGTAGCCGGTGGAGGTCCCTACGGCGGCCTCCCACTGCGCTGAGGTCGGTGCCGCCAAGCGGACGCGGGTAGCCGGGGTATAACCAGCCAAGACGATGGCTAGCTCATCGTAGGAGATGTTGTAGGCGGGATTGGTGTTCCCATATGCCGTTGTCTGGACGACACTGGTATCAATCGCCAGCCAGGGCTGGGTAAACCCAGGGCCTATACTGGAGATAATTCCCCACTGTGCCTGGGTCACTTCATAGATGCCGACGAACACATTGGCACCAGCGGGCCCGACCCGGCGGAAGACCATCTGGTTGAAGCGATACGCCGGATTGGTCGCGGCGTCAGACAGGCTGGCCCGATAGGTCACCGTGCCGGTGGATAGTTCGAGTAACGCGTACGGTGCGGTACCTGCTGAAACGCCGTCTGCCAGTTCGCCGCTGGACGAACCGCTGCCGACCGACGGCGGGGAACACGATTGTAGGAAAAGGGCGGTGACGGCGGCCAGGGCCATCAGATGGAAACGGCTCATCCTGTGCCTCCTAAGCCAACTCGGAGCATGATGGGCAGATAGGCTGAGATGCCGGAGGTGGCGTCAGTCACCAGCAGACCGAAGCGGTAGTAGCCGCTTGCTCCCGCTGCTGGTACCGGGTTCCAGTTGGTCAATCCGGTGGTGGGGTTGAAGCCCGTCACTCCTGGATCGTTGATCAACTCATACGACAGGACGGCGCCCGGCAGCGCGTTGACCTGCGGCAGGTAGTTGAAGATGCCGCCCGTGTTGACCGTCATGCGCGGGGCGTTGCGGAAGGTCAGTCCGGTAGCTCCGCTATTGGTGATCCGCACGGTCACGGTGTGCTGTCCGATGCGGGCCGGGGTTCGGACGGTAGCAGCGCTGGGGCTGGCGACACGCGGATTGGTTGCGGCGAAGGCCTGATCGGTGGCGCCGATAATGAAGGTGTCGAGCACCACATTGTCGCTGGTCAGAGCGGGCAGGAAATTCGGGATGTAGCTATACGTGCCAGCCGCGGCATTGAACACCAGCGTACCAAGAGCGGGGTTCTGCACCACGCTGAGGGTCATCTGGTTCTGGGCCAGACCTTCGGGATCGGTAGCGGTAATCGAGCCGGTGCGCGTCAGGCCGGGAACGGTGGCAACGTCTGCGCCGCTGACCACCGGCGCCTCGTTCCAGGGATCCAGGGCGATGGCTTTGGCCACCACCGTGATGCCGCCGCCGGGTGTCCCGTCGGTGATGGTCAGGTTGATCGAACGGTTGCCCGGCACGCTGGGCGACACGTCGTTGGACCGATATCCCACCGACTTGATCAGGGCCGCGGTGTTGGCCGGGGTGGCGCCTGCCAGCAGGGTAAAGCTTACCGCGTTGCTGCCCAGATTGGTCGCTGTAGCAACCGGAATACCTGACACCGACACGGTTCCTGCCAAAACGGTGGCTGGGGCGATCAGGTCGATCTGATCGTCGCCGGATCCGTTCTGCACCGTGATGTTGAGTGTACCGCCGGTCAGAGCCGACCGTACCGAGGTGACCGTGAGGTCGCCATCGATCGCTAGGTATGGCCCCGGTTTGATCGACGGCTCCAGATAGCTCAGGGTGTCGCCATCAAAGTTGGCCACCACCGGCGGGCCGTTGCCGGCGATGCTGAAGCGAATCAGGAATAGCGGCGAAACGTTGCCTTGCGGGTCCTGGCAATCTACTAGCACGGCGTCATTGCCCCCGACTGAGCCGGTGTGGCGGTAGCGCACGCGGTTATTCTGCACATCGTCCTGGGTGAAGGTTGGTGAGACGGTGGTCTGCACCTGTTCCCACGCACTGCTGCCAGTGTTGAAGCGCTCCAGCACCCCGACGCTGGGATCCAGGCGCAGCGTCCAGGTCAGCGGACTGGCGGATTCAGGGTCAACCGCGACCACATCAAGTTTGCCGGAAACCGCCGGGTCGCACAGCAGCACCGACGCTCCCGCCGATGCCAGAGCGTAGGCCGGTGGCGTCGTGTCGCCGACCGTTGCGCCATTGATCTGCACGACCGGAGCACGGTTGACGATGACGATGTTTTTGAGCCCTCCGAGGTTCTGTCCCGAGCTGGGGAGGGCCACCGTCGCCACCGTATTGCCGACCGCGTCGGCGTACGCTCCGCTGCTGAGCAGCGCGATGGCGGTGACATTGAGATCGGCCGCGACCTGGGGCGCCACCACGACATACGTGCCATCAAAGGCAGCCGTGAACACCCCGACCGCGCTCGCCGGTATGTCAACGGTCACTGAAGGCGCGGTGTTGAGGGTAAGGCGGAGGCCGCCGGTTAGGTTCACCGGTTCGCTGAACACCACCCGCACGGTGACGCTGTCGCCGCTGACGTATTCGCCATCAGGATCTGGCGAGGTGATGGCAATGACGCTCGGGGTTACACTGTCGCGCACCACCTGGAGCTGGGTCGCGGTCGTCTGCAGCAGATAGCGCGCATTGACGTCGTTGGGGTCCGGACTGAAGGTCATGAGGCCGGAAACCGCGGCCGCTGGGGCGCTGATCAGCGTGTAGGTGCTATTCGGCGCCGTATCCTCGCCAGACAGGGCGATGCTACCCGCCAACACCACGGCACTGCTTCCGGTCACCGAGATCAGGTCGCTCGCACCGCCTATGTTCATGTTGAGTGTGCTGTTGGCTGCGGGCGCGAACGATCCCACCGTGAGTACGCCGGCGCCGGCGCCACCCGGACTGACCACGCCGCCGGCCTGCACCGTCAGCGTGCCGATGGTGCCGGTGCCGGTCAGCGTTCCGCCGGTGGCGATGGTAACGGCGTTGGGCAGCACACCGGCAATGAACAGCTGGCCGTTGGTCACGGTTGTGGTGCCGGTCAGGTCGTTGATCGCATTGGTCACCACCAGATCGCCATTGCCAGCCTTCACCATGCCAGCAGTGCCGCTGATCCTGCCGGCCAAAGTGGCGTTGACACCAGCTCCGACGCCGAACACCACTGTACCGCTGCCACCAAGGGTGAGGTTCTGGGCTGGGCCGGTGTCGATGCCGGGCAGGCCTACGATCCAGCCCGATGCGGTCGTGTCGATGGTGCCGCCAGCGGTGCCGATACGGACAGCCCGGGTGGCTGACGCAAAGCTGGCCTGGGCGCGCAGGGTGCCGCCGTTCAGCAGCACTTCGTTCCCGGTCGCGCCAAGATTGGCGTTGGCGTTGAGTGCCAACGCACCCGCGGCGACCGTGACCTGGCCGGTGAACGTATTGGCTACGCCGAGCACAAGCTCGCCGGCGGACAGCTTGCTCAACCCACCCGAGCCGCTGATGACGCCGTTGACGGTCAGCGTGCCGGACACCGAAACAGCAGCCGCGGCCACCGTTTGGACCAGCGTGATAGCGCCGGTGAGGGTCTGATCGCCGACCGAGGAGATGAGCACGCCGGAGCCTGCAATTCCGGTCCCAGCAAGCTGGATCGGCTCTGCCGTGGAGAAGGATCCCGCCAAGTCGAGCACCGCCCCATCGGCGACCACGGTCGATCCAGCCGTCGTGCCCAGGGCTGCTGAGGAGCGGGCACTGAGGGTGCCGGCCGCGGCAATGATGGGCCCGCTGCAGGTGTTCGTTCCACTCAGCGCCAGCGCGCCGGCTGAGGACTTGGTGATCGTACCTATGCCACCCAGCACTCCGGTGACTTCGAGCGTGCCAGCCGTGACATCGAAGGAGCCACCGCCTCCATTGACCGTGACGTTGCGGGTAAGCAGTTGGATGTCGGCGCCAGAACGCAGGGTTCCGCCATCTAGAACGACGCCGGCACCGTTCGTTCCGAGGCTGGCATTGCTGGAGATGGCCGTCGCACCAGCCTGAACCGTGGTGGCGCCGTGGCTGTTAGTCCCGGTCAGCGACAGGACACCGGTGCCCGTCTTGACCAGCGAGCCGCCACTGACCACCCCGTTCAGGGTGAGGGTCTGGCCCGACGAAACATTGAACGTTCCACCGCCACTGCCCATGACGAAGGAGCGTGATGAGGCGAATCCGGTTGGAGCGCTGAGCGTCCCGCTGCTGAGGGTGATGCTGTTGGCTGCGTTGCCCAGGCGGTCATCGGCCGAGGCCACCAAGGTACCACCCGAGACGGTGACTGGATTGCCGAAGGTGTTGATGGCGCCCATGACCAGGGTGCCCAGACCGGTTTTGGTCAGGCTGGTCGCCAACGTGGCGCTCACCGTTCCGGCAAGGGTGAGCTGGCCATCCGTGCTGACATCGACGACCGGGGTCGAAGACCACAGATCGGTCGGCCCCTGCCAGCTGCTGGTGCCGTTGACGCCGAGCGTTCCGCTGAGGAACAAGGTCGGCGCGCTGGCGTAGGTGACGTTGTCGAGCCGTCCGGTGGCGCCAGGCAACACGAACACCCAGTTGACCACCGATCCGAGGGAACCGCTGGCCCCGAAGGTGAGGGTGCCTTCTTCCGCCCGGACCACGTTCTTGGTCCAGCTGTTCGCCCCATTGGTGATCGCGAGGGACCCGGCCCCGCGCTTGCACAGGAAGCCAAAGGCGCTGCCGGTGGCGATTTCGCCGGCCCAGGTCGCGGTGCCCGAGGGCACGACTACGAACAGAGCCGGGTCGGCGGTGTTTACCCCAGTGGTGCCATTGCCGGTGATGGTGAGATTCTGGCCGACTGCGGTGCTGAAGCCGGGCACGGCCAGCGAGAAAGCACCGAGTATGATCGTGCCGCCGTTGGTCGTCACGCTGATCGGTCGGTCAACGGCCGGCGTGCCCTGCACCACCAGGGTTGCGCTCGGGCCGCTGCCGATGGCGGTTGTGGCCACAGCGGCGGAGGTGAGATTGAGGTTGGCACCCAGGCGCAGGCGGCCGGCATCAAAGCTCAAGGCGCTGGCCGTCGCGCCGAGGGCGACGTTACTGCTCACGACCACGGTTCCGCCGTTGCCCAGGGTAGTTCCACCGCTGTAGTTGTTGACGCCTCCTAGGGTCAGCGATCCGACCACGTTGCCGACCACGGTCAGCCCGCCAGTGCCGTTCAGGCTGCCACTGAACGCGCTGGTCGTGGCGGCGTGGTTGACCGTCAGGCCGGCGTTCAGGGTGATCGTGCCGGCACTGCTCAGTGGACCAATCGTCTCGGCCGCCGCGATGGTGAGCAGGGCGCCACTGGCCACTGCCACCGGGCAGGTGTCGGCGATCGCCTGCGTGCCGCTCACGGTCAGGCTGCCGGCGGTAAGCGATACGCCGCCCGTATTGGTATTGATCCCGGTCCAGAAATTGACGCCGCTGGCCGATACGTTAAGGCTACCACTGCCATTCTGGATCGTGCCGCTCCACGTGCTGCCGGCCATGGTCAGCAGGGTGGTGCCGGCCGCCGAGCGGGTGATTGTGCCCTGACCAGTGAGCGGACTCGCGTTGAAATTGACCCGCAGATCGCAGGTCGCGCCCCCGGAAACGGCCAGCTCGTAAGCGGGCGGACGGCCGTCAGCGATGAGCAGCCGGAAGATGCCCGCCTCAATCCTGGTTGGGCCATTATCCCAGGCGGGGTCGTACAACGCGGCGGGCGCATTCCAGACCAGCACGCCGTCGCCGCGCTTGACCACGGTGCGCGCCCACTGTCCTTGGATGGTGTTGTTGAGGGTCAGGGTGGCACCGCCCGCGACGGTGAAAAAAATGTCATAGGTCGCGCCAAAATTGCTGCGATCCCACAGATTGATGTCTGTCAGCACGGTGTCATCAAGCGCCGTCACCTGGTTGTTGCTGCCGAAGATGCGCACGAGGCAGTATTCGTTGATTCCTGGCGCACCGCCGCTGCACGACATCGAGCCCGCTCCGGAGAAGGTCAGCGTGTTGCAGTCCGCGAAGGCGTTGCGGGCCAGGGTCACCGGGCCAACGATACGCACATCGTCGGTCGAGACAGGGGTGCGGTTCTCGACCCAGGTTGTCGCCGCGAGCCAGTCGCCTCCTGTCGTGGTGCTCAGGAAGGCTGGCGTAGGCGTCGCGAGGACGATCGGCGTCGCCACGGCGGCATTGCCAGCGGCGTCTATCATCTTCGCTGGGATGGGCGCAAGGGTGTCGGCGGAAAGGTCTGCCCCCGCCACCGCCACGTTGGTGGCGAGTGAGACGATGCTGTCGAGGCCATTGCCGTCGACCACCGAGGCCACGTTGGTGGCGCCACCAACTGCGTTGTTTGCGTAGGTGAAATCACCGATCGCCAACGTGCTGCCGGTCTCGTCGGTCACCGGTTCGGAGAACACCACGGTCAACTGGTTCGAGCCGGTCGTCGCCTCGACGCGCAGGATGATCGGACCGGCGCCGTCGCTGGCCACGCTGCCAAGCACCTCGGTGGACAAGGCGTTGCCGGCTGCGTCAAGCACGTCGGCCGCGGTTCCAGGACGCACGTGGCGCACCAATGGCATGGCTCCGGTGTCCGACACGGTCTTCGGAGTTAGTGGAATCCGCAGTTTGCCGGCGACCCAGGTTGGCGTCCCGGTCGTATAGCCGGTGACAATCCAGGAACCGATCTTGATGGCCGTACTGTCCATCGTCTCGCTGAAGGTTACTTCGATGGCGTCGATGAAGCCGTCGGTGTTGAGGTCCAAGGTGCGGCGTGCGACGACCGTCGGCGGGAGTCCGTCGATGGTGATCGTGTTGCTTGACGCGGTGGACCAGTTGCCGGCAGCGTCGCGCTGCGCCACGGTCAGGGTGTGACTGCCGTTGCCCAGTGCGGCCCCTGGCACGAATGAGGCGGTCGTGGTCTGGATCAGCGCCCCACTGTCCAGATTGTAGCGGTAGGCGCCTCCGGTCGGGGTCCAGGTCCAGGTCGGCGTCGTGCTGATCACGGTCGAGCCGTTGATCGGCGCGGTGATGGTCGGGGGCATCGGCGCCGTGATATCGCTGAGCACCAGCGTGCCGTTACCGACCTTGCTGAGCAATCCGTTACCGGTGACGTCGGTATCTCCGATACTCAGACTTGCACCGCTAGCGACGAATGCGGACACGTCGGCATTGACCACCAGGTTGGTGGCAGCGGCGATGGTGTGCGTCCCTTGCAGCGCTTCGATCGAGGGGGTGCCGCCGATGGTCAGTGAAACTGCACCGGAAAGCGTGCAGCCGGTGACGGCGTCGAAGCGCAGGGTGCCGTTGAGCGTGATCGCCTCACCGCTCACCGTGATGTTGTTGGCCAGGGCCAGGGTGGCGCCGACGGCAACAGTCGTGCCGCTCGCACCCGTGCCGAGGGCCGTGGCGTGTTCGATCCGTAGCGTACCGGCGCTGACCGTGGTCAGACCGGTGTAGCCGTTGGCCCCGGACAGGATGAGCAGTCCGCTGCCGGTCTTGGTCAGCGTGAAGTTGCCCGTGATCACCCCGGAGATGGCCAACTGACAGCCGGCGGCCACCTGGATGGTGGTATTCGCGCCCAGGCTGATCGGGCAGGTGATGGATTGGGTGCCGGAAGTGACGACAATGATCGGGCTGATGCCGGACAGGGTAAGCGTGCTGCCGCCGGCCAGCGAGACATCGCCGCCTGCATCGAAGTTGAGCTGGTTGACCTCACGATTGTTGCCGAGGACCGGCTGGTTGGAGCCGGGTCCAGCAAAACGGGCGATATTATCGTTGCCGTTCGGATCACCGGCTGAGCCGTTGTTCGGCGTCCAGTTGGCGTTCGTCGCCCAATCGCCAGTGGTGGCACCAGTCCACGAGAAATCCGTGGCCGCCGCCGACCACCCGGCGATGGCGATCAGACAGAGCAATACAACGCGCGGCATGGTCATTTCCCGTCCTCAGGTTCCAGTTTCATGCGCCAGCCGCCAAGGCTGAACGTCTTGCTACGATCAGCGGAACCCGCCGTCGCCCGCGCCACCACGGCGCTGCCGTCGGGCGACGCCGCGCCCCAGTCGACATCGAGGGCGATGCGGAAGCCGGCGTAGGCGCTGGCCAGTTCGGGGCGGACCGGGATGCGGGTGGCCGAACGGGTCTTCATCCAGTCGTCGCCCCAGCTACCGCCGCGCAGCACCCGCTGGGTGCCGCCCACCGCCGCGGCGTCGACCGTGATAGTGGCGGTCGGCCATGGGCCGTAGGTGTCGGCGACCCATTCTGCGACGTTGCCGTGCATATCGTACAGCCCGAGAGGATTGGGCAGGCGGGCCCGCGACGGACGCGGTTGCCGGCTGGCGTTGTCCGTGGTCCAGGCAATCTTGTCGACGCCCTCGGCATCGGCGGTCAGGCCTGCGGGCATGGTCCACGGCGCAGCCGAGCCAGCGCGGGCGGCCAGCTCCCACTCGGCCTCCAGCGGCAGACGCGCGCCAAGTCCTGTGATCCGCGCGTTGAGCGCCTCGCAGCAGGCGCGGGCGTCATTCCAGCTGACCCGCTCGACCGGCTGGATCGCCGGTTCGCGACTGGGGAAGCGGCTGGGATCGCGCCCCTGTGCCGCTGCATACAGCGCCTGTGACGTCTCGACCTCGGCGATCCAGAAGGCGCGCGGCAGAATCAGGGTGACCTGCAGCTCGTCGGGCCGGCGACCGGATTCGTCATCGGGGCTGCCGACGGTGACCCGGGCGGGCGGCACGAAGCGGAAGCGCAGCCGGCCGCCTGGCAGGTCGGCGTCGGCCCACAATCCGTAGGAGTCACGTCCTACCTGGGCAGCCCAGGTAGGACGGGTTGGACCGTCAAGCTCGGCTTGGCGACGCGCCGCGGCGGCGACCTCGGGATCTTCGGCGCCGACCAGTTCGCCAATCAACCGGCGGAAGCGGCCATGGCTGGCCGCCTGGGCGGTTGGTGACTGCAACAGCAGGGCGGGCAGACGGGCCAGTTCGGTTTTCAGCCCA
>JBBQCI010000116.1:0-8875 GCA_038318565.1 Planctomycetota bacterium
CGGCCTTGCTGGTGATCGGATAGGCGAGGATGACGGACTGCGCGGCGAGGGTCGGAACCATACTGGCAGCGTAGGGCTGCCGTGATCGTGTCCAGCTTCAGCTAATTCTATGAGTGCGCATGATGTTAAGGATCAGTTTGCGCCGCCCTGATCTTAGTCCCACCACATCACCTGGCCGCCGCGAAATCTTAACCAGGCAGGCACTTGGAAATCTAAGCGACCGGTTAGACGCATCTCTCCATAATTTTTGCCAACCATTTATATTCAGTTGGCTTGTATTCGAGAGAATCAAGCTTTCTAAACAGCGCCTTAAGTTTTACCAACTCTAATTCATCCAACCGTATGAAATACTTCTTTAGTTTCCTAAGCGCTTTTGTTTTTAGTATTTTACCAAACGGAACCTTGCCATCCTCAACTAACCAATCAATTATCAGCAACCGATAATCCTTATTGTCCTTAATGCCGTCAGTGATTATCTCAATAACACGATTGAATTGAAAAGCTGGGTGAGTTATTAGATTATCTAGCATCGGCACGACAACAGCTGCATTTCTTTCCATCCAATTGATCGCTGTGTACATTTCATCAGCCGACTTCTTAGACTTAATATTATCATCCACCCACTTATAGTAACTTTGCATAGTCATGGAGGAGCGTCTAACATCGGAGTTAAATCGGCCCATGTACCGACTGACGGCAAGATGGAACGACACGCGTGGATGGTTTATGCAACGAGAACATGAGGCGGAGCGTCAAGAACTGAGCGGGGTCGACGCCCCTTATGGAATCCTGACCTTGTCCCGCGAATTCTTGACCGGAGCCGCGACTGGGAAACCAGACGAAATGGGATCGGTTTGAACCCCTGGTTAGAACCGAACTATAATGATGACGAAACTAATAATCAGTATTTGGAAGACGTTTTATGTACTGCCGATTTATGCGTTGCGCAAGCTTGACCATACTGAGTCCAACATATAACAATGCCCCTCCAATTGCCATCTCAAGAATGATACTTCCGCCAAAAATAAGGAGCTTCCCATGACCAAGGAGGCCAATTATTGACAACACCACTAACGAAATACCAAGAAACATTAATGCTGTTCCCACAAACCCGTTGAACATGAACAATAATGTAAACTTCAAGTTTCTGTTAAAATTCATAATTACAAGGAAGGCTTTAACATCAAGCTAAAACGGCGAGTGACCGAAAAAGCGTGATTGGAGTGTGGACGTGGATGGCAATTGAAACGAACATCGAGCGCAGCGTCAAGAACTGAGTGGCGGTGACCGTCGTAGTCCGGACGATGACCTAGCCGCCGCGAATGCTTGACCAAGCGGGCGACTGTTAACCAGAATTCACTCGCTCGTTTTCAACGACTGGTTAGCCAAAGAATTTCATTTGATATGGTGAATGGTTTTAGTTAACAATTCAATCATGTATACGTAAGGGAAACAGGTCAAGTCATATGAACGCATTAATGTTGCATTATGCGCAAGCGTTCTTTTCCAAAATGGCAACGCATGGTCTACAATTACAAGAAGTGGGCGATTATCTGAATATCTTTTGTCGATTTTCATTTGTGGTTTTGCAAATATCCTACGAGTCGCGCTTTGACTATGTGAACTAAAATTATTGTCCGATGTTGGAATATGCAATTCCGCGCAGTAATCGTAAGTTGAAACGCATTCTAGGTATATTCGAGTGTTGTGAACTTCAACAAGCGCGTCACCCATATTTTCATCAGGGAATAAGTTAATTATTCTGCCTTTTAAACCCCTACGTAACCAACAGACTCCAGCCCTTTCAGTCCGCCATCTTATTCCACCATTATTCCGATTACTGGATTTGGTATCACGAAACATATCGGCCAAACATGTTACCAACCTTAATGATGTATTTCCTTAAAATAGTACGACGAAGTAATAGGTGGATAACAGGGAATACCCAACCCGCGAGAAAGAAGATAAGGCCAATCACAAAGGCAAACCAAAACCAAGGTGGAACCCACTTTTCATAATCGAAAAATAACAATGGCCACCTCATTTTGGTCAGCAACTTTCACAGTACGCGGCCTTCCTTGGTGGCGTAGAATCCTCTCTATCGGTTCGCGCCTGAGGTCCAGCACACGCAGGAGCCATTTCAGGCGCCAGATTCCCGGCGCGTCCCGCGCGTCCCGCTCCGGCCCGCTGGTGGTCCAGGTCGCCCCCGTGGCGCGCTCCGCGCCGGTCACCTGGGGGACAGGAGTGGCCCTATCTATGTTGGCCGATGGGTTATGCAAGACGTCTAGGCGTCCTGATTTCCAGACGGAGCCGGTGACGCGGCAGAGGCTGTTCGACTCAGGAGCGGCGGCCTCGGAGCTTAAGTGTCGCACTGAGCACGTCGATAAGCTGCTCGGCGCGGAAGGGCTTCTCCAGCACCGCCGCCTCGGGGAAGTCGGCCTGGAAGTCGAGGTTGTCGCCATAGCCGGAGACGAACAGTACGCGCAAATGCGGCAGTAGTGCGCAGGCGCGCTTGGCCAGGTCGCGTCCACCCAGGCGCGGCATGACCACATCAGCGAGCAACACATCGATGCCATCGCCATGGCGGCCGAGCACCTCAAGCGCCTCGTGGCCGTTGCGGGCTGGCAGCACGCGGTAGCCCTCCTGGGCGAGGATCTCCCACACCAGGGAACGGATCTGCTCGTCGTCGTCGGCGACAAGGACGGTGTGGACCCGGCGGGAGTTACGTTCGGTCTTGGGAGCAGCCATGACGACCTCGGCTACATCCTAACCGACGCCGCCATCGGGTGCAACCCGGGCGCGCCACGCCGTTGGGGTGCGACTGGTCCGCGCCTTGACACGGGCCGCGAAGTGAAAGGGGTCGGGGAAACCAACCCGCATCGCGACGTCCGCGACGCTGAGGCCGGTGGCGCGCAGCAGCTGGATGGCGCGCTCGATGCGCCGATCCTCGATCCAGCGCCGCGGGGTGGTACCGAAAGCAGCGCTGAAGGCATGGGCAAAGCGCGACGGGCTGAGGCCGGATTCACTGGCCAGCCGTGCGACATCCCAGGGCAGATCCAGGCGAGCGGCGACCAGATCAAGGACGCGCGCGAGGCGTGGGTCGAGGCCGGCCTCTGGCGCGTCCGGGGCAAGCGCTGACAGGCGCAGCACGACTTCTTCGACCGCGATCAGGGCGAGTTCGCCAGCGCGCGGATGGCGCGAGGCCGACCAGCGCACCGCCTCACCGAGACGTCGCCACAGCGCGGTACGCTCGACCTGGTCGTCGACGACCAAGCGCATCCAGCCGGGGGCGGGTTCGGGCCAGTGCAGGTGCGGCTCCAGTTCGGGGCGGATGCGCAGGTGGGCCCAGCGGAAGACCCAGCGGCCGGCTGTCGCATCGGTGCGGTAGTCCTGGGCTACGCCCGGCCGGCAGAGCAGGGCCTCACCAGGGCCGGTGATGAAAGAGCCTCCTCGATGAACCACCCGTCCAGCGCCGGCCCGGGTGAGGAACAGCAGCCAGGAATCGCTGCCCTGCGGCCGGATGGCGCCGTAGCCGATCGACTCGTCGAAATCCCCACACATGACCGGCAGGGCGCGCAGCACATCGGCTGGGCATCCGCCAGGTGAATGAGGGGTGGTCGCCATGACGGCCATCATCGGCACTTGGCGCGGCGCGCCAGGGCCGCACGATCCAGCCGTGATCGAATCGCAACGACGCCTGCTTGCCGACCGGGTTCGCAACGAGGCCTACACCGAAGCCATCCGCCGTGCCATCACGCCACAGCGCACGCGAGTGGCCGACCTGGGTACCGGGACAGGATTCCTGTCGATCCTGTGCGAACGCGCCGGGGCACGCAGCGTGTGGGCGTGCGACGGTGATGCCGGGGTCATCAAGCTGGCCCGCCAGACCGCCAAGGACAACCGCGCCACGACGGTACGCTTCGTGCACGGGCACTCGACCGACCTGGCGCCGCCAGAGCCGGTCGACCTGGTGGTGTCGGAAGTGCTCGGCCACTTCGCCGGCGAAGAGCACCTGATCGAGAGCCTGACCGATGCCCGGCGCTGGCTGGCCCCCGGCGGCAAGATGATCCCGGCAGTGGTCGAGCAGGTGCTCTGCCCGGTGCTGGGCGGCACCGTTCAGCGCGGCATCGATGTCTTTGCCGGCCATCAGGGCGTCGACCTGGCAGCGGCGCGGGCGATCGCCCTGCACAACGGCTATGTCCGGACGCTGGATCCCGCCGAGCTGCTCGACGGCGGCAAGGCCGGCGTGGTGATCGACCGCATGCAGTTTCCTGGCGACGAGCCGAGCCGTCGGCGGGGCACCGCCGCCTGGACCATGCCAGGTGGTCCAGTGCATGGCCTGTGTTTGTGGTGGGTGGCCGAGCTGTGGCAGGGCGTCAGTCTGTCGACCAGCCCGTTGCTGCCACCGACCCACTGGGAGCAGATCTACCTGCCACTGCAGCAATCCATGTCGAGCAAACCAGGCGACCGCCTGGAGGCCGAGCTGCGCTTCGACACCCGCTGGGACGCCGGCTGCGCCGTGCAATGGAATGGCCGCCTGCTGCGCGGCGGCAAGGCGGTGGCATCCTTCAATCAGGACAACCGCATCGGGGTGATGCGTTAGAACAGGCACAGTCACGCGGCGGGTGAGTGCCACAGGCCATTTACAGAGGCAACCGGCTGGCCTGTCCGATGCGATCCGCTCCCTAGCCTGCCCTGACCGCTGCGGTCCCGCCGCGGTCAGGACCCCGCGCATGCCCACATGTCCGATTCGCTGTGCCGCCTCGCTCCTCGCCTGCGCTGGAGTTCTTGTCGCCGCCGACAATTACAGCTACGATGACCTGTCCAAGGGCAATGACATCAACGAAGGTGTGTACGGCAGCCATGGCGGCGGCGAATTCGACGAATGGCGCCTGACCCTCGGCCTGGCCCCGGGCATCGATCGCATCCGGATCAAGACTGAGGTCGACGGTGCAGCCTATCCCGGCCCGGCGGCAGTGGAGAACGACCGCGTCTACAATGATCCCGCGCTGGCCCCGCAGATCGGCCTGCTCTGGGTACTCGGCGATTTCCAGGGTCCGGACCACGGCTGGTTCTACACTCTCGGGCTCGAATACACCCGCCGCGACTACACCATCATCTACGAGCTCGGCGCCGAATCACAGGAGTTGACTCTGCAGGCCCTCACGGCGCAGGTCGGCATGGGTTATGCCTGGTACATGGGCCCCAGCTGGCGCTATGAGTTCGAACCGTTCGTCTCCGTCGGTCTGATGTGGAACGAAATGGACCTGATCGACTTGGCCAGCCAGCAGCCAACGACGGAAACGGCGCCCGGGCCGGTGTTCGAGGGCGGTATCCGCAACGCCCTGATCTGGCACCCCGGTTCGCAGGAATGGCACATCGGTGTCGCCGTCGACTACCGCGTCGGTTACGCCACCTCGAGTTACGTGGCAAACACGCTCAATGGCAACGTCGAGAGTAAGGTCGAGCTGAACTGGCACGGCTTCGGCAGCGCACTGTTCTACGGCCACAAGTTCTGAGTTTTGGCTGGCGGCCGATGCCGTCAGCCTGCCGTCGACACCACGACTTCGGCTCCACTTGCGGGCAGGGCAACCTCGCTGAGGGCACGTCCGTCGCGGGCCCGACGCCAGCCGGCCGGCAACGGGCAGATGACAGCGGTCGGCGTCGGGTTCATCAACACCACATAGCGGGCCCCGGGCTGGGTGCGTTCGCGCGCGATCACACCAGCCGGAAGGTGCGGCAGGCATGGCACGACGTGAGCTGCAGCGCACAACTTGGCGAGCAGATGCACCCGGGCCGCCGGCGTCAGGCCGACCGCGACGTACCACATGTGACCGGCGCCCAGCGCCTTGCGCGTCACGGCGGGGAAACCGTCATGGAAGCCGCCAGCTAGACGGACCATCACCTCGGCGTCGGCGACCTGGATACGGTCGACCCACTGCTGCGCAGTTGCGCCGGCGCCCAGCCAACCATGCGGATCATCGAGCGGCACCGACTCGTCGTCGCGCAACTGGTCGAACTCTTCGCAGCGCAGGCCAAGGGCCTCGCCTAGCGGGCCTGGTCGACCGCCGGTGACGCAGGCCATGTCCTGGTCGACCCATGCCGACAGGCCATCGATCACAACTTGGGTACCGGCGCGGGCCGCCGCCTGCAGGCGTTCGGCGAAACCAGGACGCAACAGGAAAACACCGGGCACGATGACCACGCGGTACGCGGCGAAGTCGCGGGTCGCATCAACCACGTCGACACCGATGCCACGTTCCCACAGTGGGCGGTGCCAGGCATGGGCAGCGACGCGCGGCCAGGGCAGGCTGTACAGGCCGCTGTTCAAGCTGCGTGCCCACTCGCTGTCGATGTCCCAGACTACTGCCACCGACGAGGGGATGGCCGCGCCGGCGATCCCCGAGAGAGCCTGGAGTTCGGCGCCGAGCGCGGCGACCTCGCGAAAGACGCGGGTGTCGTGCGGCGCATCCTGCATCAGCACCGAACCATGCAGCTTCTCCATGCCGCCACGACCCGCCCGCCACTGGAAATAGCACACCCCGTCCGAACCTTCGGCAATCATCGACAGCGAGAGCAAGCGGTGCACGCCGGGCCGCTTGAGGCGCTGGCGCGACTTCCACTGCGGTAGGGACGGACAGCTCTCCATCAGCAGCCACGGTTTGCCGCCCCCAAAACTGCGCACCGCCGAGGTAAGGAACGAGAAATGGTGCATGTCGTTGAGCAGCGAGGCGTCGCTGTCGGCGTCGTGGTAGGCGTCATAGCTGGTGAAATCCAGTTGGGTGGCGAGGGCGCCAAGGTCGTACTGATCAAGATCACCATGCAGGTTGGTGGTTACCGGAGCGGCGCTGTGGGCACGCACCGCGGTGATCTGGTTCGCGCAGAAAGCGGCGACGTTGCCACTGCAGTAGCGCCGCCAGTTCAGCTCCAGCGCTTCGATCGAACCGTCGCCGGGACGGATCTGCTCCCATGACTGGTACTGGTGGCTCCAGAAACTGCTCCACCAGGCACGATTGAGCCGATCCAGATCGCCGTCGTAGCGGACCTTCAGCCAGCTTTGGAAGCCGCTGATACAGCTGCCGCAGTAGCAGCGCGCATGATCCTCTGCACCACCGAACTCGTTGTCGATGTGCCAGCCGAGCAGAGCTGGATGCGAGGCATAGCGGGCTGCCAGCCGATCGATCACCAGGGCCGAGCGCTGGCGCAGCACGGTCGAGGTCCAGCACGGATTATGGCGACCGGCGGCCGGGGCTTGGCGCTGGCCGTTCGATCGCATGCGCATGACCTCGGGATGGGCCTCGGCCAGCCAGCGCGGACGGGCAGCGATCGGGGTCGCCAGCAGCACACCGACACCGGCCACATGCAGGCGGTCCATCACCCCGTCGAGCCACGTGAATTCGAAACGGTCGCGCGCAGGCTCGATGGCGGCCCAGGCGAAGATGCCTACCGAGGCCTGGTTGATCCCGGCCTGGCGCATCAGGATGGGATCCTCGGCTAGGATCTCTGGTTGATGCAGCCACTGTTCAGGATTGTAGTCGCCACCATGCAGCAGGCGGTATGGTCCGGGGACAAGGGCGGCATGGGCGCGTGCGGTCATGTACCCAGTATACACAGGGATTCTGCGTGACGCCAGGAAGCCAACGGTAAGATACGGTACGATATGGTATGGCCAATACTTACCCGCACCGCGGTCCGCGGCGCCGACTTCTACCTGCTGGCGGGACGTTCCAGCAAGCACAGCCAGCATACCTGGGGACCAGCCGGCCGCGATCTGCCGATGTACGGATTTCTGCTGTTGGTCCACGGTGACGGGCTCTACCGAGACAGCGATGGCAGACGTGACATGATGACGGCTGGCGACCTCATCCTGCTGTTCCCAGGTCTGCGCCACGACTACGGACCGCGACCGGGCGAGCAGTGGCACGAGGCCTACATCGACTGCGACGGCGGCCTGATGCGCCTGCTTGCGGCCCAAGGACTGTTCGACCGCAGCCACCCCCTGCTGCGTCCGCCCCGAGACATCACCGCCCCGCTGCGGCGACTGATCGACGACGTCGAGTCCGGCCGCCTGACCGACCCGGCCGAGACACAATGGCGCCTGCATGGCACCGTGCTGGGGCTGGCGCGCTGGCAGCGCAGCGGCGAGGACGCGGCGCTGGAAGCAGGCCGGCGGATCCTGGTCGCGGATCCGGCCACGCCCCGGGATCCACGGGCAGCGGCGGATGCCGCTGGCATGGGCTGGGAATTGTTCCGCAAGCGCTTCCGCGCCCGCCATGGCGTTCCGCCAGCCCGCTACCGGCTGCAGGCCCGCTGCGAGGCGGCGGCCCAGCTGCTGGTTGCTGATGGACTGACCGTCGAGGCGGTCGCTGAAGCCACCGGCTTCTGCGACGGGGCGCACCTGCGCCGGCATTTCCGCAGCACGCTGGGGATGTCACCCGAGGCCTTCCGACGGCTGCACGGAGCCGAACGCCCGACAGATTGAATCGGGCCTGCGCCACGACCCCAGAGTGGACGCCAAGCCGCGCCACGACATGCTGCCGCCGCATCCATGCCTTCCTCCATCCGTCTGAGCACAGGTCGACCAAACCTACACGCCACGGTCGCCTTGGCGGTGGTCGTGCTGGGGCTCGGCCTGACCGCGTTTCTAGTCCACCAGGAAGCGCAGTCGCTCGCCACCGCGTCCCAACTGCGCGAGGCCGGATTGGGTGAACGGATCCACAACGAGGCCCAACGACGGTTCAGCCTGCCGCTCTACGGACTGCTTGGCGCGCGCGGAGTCTATGCCGCCAGCAAGTCGGTCGAACGGCTGGAGTTCCGCGCCTACGTCGAGTCGCGTAGTCAGCTTAAGGAATTCCCCGGCGCCCGTGGCTTCGGC